>CAMZLQ010000073.1 GCA_947311585.1 uncultured Alcanivoracaceae bacterium | reverse complement strand
TGAAAAGGAAAAAAACTTTACCATTTCATTACACAAAGCTTACTTGAGCAAAGAAGAACGCTACGCCACTAAAGCTAAATTGGATAGTTCATTATTGCAACAAAAACCACTGCCTAAATTTGTCAGCTTAACCGATGAAATTATTCTTAATCGTTTACAGCGTAATCACATCATAAAGCAACACTCGTTTGTATTGGTTAATAAACGCGATGATGATTTACTTAAAAAAATCTTACAAACTGGCAGGTGTTTTTGGAAAAACTGCTACCGCCCTGCTTTACAGTTTGGAACAAGCTCGCAAATCACGAATAAAATGGTTAAGATTTTAGATTCTGCATATATATCTATTTATCAAAATTTAGTGGTATTCAAAGCTAAACAATCAGCTCCGAAAACAACCCTTAGGATTAACCCAAGTCAAACAATTAAACCCAAATTATTGATTCGAACAGATGAAACAATTATTCCACTAGCCTATGAAAAAATCATGAGCCTAGATATTGGCAAAATCAGCTTTAGTCAAGGAAAATTAGATTTCACTTTTGAAGATTTATCAACGGGTAAAGTTGCTGCTGATAGTGAATTGATTAATCGTTTAGCTGGTTTTTTGCGTCAAATTGAAAAACTGGATGCCTTACAAGCGCATTATGAACTGGCATTACTGGATGATTACCACATCAATGACCGCTATTTTGGTGGCAATTTAGCCTCTTATGCGACATTGATTTGTGCTTTAAAGGAAGAAGGTTGGATTATTGAAATTGATGACAGTTACCGCCTCAACCAAATTAAAGCTGACCAATGGTATGCTGAACTTAAATCAGAAGAAGACAAAGACTGGTTTGATTTGGAGTTAGGGGTAAAAATAGATGGAAAAACCGTCAACATTTTACCTTTTTTGGTCAAAGCCATCAAGTCGGGTAATTGGCAACAAAACACTAATGAAAACTTTTCGTTAAAACTCTCTGATGGCACCAATGTCAGTATTGAACACAACAGTATCAAACAAATTTTATCGACATTAAGCGAGCTCTACGATGATAAATCTCTGAATAAGCAAGATTCTTTGAGCTTGGACAAGAGTCAAATCATGCGACTTAATCAGTTACAACAGTCTTTAAATAATCAAGATAATGAAAAAGAAATCCAATGGCAAGGCGATACCTGGTTGCAAGATAAAGCCAAAGAATTGGCAGGTACTATTGGTTTACAACTTATTTCCCCTCCAACGAACCTTAAAGTTACACTTCGGGATTATCAAATTACAGGATTGTCGTGGTTGCAATTTTTGAGTCAACACACATTAGGCGGCATCTTAGCAGATGACATGGGTTTGGGGAAAACCCTTCAAGTTCTTGCACACTTATTGACTGAAAAAAACAATGGGAAACTTAAATCTCCCAGCTTGATTGTTGTACCAACGTCTCTTTTAAGTAATTGGCAGAGTGAAATCAGGAGATTTACCCCTGATTTAAGTTGCATTCTTTTAGTTGGAAGCAATCGGGAAAAACTTTATACTCAAATAGGCGATTTTGATATTGCCATTACCAGCTATGGCATAATGACTCGAGACATTGAGAAATTATCTAAAATTGATTTTCACCTACTGATTCTTGATGAAGCCCAAACCATTAAGAACGCCAAAACTCGTGCAGCACAATCGGCATCAAAGATACCGGCTAAACACCGTTTGTGTTTAAGTGGTACACCTATAGAAAACCACCTTGGAGAATTGTGGTCTTTATTTAATTTCCTTATGCCAGGTTTTTTAGGTCAACAAAAACAGTTTGAACACATTTACCAATTTCCAATTGAAAAAGAAAAAAACCAGCAAAGACAAATGGATTTGAGTCAACGAGTCTCGCCTTTTATGTTGCGTCGAACAAAGGGTGAGGTGGCAAAAGAGTTGCCAGATAAAACTGAAATTGTGCAACTAATCGAATTGGGGGAATCCCAAGCAAACATTTACGAAACGGTGCGTTTGACTATGAGCGACGAGATTAAACAAGCTTTCGATAAAACATCGGGAACCACCAACAAAATTATCATCGGCAATGCACTATTGCGTTTGCGCCAAATTTGTTGTCACCCAGCCCTATTACATCTGGACTCCATCGACAGCACTTATGAATCAGCCAAGTTGAATTGGTTAACCACTGTCTTGCCAAATATGATTGAAGAAGGCAGAAAGATATTGTTATTTTCATCTTTTACATCAATGCTAGACATCATTGCCGAACATTTGAAATCCATGAGAATTGAGACTTTAATGCTTACTGGCAAAACACCTGCTGCTAAACGCGGCGCTTTAATAGAAAAATTTCAAACTAGTGAAATTCCAGTGTTCTTAATAAGCTTAAAAGCCGGGGGTGCAGGAATTAATTTAACCGCTGCTGATACCGTTATTCACTTCGACCCATGGTGGAATCCCGCAGCTGAAGCTCAAGCTTCTGATCGTGCTCATCGGATAGGACAAGATAAAAATGTCTTTGTTTACAAGCTAATTACTAAAGGCACCGTTGAACAACGCATTCAAAAAATGCAAAAACACAAAGATGCCCTTGCCAAAAGCATTTTTGATGGTCAAGGCAATATTTCTTCCGTATTAAACGACAGCCACTGGCAAGAGTTTTTAAAACCGATTAGTTAGCATTAACCGTGCTAGATATCGTGCTAGATATAGTTATTCAAATCCATTATTAAAAACAATGCCGCTTTGAATACTAATGGCGGAATTATCATCACGCACAAAACGGAAAAATTCTTGTTGTGCCGTATTAAATCTTTGCCCTTTTAATACATAACCCAAAACATAGACTGTGCCTACATTTTGCATTGGAGGAATCCAAAACAGTGTATAAGATGTCAAATTTCCAAAAGAGGATAAATGAGTAACTGCCGCTGCAGGTGGATTTGTGGGGTTTGCTCCGTTGCATTCATGAACAAAATTTGCCTCTGGAGCGAAAGTTCCTACATTATTGCCGTTTGCATCAACAACGGTAAACATCAAACCAGTAAATTCAGGACCCGCTAAGGTCAGTTCAACAACTTGCCCTGGTAGGTATTCGGATAAATTTGATGTCACACTGTAAGTTCCATGATTGTTGTTCCGAAATCGATTATTCATTCCTGTAATACTGGAATAATTAGCATCCACCACACAAGTTCCAGAACCTCCAGAAAAAGCGTGCAATTTAATACTGAGCAAAACACAGGCAAAGGTGACAATTTTTTTCAACATAGTAATTCCTAAATAAATTATTTATAAAACCAGAGAAACTTTTATAACAAAAAACAGTTATAACATCTTTAATCTTCAATTATAACCAATTTTGTTTGTAAAAATACAAGACAGGTCACAAAAATTATTAAATTCTACCTCTAAACTGGTTGTATTATTTAAAAAAACAAGGCACAGACAATGACAGCTAAGAGCAATTTATCACGACGAAACTTTCTCAAAAACAGTGCAATCACGGGAGTAGCAGGAGCCTCTGCTCTAACTATAGGATTTTCCAACAAAGTAAAAGCCGATGCTATTGCACACCAATTTGGTGGATTAAAAACTTTAAAACCCTCACCAATCATGCTACCTTCTGTAGTCAATGTGCCCCCTCTTGGAGCTTTGGTTTATAACAAAGCAGCCTTTGGTCCTCGCCCTGGCGATATTGATGCATTTAATGCTCTTGGGGCAGATGATGCAACGCGCTTAGCAAGTTGGGTTGATACTCAACTCAATCCCACCTCTGCCGATACAGAAGTTGATGCACGCATGTCAGGATTTTTTAATAGCGGTTCTGCCTATGATACAATTAATAAAACTGCGGCACAATTATGGACAGAACATGTCCGTTATACCGGAGCCAATGAATACAGTACCAAAAGTCGGCCTCGTCACCAAATGGAAAGACTTTTAATCCTGCGAGGCACTTACAGCCAATGGCAATTGCGAGAGTTACTAGCAGATTTTTGGTTTAATCACTTCAATGTAAAAGGCAATCGCGATGTCATCAGAAGTATGCTTCCAGAGTACGATCGCCAAATAAGAGGTCATATCTTTGGTAATTTTTATGATATGTTACTAGCCAATTCAAAAACAGCAAGCATGTTGTTTTATTTAGATAACTACCGCAACTCATGGCCCAACCCCAACGAAAACTATGCAAGAGAGGTTTTAGAATTACATACATTAGGCGCTATTGAAAATTATTATGGCACCGTTGACCCTAATACACTGGGCAATAACAGCAAAGGACAACGCACGGGGTATACCGAAATTGATGTTTTCCAATTTGCACGTGCTCTAACAGGCTGGAGTATTGCCGATGGCACGGGAGGAGCTGCCGATACGGGTGCTTTTTTATTTAGAAACGGCCAACATTATGATGATCATGCAGCCAACCCAATTAATGTACTTGATGTAAGCATCGGCATTGATGGAGGAGAAAATGATGTCACCGATGTGTTAAGCTACTTAGCCAATCATTATGGCACCGCTCGATTTATTGCATGGAAATTATGCACACGATTGGTTGGAGACAACCCGCCAGCGAGTCTAGTCTCAAGCACCGCTGATGAATTTTATAATCGTCGCAACGATGCCAATCAACTAAAAGAAGTCTATCGGCATATACTTCTTTCACCAGAATTCCAAACCACCTGGGGAACTAAAGTTAAACGCCCTTTAGAAAACATTATCGCATCCATGAGAGCCACAGATATCGATATAGATTTTCGCGATAATCACTCTCCTAGTAATAACATTTTTTATCGATTAGATGACACAGGACAAAAACCATTCGACTACGATGATCCAACAGGCTATCCCGACGAAAAGGCCCTGTGGTCAGGGACAGCTCCTTTAGTCACCTCGTGGCGTACAATCACGTATTTTCTCAATAAAAGTGCTCGCACTTATGACGACCCCGATACGGGTATTCTTGGTGGGTTGCGTTACTTTAACTTAGCTCAACAATCCAACACCTTGATTCCAAGCCCTCTGAATCGCACACCTACGCAATTAGTTGATACATGGATGTTGCATTTGCGAGGTTACGCTTATGATGCCAACACGCGAACTCAACTCATTACTTACGTTATGAACAAAAGTGGAGCAACTGCGAACCAGTCTATACACGATTTAACCGACACCAATAACTTATCAAATTCAAGCACTTACCAACGCGTTGTCTATACACTTATAGGGCTCATCATGATGTCCCCAGATGCCATACGTCGATAGAACAGGAGAACCTTACATGACTAAATTTAACAAGATAAACAGAAGAAAATTTTTAAAAAGTGCCGCCGCATCATCACTGGCAACAGCCGCAAGTTTGCCTAACGTTTCATTTGCCGCTGGCTCTGCTAACAACTATTCTGACAACATACTCATTTTTGTATTTCTCCGTGGCGGTATGGATGGCTTAAGTCTATTTACACCAATGGATGGACACCCTGATCGAGGACATTACGAAGCTTTACGCTCAAATGGAACAATGATTCCAAGTAGTCAATTGCTTTCGGTAGGGCAAGGTTTTGGTCTTCATCCTGCAGCAGGTCCTTTGCAAGATCTCTACCAACAAAATGATTTAGCTATTATTCGAGCCTGTGGACTACCCAGTTACGAGGTCAACCGCAGTCATTTTGAAGCCCAACGTTATGCAGAACTTGGTACACCTGGCAATCGATTCACCCAAACGGGGTGGTTAACACGGCATTTATCAACTGCCACAAATTACCCTGCAGCAATTCCTTTACCCGTTGTCGTCACGGAATCAAATGTGACTTTTTCATTGTTACGTGAGCCATCCGCTGTTTCATTACGCTATCCCAGTTCATTTGATTTTGATACGACCAATGCTAACAACTTTAACAGCGACCAAGAACAAGCACTGGCAGATATTTATAGCGCGGGAACAAACGAGCTGGATGCTGCTGGCGAACAAGCCATGGCAGCTGTTGCCATTGTTGAACAAGTTGATTTTAATGCGCCTCCTGATAATGGCGCAGCTTATCCTGTTCGAGCCGATGACCCAACACGATTAACTGGTTTTGGTGAAGAGTTGCAAATTATGGCACAATTAATTAAACAAGAAACAGGGGTAAGAATTGGACAATGCGATCGCAGCGGATGGGACACGCACAATAATCAAAGAAATCTAGTGGTTGGAGAAGGATTTTATGACAATGTTCGTGATATTTCTGAAGCATTTAAAGCCTTTTTTACTGATTTAGACGTATTGGCTCCAGGTGGAGGAACTTGGGCAGAAAGAACCACCATGTTAGTCTATTCAGAATTTGGTCGCCGCGCACATGACAATGCCGATGCCGGCACTGATCATGGCTGGGCAAATACCTCTTTGGTTATCGGTGGTGGTGTTAATGGCGGTCAACAATATGGGCAATGGCCGGGGCTGGCTCCTGCCGATTTATTTCAGGGAGCGGATTTAAGAGGCACTGTTGATTACCGCAATGTCTGGACTGAAATATTATTAAAACGATTGCATAACAACCAAATTCATCAAATTTTCCCTGGTTATCCTGAAAATGAATACAACCCGCTTGGCGTCGTATCAGGGTCCGCAATAGAGCCTGATTTTAACAATGACCCTGGGTTGGTTTATAAAGATAGTTTTGAATAAATTTAGTTTTGTTTGATTTCCAACAAAAAAGGCTCAATACCTAATACATGAGCCTTTTTAATGGAACAACTGATTCAAATCACTCAAACCCAGAGTTAAATATCCTATCCAACTCAAAATTATAATCAGG
>CAMZLQ010000072.1 GCA_947311585.1 uncultured Alcanivoracaceae bacterium | reverse complement strand
TAGTTATGTTTCTTGGCATAATAACGCGAAGCATCTTTTTATACAATGGCAATTCTATCCATTTGTAGATTAGAAGACTAATTATAACAATTATAATCGTGTAGACGATAAAACCCAATAAGGCGATATTATGAGTGACTAATGCAGTGCGTATGCCTGATGTATAAAACATATTCACAAAAACAATATGTACCAAATACAGTGAATAAGAGGCATCGCCTATTCTCTTTAATGTCCCTCTTATAATCAGTTTTTCATTTATCTCTAGTGCCAATAGAATCCAAATCACAGCAAACCCAAATACGCCAAAAGTCATAATTCGAATCCAATTATTCTCCATAGGGATTGTTACTCCAAAATAAAGAGAAATCAATGCAAGAATTATAGGTATTGGTAAATATGTCGGTTGAGCAATATGCCTCAATAATGAAAAAAGAAAAAATCCTGCCATAAATTCTAAAAGAAAAAGTGATAATGAAAAATTCAACCAATTGAAATCAATTATAGGGAAAAATATGTTTTTTATTATTACCATAAATGCAACAGTAAAAAATACAAATCTAAATGAAAGCTTCGTCAGTAATATTAACGCAATAAGGCTATAGAAAAAAGTTCGTAAGTTAATGACCAAGAGACACCTAGCAACAATGTTTGCATATCCGTAGAAGTAAGGAATAGAGAACTAACCAAATCAATCTCTTTAACAAAGTCAGGACTATAGGTAGAATAATAGAATAAAGCAAAGGCAAAAATTGGTAAATAACCAGAATAAATTCTTAAAAATCTTTTGCTGATAAATTGTTTTGCAGATGAAAAATTTCGTGGCAAATTTTGCGTTGTCTTTGCCATCACAAACCCACTAATAACAAAAAATACATCAACACCTGCATAACCGTATTGAGCGATAGATTCAAATACTACATTGGATAAACCCATCGCCCGAAAATGTGGAAGCAAGTGAAAGATAACAACCAAAAAAGCCGCTATTCCTCGCAGTGCCTGAATATTATTGTACATTTTCCTGAACTTATTTAAGCTTCAATTGATAACACACTCGTTTGATTTTGCTTTTAACAAAGTCTGGAGAAATGCTTTTTTGAGTTAAGTCTTCTATTTCAAAATAATCATTCAACTCTTCATCTAAGATAAATTTTTTGTAATTATTTGAAAATATAATTGTACCATTTAGATTCAATACCATTTTACAGGCGAGTAACAATTGCATATGATCACGTTGCACATCCCAATCGGTATCACGCGAGTGTGAGTTTGAATAAGTCGGTGGATCAACAAAAATTAAGTCGAATTTTTGCTTGCAATCGCCCAAATATTCCAACACATCACTGCGCACCAATTTATGGCTGAAAACATTCATGCGATTTATGCGAAAATTTTCTTGCGCCCAACTCAAATAAGCTTTTGAGGTATCAACACTAACTGTTGAAACCGCACCACCGGTTGCTGCTGCTACAGTAACACTGCCTGTGTAGCTAAATAAATTTAGAAAAGTTGTGCCCTTTGCATTTTGCTGAATATAGGAGCGAATCCAACGGTGGTCAATAAATAGACCTGTATCGAGGTATTTTTCTAAGTTGACAATATACTTTCGGTCTTGTTCATGTACGATAATATCACCGCTATCAACCTGCTTGTTTTCGTATTGAAAATTACTGCTTTGTTTTTGACGGGTTTTGATATGAACCTTGTCATTCTTGATATTCAGTGCCACTTGTGCGCCCAAAATAGCATCTTCCAATCTTTTTTTAGTTTTCTTTTCAGGGATAGTATTGGGAGCTTTGTACTCCTGAATATTAATGTGTTCATTGTAAACATCAATGGCAACAGCATATTCTGGAATATCGGCATCGTAAATTCGATAAGCATTAATATCCTCATTTTTTATCCATTTTTTTAAACGGTGCATGTTCTTCTTGATTCGATTAGCGACCATCTGTGCTGTTTCGGGTAAAGCATGCTTTTGTCCTTCTGGTGAATTGAGCTTCTTTTTGGCTTCAATATCAAAAGTAATCAATGTAATGGCTATATCACCATTCATCAACTGCCATGATTTTTTGGCGCGAAATCCAAGCATAAAGCCCTGACTTTTTGCATACGTCATTATCGCTGCAGTGCTACCCAATGCTTTGGTTGCCATCCATTGCCCCAATTGTCGCCATGTGGCATCGACATTTTTCTTTAAACGTACACCATAGGGAGGGTTACAGACAATCAAGTTATTCTTTGCAGGAATATTAAAGTTATCAAAGGTCTTGTATTGGCATTGAATTTTATCCTCTGCATTGAGTTGGTAGGCATGTTCTTCGGTTATTTTGACCGAATCTTTGTGGTGATCTGCTCCAATTATTTGCCCTTGGAATTTTTCAACTCCTGCCATCATGCGCGTTTTGGCTTCAAATAACAGTTCATTCCATTTATCTTGATTAAATTCACTCCAAGTCTCAACTGAATAATGTGGATTAGTTAATCCTGGTGCAATATCACACGCCATCAAATACCCTTCAGTTAAAAATGTACCTGATCCACACATAGGGTCAATTAAATTATAATTTTGTTTGGCTAGCTCTTGCCAATTAGCTCTAATCAAAACCGCAGCGGCTAAATTTTCTTTCAATGGCGCTTTAGTTAAACTTTGACGATAACCGCGCAAATGCAAAGAACGTCCTGAAATATCTTGATAGACTAATATTTGATTATGCTTTAAAACTACGCTAACCGATAAGTCAGCGTTGCTTTTGACTATATCAGGACGCGAGTCATTAGCTTCTCGCAATCTATCACATATTGCATCTTTAACCACTTGTGATGAATATTGTGTGTTGCGCAGTTCTTTATTTGTTCCTTTAAAGTTGATTGCTAAGGTTTGTGGCATATTGCGCACTTGGTTTTGCCAGTCCGTTTTATAGACGGCATTGTATAAGTCTTCAGAATCGTTAATTTTGATTTGGTTAATCAATACTAATATTCGATTAGATAAACGTGACCATAACAAAGTTCTCATCAAGACATCAGGGCTTGCAAAAAACACCACTCCTGATAATTTTTCTGCAACATCTTGTGCTCCCAAAGAGATTAACTCCTCTTTTAAAAGCAATTCTAAATGCTTTGGGCAACTGGCATAGGCTTGGTGTAAGTTAGGCATGTTTTAATAGCTACAATAATCAAAAGAGGATTATAGCACCATTATTAATACCGCGACATAAAACAACCATTACATCTATTTATTATTGCATCTCTGGATCAAAAAACTCACTTGAAAGTGCTTGTAAATTTTGGTTAGTTAACAACCACTTTTCTGCACTATTATCTGGGTATGTGATGTCTATATTTGCAGATAATTGATTGACAGAAGTAAAATTATAGTTAATTAAACCCACCGATTGATTTGTTGTTGCTTCAAATTCACAATCAGGGCAAAATCCTGTAACTGATAAAAGGGTTATTTGACCAGTTTCATTGTTGGTTGAACTTCCTATTGACCATCTCGGCTGCCCATTCTCATCATAATAATACACAATCATAACAATAGCATCACCTTTACTGTTAACACTAATCCCCCAACCAGAATCATCTGGTTTATAGAATGAACCAGTAAATTGTTTTGTTGTAGGTTGATTAGACACATTAAGATAAACAAAGGGTTCTGAGCCTTCTCTGCCATCAATATCCCAAGAAAATTGTGCATTTTTTGCACCAACAAAATTTAAATTGACCTGACCTACAACTTCGGATGTTGCTGTTCTCGTTAGTGCATCCCATCTTACTGTCAATAAATCTGCTTGCCAATTGGGTTGGTAAACACCCGAGGCTATATACCAAGTTGGTGTTTTATCATCGTTATAGGTATACCAAATCATAAAGAGATTGTTGCCTGAAAAATGCACATCAATGCCATGACCACTTCGTTGAGGGTTAAACCAAAGCCCCGTTTGGGGTCGAATTTGAGTGGAATGAGCATCGGTAGGATTTGAACCTTGAGCTATTTCTTCTTTATCACTTATCCCATCGCCATCTCGATCAAAGGCTAAACGTTGACCCAAACCCTTGGGAACAAGAGTGTAATTGAGTGTATTTATTGGAGTTGGAATGGACATTAAACCAATCGCACTAATGGCATCACCATCCTCGTTGATAAACTGATTATCAGCGACATTAAATAGATAATTTTGACCATCACTGGCATTAACGATTAAATCAACTTTAGCACTCATGGCTATAGCAACCAATTCATCCACGCGAGCATTGGATTGAGTGGCTTGGGTAAGAGTAAACTGTTGTCCTACGCCTGCATGAGTGTCTTGTGATTGGTCGGGTGTATTACCCAAGGGAATATGACCATTATCGAGTTCAGAACCCGAAAATGCCATCATCAAAGCCACTAAATCAGCCACCTCTTGATCGGAGTCTACACCAAAAGCCGGCGCACTTAAAAAACGTGAGACAGAATCTATTGCACCATCGTGTAAGAAGCCAAAACCCGATAAAGATTCAGTACGTGACATTTCAAACCCTACTTTTTCATACAAATTTCTTAATTGCGGTGTTTTAATGGATTTTTGTGTTGAACCATCGACACTAACAATGCCAAGGTGGTTCGCATCAAACGGCCCAAGTGGCATCACCTCACCACCAACACTGGCATTTATAACACCTAGTTTTAGCCCTCCATTAACTGCCATTCCTGTAGGAATTGTGTGACAAGAACCGCATTGGAATACGTTATCTAACAAACCTAAGTTAAAGAGTTCTAGACCATGTTGCGGATTGCCAAAACCCAAGGGTAAACCCGCATCAGAAAAGCGTCCAGAAGTATAATGGTGAGTTAATTCAATACTTTCAGGCAAGCTATTGTCAATATTTCGGTAGGCATTGGGTGGAAAGGTGATGGTAGATAGCATGGCTTTGAATTGTGCCATTTCTTGACTTGACAATTGTGTATCGTCTCCATTTATCGACATGAATGCCCCATTAAATTCCTCGACTCCATCCCTATCTCCACGCCAATGAAAAGGTTCGTGTCCGATAATATCTTGAAAGGTTTGGGTCATCATTGGGCCTTTCATTGGATGGAAATTCTCACAATTAAAGTTCGAAACTGCAGAAAAATCTGTTTGGCAATTTTGATTAAAAATTTTCATCTCACCTGCGGGATTACCCAAATCCCATGCCAACTTATCCATGCGTGCATCCACGTGACAGGATGCACAAGAGGCTTGTCCTAACCCAGAAGTATCGTGTGTGCTGTATAAAAATTTACGACCCTCTATAATCGATTGAGGTAAAGGGTTAAATAAATGCACTTTATTTAATTCTAATTCGTTTTGGGTATCAATTACCGACAAACTGGCTTCAAAATGATTCCATGCATACAGTCGCTTATGACTCTCATCCAATACCAAGCCAGTCACACCTTGACCCGCTTCAATACGCCCTTTTCGGTTGCCTAGAGCATCAACAACAATAACATTATTAGAGCCCATGCCCGAAACATAGCCCGTATTACCATCCTCACTCCAGACAATTCCTCGCGGGTCACCCACCGACTTATCGCGTTCAGACTGAGCAATAGTTGAATGACTGTAGTTCAGATGAGGGTTTAAATCCATCACCATTGGTTGCAAAAGGTTATTGGCAGAGACCACCCCCAATTTAACCCGCACAAATGTGCCGTTGAGGTTAGGTTCATACCTTATTTCATTGGTTGCATCGGTACCAACCAATGTTATCTGGTTTTTAGCCACATTAAAACCGATTGCCATACCAATATTCATCAATCCCGACACGTAACTAACTTCGTGAGTTTGTGTATCAATTACGGTGATGTCGTGATCAAGCAAAGTCCACCCCTGCACTCTTCCAGAAAGGTTAGCTTGTTCGCCCGAAACCATGTGCGTCCAATCTTCGCCATTATCATCACGCCAACGACCCGTGTCATCTTGCCTTACAATAAGGGAAACTTTAGGAGGTTCAGGTAAATCAGGGTTAAAAGCAGGAAAAAAACCAGTGCC
>CAMZLQ010000071.1 GCA_947311585.1 uncultured Alcanivoracaceae bacterium | reverse complement strand
CATGAAAATGTTCAACTATTTTGTTGGGCAAGTGATGAAACAAACAAAAGGCAGAGCCAATCCAGCTCAAGTCAAAACATTATTAGAGGAATTATAAGAAATGAGTAAAGCATTAATCTGTGGGTCACTTGCCTACGACACAATCATGGTCTTTGAAGACAGGTTTTCGAATCACATATTACCAGACCAAATACATAAATTAAATGTTTCATTTTTTGTCCCTAATATGACGCGAGTTGTTGGTGGAGTTGCAGGGAATATTGCTTACAACTTGAAGTTATTAGGAGGAGAGCCTGTTCCAATGGGTGCAGTTGGTCAAGATTTTGAACCGTACCGCCAACACTTAATAAAGTTAGGTATTCCACTTGATGGTATTATCATTAAAGACGACATGTTTACACCCCAAGCCTTTATCACTACAGATCAAGACAATAATCAAATAACGGCTTTTCACCCAGGTGCGATGAGTTTATCGCACGAATGTAAAGTTTCAGACCATAAAGATATTAGTATAGGAATCGTTGGGCCAGATGGGCGCGAAGGCATGATTTCTCATGCGCAAGGTTTTGTTGATGCGGGCATTCCTTTTATATTTGATCCCGGTCAGGCGATGCCCTTATTTGATGGTGAAGACTTAAAGAAATTTATTGCTCAAGCCACTTGGATGGCTGTTAATGATTACGAATACGAACTGGTTTGTGAGAGAACCCGCTGGGATGCCAAAGAAATAGCCTCTCATTTAGAGGCACTAATTGTCACGCGCGGTGAAAAAGGTTCGGAAATTTATACAGATGGCACTGTTTATCATATTCCCGTGGTTCAAGCCGAAAAACTTGTTGATCCAACAGGTTGTGGCGACGCTTATCGAGCTGGCTTGTTGTATGGATTAACCAATGATTTAGATATGCAAACCACAGGTCGAATAGCTTCTTTATTAGGCAGCATAAAAATTGCCAGCAGTGGCACACAAAACCACAGTTTTACTTTAGATGAGTTTAAAAGAAGATTTGTTGAAGAGTTTGGGTATAAATTTTAGACTCTTCTAAATAATTAGTGGCTGAAAACACCTGATACGAATAAAAACTTCGTTCAATAAATGCTAACACCTCAAACTCTTGTCTTTCAAAAGAAATATTTTGAAAGACAAGAGGTATTAATTATTCAAATAATTCCAACCAAGAATTTAAAACCAATCTGCACTTACTGTGGAACAATGTTGGTATTCGAGGCAAACAAGGTAACTACCAGCTAAATTTCTTTGGTTTTTTAGTCGTTGGTTGGTTGCCTATTGTATTAACCCGATTTTTTGCTGGCATTCTTAGCGTTCCTTCTAACTTCTTGGGTGCTGATTGCCTTGATTCAACTTTAGTAACTTGTTGATTGCTTGACTCTGTTGGCATTGTGTATTTAAGTTGTAAACCTTTTAAAAACTTACGTAATATTTGGTCTTTACACACGCGGTAATGGCGATGCGTTTTCTTACGGAAAAAAGCACTGAGTTCACTGCTACTTATTTTGTAATTTGCCATGCTTAACAGCTCTAACACATCATCAGATTTTAAATTAAAGGCTATTTTTAACTTCAAGAAAACAAGGTTATTATTCAGTCTGATTGGTGCTTGTACTTTGTGACTATTATTTGAGTCTTCTCTTTTTCCACGTTTTTCAATGATTAAGCCATCTAAAAATGCTATTAAATCTTTATCCGTGCATTCGGTAAAATCTTCATTTTCTTCTTTTTTTAACCACGAAACTACTCGAGGTAATGGCGCTTGGTAATTAACCAAGGATAAAATCTTGGTGATTTTGGTGTCTTTAATATTAAGAATATACCGTAAGCGGCGCAGTATGTCGTTGTTTGTCATTGATAATCCACAGTAAGTTAATGTGATTATACGCCCAACATTGGATTTAGGTGAATTAATATTACTTTTAAGGGGTTTACTGCTAAAATAATCCCACTTTTAATACAAAACCAATCATGCCTAAAAAAACCTTATACCTTGTTGATGGCTCTGCCTATTTATACCGCGCTTATTTTGTGCCAGCGTTACAACGTTTATCCAATGATAAAGGCGAACCCACAGGCATGATTTACGGTGTTATAAACATGATTAATCGCATGTTAAACGAATACAAACCAGAACACATGGCTGTGGTGTTTGATGCGCCAGGAAAAACATTTCGCCATGACATGTATGACCAATACAAAGCCACGCGACCACCAATGCCCGATGATTTACGCTCGCAAATTCAACCTACCAAGGAAATCATTAAAGCCCTTGGCATTCCACTTATTGAAGTTAAGGGTGTAGAGGCAGATGATGTTATGGGCACGCTTGGAGTCATGGCATCTAAAGCGGGTTTTGATACCGTTATCTCTACTGGAGATAAAGATTTGGCACAATTGGTGAATGACGAAGTGATGCTAATTGATACCATGCGCAACACCACTTTAGATATTGATGGTGTTATTGAAAAATTTGGCGTTAAACCCGAGCAAATTATCGACTATTTGACATTAGTAGGAGATAAATCCGACAATATCCCTGGTGTTAATAAGGTTGGTCCAAAAACAGCAGTTAAATGGTTAGCAGAACACCAAACCTTAGAAAATATCATTAAAAACGCGGACAAGGTTAAAGGCAAAGTTGGCGAATATCTGCGTGAAGCCATAGATCAGGGTATCACTACTTTATCTAAGCAATTAGTCACCATTGATACGGATCTGGATTTGGATTGTGATGTCGAAAAGCTTACTATAAAAAGTGAAGATATCGATGCCCTAAACCGCCTATCTCATGAATGTAGTATCAAGTCTTTACAACGCAGCACGCAAGGGGATTTATTCAGCAATGCGACAACAACAGCAACAAAACCTGCCAAAGTTAACAAAGTAAAAGTAGAAAAAACTTACGCCTGCATTCAAGATTTAGACACGTTAAATACGTGGTTAAAAGACATAGAGAAAGCTGGGATTGTTGCCTTTGATTTAGAAACCTCCTCACTTAATTCTATGCAAGCCGAAATCGTCGGTATGTCATTTGCCTGTGTTGCAGACAAGGCTGCTTATATTCCCATTGGTCACACCGAAGAAAGTTTGATTGATGAAAACAAGCTAATCGATGGTCAGCTTGATTTACAGGAAATACTAACCTTAGTCATTCCAGTAATCAACAACCCTAAAGTTGAATTAATCGGACAGCATTTCAAATACGACATGAATGTGTTATCCAATTATGGTATCGAAATCTCCAACCTGACACATGACTCATTAATGGAATCCTATGTGTTAGACACCAATGGTCGCCACGATATGGATGCGCTGGCAATGAAGTATTTAGGCGAACAAACCACCAAATACGAAGATGTTTGTGGCAAAGGTGCAAAACAAATTCCTTTTGCCAGAGTCGATATCGATAAAGCCACTCATTACGCTGCGGAAGATGCCGATATTACCTTAAAACTCCATTTGACTCTAAAAGAGGAGTTGAAAAAGTTTGCAAGACAACAAAAAGTTTACGATGAAATCGAAATTCCACTGGTGAATGTTTTGGCAAAAATTGAACAAACAGGCGTATTGGTCGATAGCCAAAAACTCAAAGAGCAAAGTAACGAACTGAGCAAAAAAATAACCGAATTGGAGCAAAAAGCATACCAACTAGTCGGTCGTGAATTTAACCTCAACTCACCTAAGCAACTGCAAGAAATCCTATTTGAAGAACAAGGTATACCTGTTATCAAAAAAACCCCAACAGGCAAACCCTCTACCTCAGAAGATGTTTTGCAAGAATTGGCACAAGAACACGAATTACCAAAGGTTATTATTGAGAATCGCTCTTTAAGCAAATTAAAATCAACTTATACCGACAAATTGCCACTAGAAATCAATCCAAAAACGGGACGAATTCATACTTCATACCATCAAGCGGTGACAACAACAGGTCGATTATCTTCATCTAATCCAAACTTGCAAAATATCCCCATTCGCACCGCCGAAGGGCGCAAAATCCGCCAAGCCTTTATTGCCGAAAAAGGTTTCAAGGTCATGGCAGCGGATTATTCACAAATCGAACTACGCATCATGGCACATCTCTCTCAGGATGAAAATTTACTGGACTCATTTGCCAAAAATCAAGACGTGCATAGCCGCACCGCCTCTCAAGTTTTTGAAGTAGCAATTGATGAAGTTTCAAGCGACCAACGCCGCGCTGCTAAAGCCATCAACTTTGGCTTAATGTACGGCATGAGTGCTTTTGGACTGGCAAAACAATTAAACGTAACCCGCAAAGAAGCTGCCGATTACATGAATCGTTACTTTGAACAATACCCAAAAGTCGCCGAGTTTATGACAACCATAAAAGCAGAGGCCAAAGAAAACGCCTATGTTGATACACTCTTTGGTCGACGCTTGTATTTTCCCGAAATTAAAAACCGCAACGGCAGAATCCGTGCCGGAGCCGAACGCGCCGCCATCAACGCCCCCATGCAAGGCACCGCCGCCGACATCATCAAAAAAGCTATGCTGTCAGTCTATACCGAAATCAAAGACAATGCAGACATTCGCATGATCATGCAAGTCCACGATGAACTGGTCTTTGAAGTCCGTGAAGAAAAGCTAGAAGAGTTAACGGCTTTGGTAAAAGAACTAATGGAAAATGCGGTTAAACTCGATATTCCACTAAAAGTCGATACAGGCATTGGTGAAAACTGGGATGAAGCGCACTAAATAGTTTATAAAATCATATGTCATTCCAGCCGAGCCATAGCGAGAGCAGGAATCCAGAGTGTTTAAATTTTATTCTTGGGAAATGAGTAAATATAACTGTGTAACTTCACATTTGATGTTCCCCCAAGGGGATAAATTTTGAACCAAGGTTCACTTGATGTTTAATTTTTTGGTTAATTTGGCGGCAT
>CAMZLQ010000070.1 GCA_947311585.1 uncultured Alcanivoracaceae bacterium | reverse complement strand
TTTGGTCATATTTATGTGTTTGCGAAAGTTTAAAAGGTTTTATTTCTTTCGGCACATAGATTTTTCCAGCTGTTGATAGCTTTACTTTTTGGCGTTTTGATTTTGCTTCGACTTGAAAAGTCAGCATTAAAATGAAACAGAAAACAAAAAATAAGTGTGTTTGTTGTTTTATCCTCATAACAGACTCCAAAATAAGTTGTTGTTACATTAATTCATTTCATAAACAAACTCAAGGAAACCCTCTTACAATTTTACATTTAATCTAGCTTGATTATTGGTTATGCTATAATTCACTTATTTTAATAAAAGCACATGTATAAACCACCCAAACAAGTCAAAATCGTTGAAGTTTCTCCCCGTGATGGATTACAGAATGAAAAACAAGTGGTTGATTTAGCAACAAAACTCGAGCTTATTGAACGTTTAGGTCATTCAGGGATTAAAAACATAGAGATAACTGGCTTTGTTAGCCCGAAATGGGTTCCTCAATTGTCAGATTCATCACTGCTATGTGAACAATTGCATCGTCATCAGGACATTAATTATTCTGCCCTTGTTCCTAACCTCAAAGGCATGAAGTTAGCAATTGCGGGCAACATTAAAGAAGTCGCTGTCTTTACCGCTGCTAGTGAATCCTTTACCCAAAAAAACATTAACTGCACTATAGAGGAATCACTTGAACGTTTTAAACCAGTCGTATCATTAGCCAAACAGAATAACATTACTGTTCGTGGTTATGTTTCCTGTGTTTTGGGTTGCCCGTATGAAGGAGAAATAAATCCTTCAAAAGTGGCAGAAGTTACGCAAAAACTGTTTCAATTAGGCTGTTATGAAGTCTCTCTGGGCGACACAATAGGCACTGGCACGCCGCTAAAGGCACAAAAAATGCTTAAAGCTTGTACTGAAATTTCAGACATTGATGCACTTGCCTTGCATTTTCACAACACCTATGGACAAGCTTTAGCAAATATTTATGCTTGCTTAGAACTCGGTGCTCGTATTATCGATACATCAGTTGCTGGTCTTGGTGGTTGCCCTTATGCTAAGGGTGCCAGTGGCAATATTGCCACAGAAGATGTGGTTTATATGCTTGATGGTATGGGCATTGAAACTGGCATAGATTTAGCACAACTAATCAAAACAGGTAACTGGATTAGCCAGAAACTTAATAAATCCAACAGTTCTCAAGTGGGAAATGCACTCGATTAGATTGTTAAATTTTCACCTCTTTTAACATTTATCAATTAATACCCAAATCCCAAAATAGAAAACACGATTATAGCGCAGCCCCTTAACACGCCTAGCAAACCAAGAAAATATCTTATCACCAATGAGGTGACGACGAATTTTATTGGTTTGCTATACGTATCAATTGATTGCACTCTAATTCGCGTTTCTACTTTGGGATTTAGGTAATAAGTGCTAAAATCAAAGTACGTAAACACTATTTTGGCTTGACTCTTATGAATTTAAAATTTTTACTCATCCCTATTTTGGCTTTTTCAGCGTATTCTTTAATTCAGCTGAACCCCACACCCACAAAAAAACGTCTCCATAAAACTGAAAAAGAACTCAAATACGACCAGCCTGATAAAGCCGCTGCGTGGTTATCCTCTATGAGGCAATCGCAAGAAAAAAACAAAAGCGCGGCGCAATTAAACAAACAAATTAAAACAACGGTTGATAGCATTGAACTCACTCGCAAACTCAATAAAGCCGCTTCTACTACAAACATTCCAAAACTTGCTTTTGAAAACTTAGGCCCCAGCAATTTTGCTGGAAGAATCCGTGGATTTGTTATCAAACCCGATGACTCCTACCAACTTCTGGCGGGTTCTGTTTCTGGTGGTGTGTTCAAGTCAAATAACCAAGGCCAAAGCTGGGAAGTACTTGATGATTTTTTACCAAGCCTTGCAATTGGCAGCATGACAAGCGACCCTGATGAACCCAATCGTGTCTTTTTAGGAACTGGAGAGGGCTACTTTAATTTTGATGCCGCCCGTGGTGCTGGTATTTTTGTCAGTGAAAACTTTGGCAATACGTGGAACCAGTTAGCTGCTACGGATAACGAGAATTTTTACTTTGTCAATCGCCTTGCTCGTATTCCAGATTCTGACATCTTAGTAGCAGCGACCCGCAAAGGTATTTTTAGGTCATTGGATTTAGGTAATAACTGGACTGAAACCAGCCAATTTACCGTTGTTGGCAGAGGCTTTGTTGATTTAAAGGTTGACCCAAGTAATCCAAATCATTTACTTTCCGTGCATTATGGCAATTCAAACAATGCGTTAAGTCTTGACATTAGCAGCCCTGCAAGTGCCAATGGTTCTTATGAGGCAGTTTTGGCTTCTTTTGGGCCTGAATTTCCTGCCAGCGGCACAGGCAATAAATCAATTGTGCTAATCAACGATGGCACCGGAACTACCAATGATGCTTGTGAAACCATTAATGCCAATCTTTCTGGCAAAATTGCTCTCGCTCAACGGGGCAGTTGTAACTTTACTGTCAAAGTCAAAAATGCGCAAAATGCAGGGGCTGTTGCCGTTGTTATCTATCAAAACACAAATGATTCTCCTTTTGAAATGGGAGGCGAAGATGAAACCATTACCATTCCATCTGCTATGATTTCAAAAGCGGATGGCGAGTTTTTAGCTAATCAATCAGGCTTAAATGGCGGCATTAAAAATGTTATCAAAACCGTATTAAGCCGTTTTGTTATGGAGTCCAATGATGCGGGTGCCTCATGGAATCAACTCAGTTCATCTGATGGTTTGCCTGTCAGTAATGTCGGTCGCATGGAATTAGCTTTTGGCACTGATGGAGTCACTTATGTTATGGTTTCTAACGATGACGATAAAACTTTAGGTTTATGGAAATCAACAGGCAATGGCACCAATTTCATTAAAACGACTTCGAATACTCAGTTCATTGAACGCCAAGGGTGGTATGATTTGGCTATTGCAGTTGACCCACACAATTCCAACAAGCTGTTCGTGGGAGCAATTGATCAATACGTCAGCACAGATGGTGGTAATACACTTACTAAAAATACAAAGTGGGATCCTGTCGGCGAAAACAATGACATCTCAAAATACATGCATTCAGACCATCACGGTTATATATTTGACCCGAACAATAGCAACATAGTTTATACCGTTGGTGATGGTGGCGTTTATAAATCAACAAATAATGGGGTGAGTTATAAAGTAATTAATTCTGGATTGAGCATTTCTCAATCCTATGGCATTGATGTTCACCCCAATAATGGCAGAGTGGCATCAGGAACTCAAGACAACGGCTCTCACATTTATTTCGGTGATAACAATACCTGGCTAGAATGGTGGGGAGGTGATGGCGGATACATTGCTTGGGATAAACAAAATACTCGTTTTCTTTATGGTTCAAATCCAGAGGGTGGTATGTTTGGTTCAAATAATTCTGGCAATTCTGTGGAATTTTTTGAATTACCAGACACAGATGGGGCTTTATTCATTCAACCCTTCGCACTGGATCCTAGTGATGGCAACCGTATGATTGTTGGCACAGATAATGTATTCTTTACCACTAATGCCCGCCTTATCAGCAATGCACAATTTACTGATATTAGTGGTGCTCTTGCCAGTGGTTCTGTGTCAGCTCTGACTTTTAATCCCATAACCACTTCTGAGGTTATTGTTGGAATGACTAGTGGCAACGTTTATAAAATTCAAAATATTGGAACGCAAAATACGGTTATTGACATCACTCCTGCAAGCAATCTATTTGGTTCAATAACAGACATAAAAATTGACACTAATGACAGTTCTGGCAAGACATTGTATATAACTCGTTCTAATTATGGCGAAGACCGCATCCTAAAAAGTGTTAATGGTGGAACCAGTTGGATTTCTCTATCTGGAGATTTACCTGATATGCCTTTGTATCAAGTTTCCATTGACCCACTTGATCCAAATCGCATCTTTGTGGGCAGCGAGTTAGGTTTATGGGTAACAAATGTGGGTTCTGGAACGCCACAATGGACTCGTTACCATTATGGTGTTGCCTATACTCGTGTTGTTGATTTGGTATGGTCTGGCGTTAACACCCTTTATATTGGCACCCATGGTAGAGGAACCTATAAAGCATCACGCAATGCATTAGAGCTTAAAATAAACAAGGTTGTCACAACTGACTCAAGTAATGATGATGATGGCATTCTTGATGCGGGCGAAACAGGGTTAATTCTTTTCGAAATTAAAAACAACAGTGGCTTTGCTGTTTCTGGTGCTGATTTATCTTTGACTATAAATCAAAATACACTGATAAACCTACCAACAATAGCACCTCATTCCTCTATTGTGGTATCGCATGAGATTACCTTAGACCCTGCGACCAGTTGTATGAATATTCTTGGGGTTGAAGCTTCTTTGCAATACGACACTATTAATACAATTCATAACTTTGAGCTCCTAACTGCTGCGGATAAAAACACCAATTCAACTGAATTTACCGAAGGAGCCGAAAACTCAGAACATTCAATGACTGTAATGACTGGACTTGGTAATTCGCCATGGAAACGAGTTACAAATGAGTCAAACAGTGGAAACTCCAGCTGGTTCACCACAAACGAAGGGGCATATTCTGATAAGTCACTTGTATCACCTTGGCTAATCATGAACTCTGGTGGTAACACTTTAAGTTTTGCTTTGAAGTATAAAACCGAAGGCGACAGCACCCAATATTGGGATGGAGCGGTTCTTGAGATTCGAGAAAAAGGTGGCTTGTGGCAAGATATCGGACATTTAAGTTCCGTGTCTTATGATGGACAACTATTTACCAATAACACAGCTTCCACACGCCGCGCATGGTCAGGAGATCACAACACTTGGCGCAATGCAATGGTAGATTTATCCAGCAATTACCAAGGCAAAACCATACAATTTCGGTTTAGAATGATTTCTGATAGCAGTGTTGCCGAAATTGGGTTTTGGGTTGATGATATGAAAATGACGCATGTTATATGGGATGATAAAGAAGTCTGTGATGAAAACATCAACCAAGGACACAAATTACCATTAACTGGATTTTGGTATGACAGAAGTCGCAATGGTCATGGCTTTGTTATTGAACCTATTGGACGAGAAAACCGCTATTTTACCGTATTTTATACTTATGATGATAACGGTAAGCCAGAATGGTACACCTCTTTATCAACCTTAGAAAATGGCATTCTTAATATTAATTTTGAACCTGATACATTACTGCGGACAATTTATGATTTTACTATAGACCCTGCTGCAGCCCAAGCCTTTAGCGTTGACCCTACAATTACCGATGGACGTCTATCGATTGATTTCAATTCTGACTCTGTTTTTACTAGCAATGCGTGCCAAGATGGAGTCACTGGACGACCACAAGATTTAATTGCCTTAGCTACATGGAAAATCAATAGCCAACAAGGTCAATGGTGTATTGAACCCATTATCGGTGAAACCAATAAAGGTTTTCCAGATGTCGCTGGCAATTGGTACGGTGGAGTTGATGATTCTGGTTGGGGGATTTCTTTTGCCATTGCCCAAAAAGTTCTCGTTGCAACGCTTTATTATTACGACCAAACAGGTCAACCACGTTGGGCAATTGGACAACAAGATGACTTTGAAGTTGGTAAACCAATTTCAATACAAATGAATGAAGTTAGTGGCTTTGGTCGATTAAATACAGCCATTCAAACAACAAGCGTTCCAGCAGGTACAATCACTGCAACCATCAACAACCATTTAGGAAACATTGCTATTGATGGAAAATCAACCGTTAATGTAGAATACCAAGGAACTGAAGGAGGACAATGGATTAGAAATAACGTACCAATTACCATTCTAACTAAACCTCACGATTAACATCACGCACGATTATGACAAAAAAAATCTGGGTTCTATTTTTTAGTCTGTTTTCACTAATCGGGATTGTTCTTTTTTTAAACCAGAAAGAGCAATCCCTATCAAGTAAGTCATGTGTCCTTAAATTGCTTGCTGATAATGGTATTGAAAATAGTGCAGTTATCGAACATGGTAATCAAGTCATTTTAAAAGGTTCTGCAGATAAACAAACAAGATATAAAATAAACAATTTATCTTTTGAAACCTGCGGAACTATTGAAATCATTGATGATTTAGTTTTAAACGAAAACAATACAAAGCACCAATCTTGGTTACAATTTGAGGTTGATGACGTTAACGAGCTCGTCACAATCCATGGAAAAGTTAAAAATCAAAAGCAAATGAAGGAAGTACTCACTCTTTTTAAAGAAAATTTCCCAAATAAAACAATAGCTCATGATCTTGAATTAGATGTCTTTACAAGACGAAAAAACTCAATAATTAACCATTTAACGTACTTACTTCCATTAATAAAACCCATAAAAGTGGCTCGAATCAACTTAACAGAAAAATCCATTAAACTCGAAGGACTGGTACGAAACAAAAAAAGACAAGATGATGTCATGAACCCACTTAATTTAATTTTTGCCAACGAGGTAAAAATCGAAAACAACATTGAGACAGTCATAAAAGACAAAACTCCCATCAAATCTTTAGAGTTTGACCCACCACCAATTCCCTTACCTATAAAAAAACCAGTCATTAATTAATCTAAGCAAATGTTAACTTTCATTAACTCACTTGACTTTTTAACAAATCAAGTGGATTATTATACAAGTTTAACCATTAGAGATTACTAACATGGGCAAGAAAACACTTATATTTTTGGGCATTGTAGGATTTATTATAATATTTCTTTTATGCACGTGGTTGCATGTACGCTCAATTGAGCAAGATATTGCTACTTGTTCTCAGGACATTTTAAATAAAGCAGGACTACCGCAACTAACAGCACAAACCCAAAATACAGGGCGTGATGTTATAATTATTGGTACGCTTGAGTCTAAACAACTTAAAGAAAAGGCTTTGAAATCACTCCAAAATCAATGCCACATGACAGGACTTGGAAATCAAATTCAAATTGTCAAAGCCAAACCAACAAAGGTTGCACATGTTCGCATTTTATTTAATGAAAATAACGAATTAGTTAAATTCGTAGGAACAACAGCAAAAGAAACTATTGAAACTAACTTTGGATTTTTACTGGATAAATTTAAACGGGCTCAGAATTTTAATCTATCCATTAATAGCAATAAAGACATTATACCAGCGGATTATCATCGCTACCTATCCGAATTATTACCGCATTTACATAAAATCAATGCAGCCGATATTAGTTTTGAGGGTCAAATCATCACTTTAAAAGGGAAAGTCGCAAGTGAGCTAGTTAAAAACCAAATCTCACACGAGCTTCAAAACACATTAGGCAATGATGCCAAAATTGTATATTCATTAATTGTCGAAGACAACAGCACTCAACAATCAAATAATATAGTAAACCAACAACCGCTGAATGCCAATCAGTGCCAGCAAGACTTATCTAATCTTCTCAAACAGTCAAAAGTACAATTTAATTCTGGCAGTGCGGAAATCTTAGCTGGCAGTTTTGATTTATTAAACCATTTAGCCCAAACAACAAAAGCCTGCCAAGGTGTGGCTATAGAAATCATCGGTCACACGGATAAATCTGGCAATGAAATCAACAACATAAAACTCAGCAAAGCTCGAGCACTGGCTGTTGCCAATTACTTATTTAAACAAGGGGTTAAAGCTGACAAACTAACAGGCATAGGTGTTGGCTCATCTCAACCCATTGCCACTAATGAAACAAAACAAGGGCGAATGCAGAATCGTCGAATCGAATTTAAAGTACATTCTCTAAATGGAGTAAAAAAATGAATTATTTATTGAGTCAAATTTTCTTATGTTTATTAGCCGCTTTTATTTTAGGGGCAATAATTGGTTGGTTGTGGAGAAACCTAAGTTGTAAAAGACACAGGGGTGAAATTTTATTGTTAAAACAACAATTAAGAGATTGCCAAAATAAAAAACCAGAAGTCAAAACAATAATTAAAGAAGTGGCTGTTTCTTCACAAATTGCAGAAGTACCCCACAACACTAGAGAAACCTCTGTTGAAGAAGTAAAAAATGAGGCGGGAATTCCAGCATTTTTAAGTGAGCCACATAATGGCAAAGCCGATGATTTAAAAAGAATCAAAGGCATTGGTAAAGTTCTCGAAGGTATTCTTTTTGAACGTGGTGTTTTCCATTTTGAACAAATTGCCTCATGGAGCGATGAAAATGCCAAGTGGATGGATACTTTTATGAAATTCCCTGGCCGTATTGAACGTGAAAAATGGGTTGAACAAGCTGCATTATTAGCAAAAGGGCTTGAAACAGATTTTTCTAAAAAAGTTGATAAAAATAAGATTTACGATTAAACGAACTAGAACCAATTGAGCTGTTCAATAAAAACAGCTCAACTGGACTTAAGATTTAAACAAAAGTTAAGTATTGCATAAAGTTTTCATTCCTGCCATGTACCACATCATCATACGTTTGCTTGATGAAAGCTGTAACTTCGCCCACAACATCTGCTGTCCCTATCACTTTATCATTAATTGATCGAATTGGAGTCACCTCAACGGCCGTACCAGTGAAAAAGGCTTCATCAGCCTCCATGGCTTGTTCAAGGGTGATTTTTTGCTCCACTACTTTATAACCATAATATTGTGCAATTTCAATAATCGTTGCACGCGTTATTCCAGGTAAAATATGCCCAAGAGACGGCGTAAAAATCACCTTATCTTTTACAATAAAAAAGTTCTCCCCAGCACCTTCTGCTACGTTGCCGTCATGGTCTAAAAATAAAGCTTCGTGATATTGTGTATCTTCCAACTCAATAGCTGATAATATACCGCCAATATAATGACCGCAAATTTTGGCATCTATTACCGTTGTTTCAGGGGAAATACGCTTGTATTTACTGACCTTAATATCAACCATATCGTGTGGCAAGTATTTACCCCAAGGCCAATTGGCAATAATAATTTCAACAGGATTTCCCTTCGCAGCAACACCCAACTCTTTATAACCGTAGAAACTTAACGGTCGAATATAACCCGCTTCTAGTCCATTGGCTTTAACCATTTCAACTTGAGCAGCCATTAATTCATCTAAATTATAGTCCAATTCCATTCCCAAAACATTAGAGGAATAGATTAAACGCTCGGTATGTTTTTTCAATTGAAAAATCGCAGGCCCTTTATCTGTTTTATAAAAACGTACGCCTTCAAAAGCCCCGCCCCCGTAATGCAGGGTATGAGTTAATACATGAGTGGTATTTTCTTCCCACGGCTTAAGCACGCCATTGTGCCAAATAGTTTCTGTTGTTTGCATAATATTTTTTTAGTTTTGTTGTTCGAGTTTTGCCCAAGAGTCGCGTAAAGTCACGATTCGGTTAAAAACGGGTTGACTATTTTCATGAGTGGTATCGCGGTAAAAATACCCCATGCGTTCAAATTGATACCGTATATTTTCTGAATTATTAATAATGTTGGGTTCAATTTTGGCATTTTCAATAATCTCTAATGAATCAGGATTCAAATCATCCAAACCCTTTGGAGCGGGTTTATTAAATAACCTGTCGTATAAACGCACTTCAATATCATCAGCATGTTGTGCACTCACCCAATGAATTGTGCCCTTAACTTTTCTACCATCAGGAGAGGAGCCTCCTTTTGTTTCTGGGTCATAAGTACAACGTAGTTCGATAACATTACCTTGCTCGTCCTTTATGGCTCGTTGGCATGTTAAGTAGTAAGCATAACGCAAACGCACTTCACGACCCTCGGTAAAGCGAAAGAATTTACGGTTAGCATTTTCTTTGTAATCATCGGCTTCAATATACAGCTCCCGTCCAAAAGACAGTTCTCTGGTACCAAAGGATTCATCCATTGGGTGATTTTTTGCTGTTATCATTTCAAGCTTGTCTTCAGGGTAGTTTTCAATCACAACCTTAAGCGGTTTAATCACTCCCATAATTCGTGGTGCCACTTTATTCAAGTCTTGACGAACGGCATCTTCCAACATACTCATCGGAACTGTAGATGGCTTTTTGGTGACGGTACTTCTTTGTGCATAATGCCTAATAGATTCAGGCATATAACCGCGTCTACGCATTCCTGATACGGTTGGCATACGTGGATCATCCCAACCATCAACTTTGCCTTTTTCAACCAATTCATTTAGTTTACGCTTAGATGTAATGGTGAAAGTTTGGTTCAAACGGTTAAATTCTATTTGTTGTGGGTGGCATTTGAGTGAAATATTATCCAACACCCAATCGTATAATGGACGATGGTCTTCAAATTCAAGTGTACAAATCGAATGGGTAATGCCTTCAAGTGCATCCGAAATACAATGAGTAAAATCATACATTGAATAAATACACCATTTATCGCCAGTACGTATATGATGAGCACGTTTTATTCGGTATAAAATTGGATCCCGCATATTGATATTGCCCGATTGCATGTCAATTTTGGCACGTAAAACCATGCTACCATCATCAAACTCGCCCGCTTTCATGCGGGTAAATAAATCTAACGACTCTTCTATAGGCCTGTCACGATAAGGGCTATTTATCCCAGGAGTGGTAAAATTGCCACGATTTTCGCGTATTTCTTCAGGGGATTGTTCATCAACAAACGCCAATCCTTTTTCAATTAATTCAATTGCATAAGCATAAAGTTTATCAAAATAATCAGAAGAATAATGCACTTTATCATGCCAGTTAAAACCCAACCATTTGATATCGCGTTGAATGGACTGCGCGTATTCAACGGATTCTTTTTCAGGATTCGTGTCATCAAAACGTAAATTACACAAGCCTTGGTAATCCTGGGCTATGCCAAAATTTAAACATATGGATTTAACATGACCCACATGCAAAAAACCATTAGGCTCTGGTGGAAAGCGTGTATGCACTTGTGTGTGTTTGCCTGAAGCTAAATCGGCATCAATTATTTGGGTAATAAAATTTTCTGAAACGTTTTTATCCGTCATTTTTCTGATTAAAATTAGTAAGCTTTGTATTTTACAAGCTAATAATATTTTAGCTAGTCTTTCATGGATATTATTTAATGAGTTTTAAAGTATGATTACTTTATCCACCTCTTTGGGTTTAATGGTTTGGCATCTTTTCTAATTTCAAAATACAAAGCAGGTGTTTGCAATGTTCCACTATTACCCACAGTCGCAATAACCTGGTTTTCCTTTATCCAATCTCCCACTTCGACATTGATTGTTTCATTGAATCCGTATAAAGACATAAACCCATCTTGGTGGTCAATAATCACCAACATACCAAACCCGCGCAACCAATCCGCAAAAGCAATACGCCCATACGCCACCGCTTTAACAGAATCTCCAATATGACCTTTAATAACCACTCCATTCCATTTGGTGTTTTCTGATCTTTTTGACTTAAATGAATGAGTATAAATGCCTTTAAGGGGTTTTCTTAACGAACCTTTTCTCTGGCTAAAAGGTTTTTCAGAACCCAGAGAATCAGGCAAATCAGTCAATAAGTTTTTTATTTCCAAAAAGAGTTGCTGCAATCGTTTTTGGTCATCACTTAACCTTTTTGACTTTTTAGTGTCTCTGCCAATTTCTTTTTTTAATGCCTTCAAGGTATTTAGTCGTACCTTTCTTTTTTCTAATAGTTTATCTTGTTCTGCTAGCAATACTTGCTGCTTAGTATTTTCTTGATTCAATAATATTTCTTGTTTGCGTTGCACCTCTTGCAATTGTTTAATCTCATTAGCAACACTTTTAATTAAAGAAAACAGTTTGTTTTGTAGGTATTTTATTTTATGTTTAGTCTCAATGCTATTTTCATTGTTTGGATTGATTAAAAGCATTTTAATTGTTTTATCATGATTCAAATAAACTTGCAGCTTTAATAAATTTGCCACTTGTAATTTTTGTGCTTCAATACTCTTAGATTTATTTTTTATTAACCGCTTATTTTTATCTACGGCTAAACTTATAATGTTAAGCTGTTTATCAACACGAGCCACCTCTTTTGCTACTTTGTTGATTTCTTTATCTTGCACTTCAAGTTTTTGCAATAATTGTTGTTCTTTTCCCTTTGATCGATTCAATTTATTTTTTAATAAAGACAGTTTTTGCTGAATTAATTTGATTTTCAGACTCACCTCTTCTTCACTTTGTTGTGCTTGTATTGAACAAGACAGTAAGATAAAGATAAGAATGATGGCTTTAGACATGAAATGATAGACAGTAAACGAACGGATATTATAAAATGCCTTACTCTTTTTTAACAAGAAAAACTCAAAAGAGTACTTGAAATAGGTTTTTTAAACCCTATAAAGTGAACTTGAAGAGTTTTGGGAATTTTTTATGGCACAATTAGCTGAGTTTATTGGCAATCATTTATTGTTATCTTTAGCATTTTTAGTTACTTTTTTTCTGTTAGTAATGATGTTATTATCAGAAAAAATGCAGGCATTCACGAGCGTTAACCCGGCACAATTAACTCAATTAGTTAATCACCAAAATGCCATTGTAATCGACACTAGAAATCCAGAGGCATATGCTCAAGGACACATTACCAATGCAATAAACATTCCTTTAAGTGACTTTAATTCCAACTCAGTTGCTTATGAAAAATACAAAAACAAGGCCGTAATTACATATTGTGTTAGTGGTATTAGTGCACGCTCTGCTTGCAAAAAACTCATTAACGCTGAAATTAAAAATGTCTACAACTTATCAGGAGGCATAAACGCATGGATTAGCGATAAGTTTCCTGTAGTAAAATCGTAAAAGAAATCTAACTAATTAAATATTCTTAAATATAAATTAATAAATCATAGAGGAGTCATCATGACTGAAGAAAATAAAACAGCAGCACAAGCTGCAAATTCTGAAAATGCACCACAAATGTCAATTCAAAAATTATACGTAAAAGATGTTTCTTTTGAAACACCTAATGCACCAGACATATTCAATGAAAAAGGACAACCAGAAATCAAAATGAATCTTAACCAAAAAGTTAAGAAAATTACTGATGATGTCTATGAAATAATTTTATCAGTAACAGTAACTTGCAAAATCTTAGAAAAAACTGCTTATTTAGTCGAAGTGCAACAAGCAGGCATTTTCACTTTACAAAATTTTGAAGACAATATTTTACACCAAGTTCTAGGAACGTATTGCCCTAATGTACTATTTCCCTATGCTCGTCAAACGGTTTCAGATTTAGTCATGAATGGCGGTTTCCAACCTCTGTTATTGCAACCAGTAAACTTTGATCAATTGTATGCTCAGCAGCTTCAACAGGCTCAAGCAGAATCTGCAACAAAGCAATAGTCAAGTATGATTTTTACAGTAATTGGTGCCGGATCTTGGGGAACTGCTCTTGCTATGCAAATGGCGAGAAATGGCACCACTTACTTATGGGGTAGAAACAAACAACATGTTCACGATATGCAAGCATCTCGTAGCAATGAAGTCTATTTACCCGGAATAAAATTTCCTCCAAAATTAGTATTAGAGCCCGATTTGCAACAAGCCATTGAAAAATCAGAAGCAATACTGGTTGTTTCACCTTCTCATGCTTTTGCCGAAATCTTAACTCAGATAAAACCCCTTATCGGAGATAGACCCTTAGCATGGGCATCTAAAGGTTTTGAACCTGGATCAGGTCGTTTCTTACATGAAGTCGCTCAAGATATTTTAGGTAAGAAAAAGCCTATAGCCTTAGTGACAGGCCCATCCTTTGCACAAGATGTTGCCGAGGGAAAGCCCACTTTAGTCACTGTTGCAAGCACTCATAAGAATTTTGCACACGAAGTCGCACATGCCTTACATAATGACAAATTTAGAGTCTACTTATCTGATGACATTATTGGTGCAGAATTAGGTGGGGCTGTTAAGAATGTATTGGCATTGGCTACAGGTATTTGCGACGGTATGCAGCTTGGAGACAATACGCGTGCAGCCATTCTAACACGAGGTATGGCAGAAATGATGCGTTTAGGAAAAGCGATGAATTGCCAAACCGAAACTTTAATGGGTTTATCAGGCTTAGGAGATTTGGTATTAACTTGTACTGGAGATTTGTCGCGTAATCGCAGAATGGGTTTAGCACTTGGCAGAGGTCAAACGATAGAACAAGCCAAAAAAGATATTGGTCAAGTTGTTGAAGGCATTGGAACGGCTGATGAAGTTATCAGACTTGCAAAAAAATACAATGTTGATATGCCAATCTCAGAACATGTCTGGAAAGTCGTTAATGGCAAAATGACTCCAGCAGATGCTGTTAGCGAACTCATGTCACGTGGTCCAAGGCAGGAATTTGAATAATAGTTCTTCATATTTTATAATAACATCAAATTTATTCAGTTAAAATTCATTTACTTTTGAGATAATGAATTAATATTAATTTATATTTCAAATATTAACGAGAAATACAATGAAAAACACTTCACTCTTAGCTATTGTTCTTTTAAGTATCTTAAGTGCATGTTCCACAACTCCAAAGGTGCTCAAAGGGGATTTCACCAATCTAACACCAACTAAAGCTACCGCCAGACATATTATGGATAAGTCTGTGAGGTGGTCAGGATTGATAGTTAAAACACATAATCAAAAAACAAGAACATGCTTCGAAATAATAGAAATGGAAACAAAAGGCTCAAGTTTACGTCCAAAAAGAATTATTCCAAAAAATAGTTCACGCTTTTTAGCCTGTAAAGACGGATTTCTCGAACCAATTGCTTTTAACAATAGATTAGTGACCATTACTGGTAATATTGTTGCTTATAGTAAACAACATATTGGCGATTATGAAATGGAATACCCTATTCTTAAAACCGATGTGATTTATATCTGGCAAAAACAACAAAGAAATAATGCTGTGGCATTCAATAGTTATTTTCCACAACATTTTAGTTGCTTTATGAGCCTTTTCCCAAGTTTTTGCTATTAGGAGAATGCTAAAAGGTTAACTTGTGTAGTTAATAACCATTAGAGACCTTTTAAAGATTTACCCTCACTTATTGGAAAGGGTTTTATTATGGCACTCATTCTATTAGCTATTTTGTTATGGTCAAGTTCAACCATTCAACATCTGAATTTTTAGAATCCCTACACCAAGGCAGCTGCTATCTTAAAGCCTGAAACCCAAGTGCCAATGGCTGAGCCTAAATTGGTTAAAATAAAAACCAATAATATGCGTGTGACTGGATTTTTAAACCAACCTTTTAACTGAGTGGCATCTTTTTGCAGGGCTTCAAAATCCCCAACTTTGGGCTTTCTAAAATACGTTTCAACCAGAGCGGCAACCATTCCTGCTGCAACCGCTGGATTAAGTGAGGTGATGGGTGCTGCAAAAAAGGCAGTGATAATGGTAACAATATGAGCACGGGCAACCGCAGCGCCAACAGCAGCTAATACGCCATTAAATAATACCCATGTTTTGATTAAATCCCAACCAAGTTCTGGTGATCGGCTAAAACCAATGGTAAACCCAGCAATAATAACCGCTGTAATTATCCAAGGAATAAATTTAACCCATTTAGCACCTGGAGGGATAATATTCAATTCAGCAACTGTTTTATCGGCATCTATTTTGTCCTTTATTGCCTGACTCATGCCTTTTAAATGCCCTGCTCCAATGACAACAAGAATATTCTTTGAGTCTGTTTCTTTGGTTTCTTGCAATAAACGGGCTGCCATGTAGTTATCACGTTCATGAATTAAACTGGTGTAAAGCGGCTGTGATTCATCGGCAAAATCTGAGAATGTGCTTTCTAATACATCGCCTGTTTTGAGTTTTTCAATTTCTTCGGCAGAGATTTCTTCGTTTTCAAAAAAACCACCAAAACTAAAAATCAAACCCATTTTGTCCAAAAACTTCATATTACGCCACGCACGTTTCATGGTGGTACGGATATTTCTATCAATTTTCCATAAAGTCAAACCTTTATCTTTAGCTTGGGTGATTGCCGCTTTCATTTCGGCACCTGGTTCGACACCCAATTGCTCCGCCAAACGATTTTGGTATGCAGATAAGGCTAAGTTAACGGCTATCATACCAGTTTGTTTGTTTTTAATGATTTGAATTAAATCCATATTTTTATATTTATCGGGATTGGTCATGGCATCAAAACGCATGTCATCCAACTCTATAGCAACGGTATCAAACTCTGTGGTATCTAGTAATTCATTAACCTTATCAACAGATGTTTGTGACACGTGAGCTGTGCCCAAGATAATGAAATTAATGCCGTCTTGTGAAATAACTTGGTGCGGTTGGTCTTTTAATATGGCTTGAATGGCTTCGTTGTTTTGCAATGTATTATCCCAATGTGGTACAAAGCAGATGATTTTATCATTTTTTAATAATATCACCAAGCAGTAAAGGCTCTTGACTGCCAGTAATGCTGGATAAATCCAATCTTTTATTTTTTATTCTGCAATCTGCAAGAAAAGCAAACAAAATAGCTTCTATCCAATTGGCATCTTTGGCAATTTCCACCCTCGTTTGCGAATAGTCTTGAATCAACTCAACGAGATAGGCATTAAATGCACCACCTCCCATCAAAATAATTTTATCTATTGTGACAGGTTGTTTTTTTATTTCCAAGGCGATTGATTGTGCCGTTAGGTGAGTTAATGTGTTTTGAATATCAATTGCTGAAGTTGCTTTAAGATGTGTTTTAAAGTTTTCAATCCATTGCCGATTAAAATATTCTCTGCCCGTACTTTTGGGTGCTGATTTTTGAAAATAATCATCGGATAACATTTGTTTGAGCAATGTTTTATTCAATACCCCTTGTTGAGCCCAAGCTCCATTTTTATCGTAATTTTTATTCAGATGAATACTTATCCACTCATCCAACAAACAATTAGCAGGACCAGTATCGTAACCCACAACTTGAGGAAAATCTTTACCTAGAAAACTCACATTAGCAATACCACCAAGGTTAATTACCACTCTATTTTGTTGATTATTATTGTAGAGCTTTTCATGTAATATCGGAGCCAAAGGCGCCCCTTGTCCTTTTAATGCCATATCCATCAAACGAAAATTGGCAACCACATCAATGCCTGTTTGTGCAACAAGAGTATGCGGCGAACCAATTTGTAGGGTATGGCGTTTATCTTTACTGTCTTTATTTGGCTGATGGTAAATGGTTTGACCGTGTGAACCGATGGCGACAACATCTTCTGCCTTAAGATTTGATTTTATTAACAGCGCATTAACCGCCGTTGAAAACTCCTCTGCCAATTTAACATCACAATTGGCATAATTGGCGAGTGTTGTTTGCCCTGTTTTAATTAAATTCTGAATTTTTTGCTTCAACTCAGCTGAAAATGCTTGTTCATGGATCGCAACAACAGTTATTTCATTTTCTGAGATTTGAACAAGCGCGGCATCAATGCCATCGACACTGGTTCCTGACAATAAGCCGATATAATAACTCAAGAGCTTTTAGTTTCGTCAGTCTTTGCTTGGGCAATGTGTTTTGCATCAAAATTCAAACTATCTAACTGTGAAAGAATGGGCTCGGCATAACTCTTAAATTCTGGCATTTTGCTTTTCTTCAATGGACTGGCTTTAGGCAGTTTTACTGTCCGAGGATTTCGATGCACACCATTTAAAACAAATTCGTAATGCAAATGAGGACCCGTTACCATCCCTGTTGAACCTAAAGTTCCAATAGTTTTACCTTGTTTAACTCGCTGTCCTTTTTTTACGTAT
>CAMZLQ010000069.1 GCA_947311585.1 uncultured Alcanivoracaceae bacterium | reverse complement strand
CTCAAAAGCACAGTTGTTGTGTTTGTATTCTGGGGTGATATTGCAAATAATAGCAGTTCGCTGGTAGGATTTTATTCGTGTTTCTAATTCGAGTTGTTGACGAATACCTGATTGGATACCATCGGCTGCCAGCATCAGTTTGCTGGAAATTGTATGGATGTTTTCTCCCACACTGTAAGTTACCTCAACAGAATCTTTTTTGTATTGCATCTGTTTAAAAGAGGCTGGTGCAATGATTTTAATCAGTTCATTTTCTTCACAGGTAAGTTTTAAAGCAAAGCCCAGAATTTTTGCCTCAACAATATACGCCAAAGCCGCCACATTGAGTTCATCCTTATCAAAATTAACCGAACCAAAATGCCCTTTGTTGCTCACATGCACTTTATTTATTGGTGTTATGTTTTGTTCAATTCTTTGCCAGATACCAAGATTTTTCCAAAAACATACCGAGGCGCGATTAACCACTAAAGTTCTATCATCATAACTGGGGTGAATGTCACCTTGAGCTTCTTGGCTTTCGAGTAAGACAATGGATAAATTAAGTTGTGACAGGCTTAAAGCCGCCGCCATTCCAACCATACCACCACCTACGATAATGACGTCATAATCAGGCTTGTTGTTTGGCTTTGTCACTTCTATTCACTTCGAGTTGTTGAAGGTAATCGGCATCAATTTCGGTAACATACTCGTTGGAAAAACAAGAAGTATCAAATTGAGTCACGTATTTGTTATCATCCGAGCAGGCCAAAATTAAATCATCGAGACTTTGGTAAAAAACTTTATCTGCCCCAAGTATTTCACACACTTCTTGCTCTGTTCTGTTGTGCGCAACCAGCTCATTCGCTGCAGGCATATCAATTCCATAAACATTGGGGTAACGAACAGGAGGGGCTGCTGAAGCAAAATAGACCTTTTTAGCGCCTGCCTCTCGTGCCATTTGGATAATCTGTGTTGAAGTTGTGCCCCGTACAATGGAATCATCCACCAGCAACACTGTTTTATTTCTAAATTCTAAATCTATCGCATTAAGCTTACGCCTAACCGATTTAACGCGCTCTTCTTGACCTGGCATAATAAAGGTGCGTCCAATATAGCGGTTTTTAACAAACCCTTCTCGAAATTTAACATTTAATGCATAAGCCAAGGGAATGGCACTAGAACGCGCGGTATCAGGTATTGGGATGACCACATCAATGTCGTGTTCTGGAATCTCTTTGATGATTCTTTCTGCTAAGGCCTCCCCCATACGCAATCGGGCTTTATGGACAGAAATATTGTCAATTATTGAATCTTCACGAGAAAAGTAAACAAATTCAAAAATGCATGGCGTATGATTTTTAACCGTTGAACATTGTTGCCTATATAACTTACCATCAATACCGATTAATACCGCTTCGCCTGGAGCCACATCATTGACCAATTTATAGCCATGTAAATCTAAAGCGACACTTTCGGATGCCAACATATATTCATCTTGGTTATTAACAATGCGTTTACCCAATACCAGAGGTCTTATTCCATTTGGATCACGAAACCCGATAATTCCATGACCAGGAATCATTGCAACCACGGCAAATCCGCCAATACAGCGTTTATTTAATGCCGTAATAGCATCAAAAACATGTTTCGCCTTTAGTATAGGCTCGCTATTTTTTTGCAGTTCATGTGCCAGTACATTGAGTAGAACTTCTGAATCTGAGCCTGTGTTTATGTGTCTACGGTCTTGTTCAAATAGTTCATTTCGTAATTGCTTTGTATTGATTAAATTACCATTGTGAGCCAAAGCAATTCCATAAGGAGAATTAACATAAAAAGGTTGTGCTTCCAAGCGATTGTCACCGCCTGCTGTTGGGTAACGCGTGTGTCCGATGCCCATGTTTCCATGTAACTTCTTGACATTTTCTGCATTAAAAACATCTCGAACCAAGCCATTGTCCTTAACCAGTGCCACGCGTCTTTTTTCGCAAGTTGCAATTCCTGCGGCATCTTGACCACGGTGTTGCAAAACGGTTAAACATTCGTAAATGGTTGTTGCGACAGGTTTTTGGCTAACTACGCCGATAACTCCACACATTTAATTATCCTCAGAAGAATTTTGTACGTCTTGTTTTTGATTGTTGGTTTCTGGTAACAAATCTTTTGATTCGTTTACAATTTTTTTAATTAGTGACTCCATGCCATTGGCGTCTTTTTTATTGTTTTCCTGCTCTTCTGCTTTTTTTGTTTCCAAGAAGGAAAAGTAGTTTTTAAACTGGTCGGGCATATTTTCCCTTGCCCATTCTGAAACTTTAGTAAAATAAGGAACTAATTTTGATTGCTGCCACCAAGGATCTTCTGATAAAGGAGTGGCTTGCACAAAGAAGGTAATAGCAACTATCGCAATTAAGCCGCGCATAGCACCAAAAAACATTCCAAAAAATCGATCTGTACCACTTAACCCTGTTGACTTGATGAGCTTGCCAATAATAAAATTAATGATTCCTCCAATAATCAATGCTGCAATAAATAAAGCAACAAAAGCGATTAAATGGCGAGCCGAGGGCAACTCGATATAATTACTTAAGGCATTGGCTCCTGTATCAACAAAATGATAGGCTATCCAAAAGGCTCCTGCCCAAATCACTAATGAAAAAACCTCTCGAGTTAAACCTCGAAATAAACTGATAATAACGGAAAGACCCAAAATAGCTAAAAACACATAATCTAACCAGTTCATTGCTTTTCTCCTAAAGCACTACTTTTTGTTTTTCATGAGGCTTGACAATGCCCTTGAGATTCATAGTCTTCTTAACTTTCTTTTGTTCTGATAGTGCTTCGTCTCTTGTTGCAAATGGTCCGACCCTAACCCGATACATTTTTTTATTGCTTGAGGTGGTGATGGAATCCACAAAACTGACGAATCCTTTTTTACGTATTTTATCGCGTAACTTTATTGAGTTTTGTTGACTTGAAAACAAACCAATTTGCACTATCCATCCTGTATCCAATAACATTTGAGCATCATCACTGGCACTTTCATCGAGTGTTTCTATGCTTGTTTTACCCAGTTTTAGTTTAAGATTTTGAATTTTTTTATTCAGTTCTTTTGTGCGTGCTAAGTTAACGTACTGCTTAGAATAGACTTTATATAAACCAGTGGCAGCCTCTTTTTCAACAATCGCATCGATGCCATTATGAATAAGTTTTGCTTTAATTTTTTGTGCATTTTTAACCTCCGAGAAGACTCCTAATTTTATTCGATAACTGACATTTGTATTCTCTGGGTTATTGTCTGTAATGACTTCTGGTGTCTTTTTAGGTTTTTGTGCTTGCGGTTTCTCTTTAGGAGTTTCGACTAATTTTTCAACTTCCTTTTGGGGTTGTTCTTTGCCAATAACCACTGGTTTTTTAGGTTCTGAATTATCAACAATCTCGACAATAGTTTCTTGTTTTTTAATCAGTGGCTTGTCAGCAATGACTTCTTTTTTGATTTCCTGCTCTACCTTATTAGTTTTGGTATTACCATCAATAGACAACACTTTTTGTGTTAACTCTTGTGGTTCTTGTGGAATCTCAATTGTTATACTTTGATTGCTTTCTTGAGTTGAACCATCAAATAATAAGGGTAAAAATATGACAGCTAAGGCTATCAAAACCGATGCGCCAACTAATCTTTGTTTTAATGCTAAATCCATAATAACCTCATTATTGCTGTTTATTCATAAAGCTCACAAACTCTGCAAACTCAAAACTTTGCTGCCCGATTTCTTTATTCCTTAAGTATTTTAGGGTGATTTTTCCTGATTTGGCTTCCTCTTGTCCGACTATAATAGCAAATTGAGCACCCATTTTGTCTGCTTTTTTAAATTGTGCCTTAAAACTTGTTGGACTCTGGTTCATAAAAAGCCTTAATTGTGGCAATGCCTGATGGATTTTTTCTGACAATTCATAAGCTGTTTCCATGGCAACTTCTTTATCAACTATCAGGTATGTTTTGGACTCATTGTTGTTCTGCCATAACTTTAAATCTTTGATAATTTCAACAATGCGATCCACGCCCATTGCAAATCCCACAGCAGGAGTTGGCTTGCCTCCTTGTAGTTCAACGAGGCTATCGTAGCGACCTCCACCACAGATTGTGCCTTGTGAACCTAAATCTGTTGTAATCCATTCAAACACGGTTTTTGAATAATAATCTAAACCCCGCACTAATTTTGGATTTATCTTATAGCTGATTTTACAGGCATCGAGAATTGATTTGAGCTGTTGAAAGTGCTCTTTTGACTCATCATCCAAATAGTCACTTAACAGTGGAGCGTTGTTAATCATTTCTTTCATATTGGGGTTTTTTGAATCTAAAATTCTTAGCGGGTTCGTTAATAGGCGTCTTTGTGCATCTTCATCCAGTAACTCACTGTGTTGTTGAAAATACGCAATCAGAACTTCGCGATAAGCTTTACGTGACTGACTTGTTCCTAAGGAATTGATTTCTAATTGAATGTTTGGCAGTCCAAGGTTTTTCCATAATCGAGCGGTCATTAAAATAAGTTCAGCATCCGCATGAGCGGATTCAACATTAAAATATTCTGCTCCAATCTGAGTAAATTGGCGGTTTCTGCCTTTTTGCGGTCTCTCGTACCTGAACATTGGGCCGATATACCAGAGCTTTTGAGTGGCTCCTCTATTACACAACTGGTTTTGAATAACTGCTCGAACGCAACCCGCCGTTCCTTCAGGTCTTAAACTAATTGAATTACCTGAGCGGCTTTGAAAAGAAAACATTTCCTTTTCCACAACATCGGTTGCTTCGCCAATTGTGGTATGAAAAAGTTGGGTTTTTTCAACAATAGGAAACCTAATTTGTTGGTAAGAATACGATTGGAAAGTTTCTTCTACGATGTGTTCAATCCTTTGCCAAATCCAACTCTCGTCAGGTAAAACATCGTACATTCCTCTTAATCGTGAAATTTTCTTGTTCAAATCTAAACTCTAATATTATAGAATTTTTATTTTAAATCAAAACAAATATAATTCAATCAAAGAATGAACTTGAGTTGAGATAATTACTATCCCTTAAGCGGCCAATTAAAATCCGCTATATTCTTTTTTGAAAATTCATTCAAATTAATTGGTTTTCCATTGATTTCGATTTTAACTTCTTTAGTATTTCCTATTCGAAAATGCACAGGTTCTTCGGACTCTAACACTATTGTACCCGGTTTTAACAGGTCATTGTGTAACTTCTTCCCTTTATTATTCTCAACTTTTACCCAACTTGTTTGCGCTGCTGTTATTGAAATAGTGTATTTGCTCGGCGGTTTTTGTTTGGGTTCTTGTTCTATTTTTTGCGGAATCTCTAAATTCATGTCATCCGCTGAATTAGATTGAATTGACGGGGTTTGAATTTCCTGAGAATCCTCTGGATTATTATTTGACTTTTCCAAACTTGGAATTAACGATGAATAATGGTAATTGTCATCTTTCACACTTTTCATTTCATTTTCTAAAGCACTATTTTCCTGCGGGGTAATTTCCAAACTGTCGGTTTCAACAATTTCGATACTGTGTGCCGCTTTTGAACTTTTCATGTAGTTTTTCAACACAAACCAACCACTAACACTGACGGCAATCAGGATAGACGTGCCTAAAGCATAACTGACTATACTTTTAGAACGACGCTTTAATTTAATTCCTTTTGCCATACTGTGACTGGTGTTGACTAGAGGAATATTTATTTCTGATTTTGGAACCTTATCTACATATACCTGAGCATCAACACCTAATAATTTTGCATAATTAATTAGATAACCGCGCACATAGGGAAATGCACCTAATTCTGAAAATTGACCACTTTCCAACTTTTTTATCACGTCTGTCGATAATTTTAGTTCTTCAGCGACTTCTTCAATAGACAATCCTTTATCAATTCGTAATGTTTTTAAGTTATTATTATTGTTTTCATTTGAACTCATGTTTTACTTCTCTTGGATTAGTTTTAGGGACTCAGACTGGGGAAATCTGTTCTTCAATTGGGTCAAATAATTTTTAGCGAGCTTTGTGTGATTTAATCCTTTTTCAACTTGATAACCTGCTGCCAGAATTTTTTCAGATGGTTGCACCACTTGTTCTAACCTCTGTAAAAATGCACGCGCCTTCATGTAATTTCCTTTTTTGAGGTACATAGTTAATAAATAATAGAGTGAATTGGCTGATTTATTATTGAGTTTTAATGACTCTCTGAAATAGTTTTCAGCTTCTTCGAGTTTATCGGCTTTCATCGCACAAACACCTGCATTCTCATAAGCTGATGCCGGTGTTGTGTATTTTGGATTACCTATCACTTCCTTATATTTATCAATGGCTTGAGTATACTTACCTCGTTGGCACAGGAAATTGGCATAATTATTAACAATATTCGGATTGCCATTGTTGTATTTGAGGGATTTTTTATAATGAATTTCAGCACTGTCAAACAAACCTTTTCTATCGTATACCGTCGCCAACATAGAATGAGCTAATGCATAGGTTGGATTAATTTTAATCGCTTTCTTGAATTTTTTAATCGCAACATCAATGTCACCTTCTTTTCCCCTCTTGAGGTAACCCACGCCTAAGTCGACATTAATTTTTTCTGCCGAGTTAGTCTTGGCTGCTTTGATGTTTTCTGTTCGTTTATTGCTGTGTTTCGAACCGCCTGATGAAGCACATGAACTAACTAATACAATGAAAAATGATAGAACTATGCTTTTAAATGCCATGACTTTATGAAACCTTTAGTTGAATTTGATTGGAACGGCGAGTTCGATCGTGAAACTCTCCAGCTAATTGACCACAAGCAGCATCAATGTCATCACCTCTTACCTTTCTTACCGTGGTAACTATTCGGCTTTTTTCGCAGATGTTTTGAAACAATTCTATTGATTCTGGTAATGAACGTTTAAAACTATTGCCTGGAAAAGGGTTAAATGGAATGAGGTTTATTTTACATGGAATATTTTTAAGTCGTTTAACTAAAGCTCTTGCGTGTTCAGGTTTATCATTAACACCTCTTATTAAAGTGTATTCAAATGTAATCTTAGCTTTCCTTTTATCCTTAACAAAATCCTTGCATGCTTTTAAAAGTGTTTCGATGTTATATTTTTTATTAATAGGCATTATTTCACTGCGCAACTCATCGGTTGCTGCATGTAATGACACGGCTAATGAAACTTCAATGTCTTCATTAAGCTTATAAATATAGGGAACCATTCCCGAAGTGCTAACGGTTACACGGCGTGATGCCAACCCAAAACCAAAATCATCCAACATAATACGCAAAGCAGGAAGTACGCGAGAATAATTTGCTAGCGGCTCTCCCATTCCCATTAACACAACATTAGTCAGTTTTCTATTTTTTGTCGACTGCCCTAATCGCTTAGCAGCAATCCAAACTTGTCCGATTATTTCAGCCGTAGTTAAGTGGCGGTTAAAACCTTGAGCGCCAGTTGCACAGAAAGTACAATTCAATGAACAGCCAACCTGAGATGAAATACACAAAGTCCCTCTGTTTTTTTCAGGAATATAAACCGTTTCGATGGCATTGCCTTCATTCATCTGCATTAACCACTTGATTGTTCCATCTTTTGAAATCTTTTCGCTGACAACATGCGGCACTTCTAGTGTTGAAAACAATTGCATCTTATTGCGTAACGATTTGCTAAAATTAGTGTAGTTATCAAAATCTGATTCGTAGTGATGGTAGAGTCCTTTCATAAACTGAGTTGCACGGTATTTTTGTTCACCAATCTTGGCAAACAACTTTTCCAGTGCAACTCGGTCTAAGCCGAGAAGATTTATTTTTTCTTCTGACATATATTTTACTTTAATTGACTACCTAGGATTAACTTCTGTTTGAGCAAAGAAATAAGCAATTTCTACCGCAGCCGTTTCTGGAGCATCAGAACCATGAACGGCATTGGCGTCAATACTTTCTGCAAAATCAGCACGAATGGTACCAGCCTCAGCATCGCTTGGATTGGTTGCTCCCATTAACTCACGGTTTTTAGCAATAGCATCATCGCCTTGTAAAGCTTGTATCATAACAGGGCCAGATGTCATAAATGTGACAAGATCTGCAAAAAAAGGACGCTCTTTATGAACAGCGTAAAAGCCCTCGGCTTCTTGCTGGCTTAGG
>CAMZLQ010000068.1 GCA_947311585.1 uncultured Alcanivoracaceae bacterium | reverse complement strand
GGGGCCATAAGTTTTACGATAAGAAAGATAATAAATTGATTAGAGAACTTGGGATTGGTTATATAACCGAAGCTTTTGATATTGACCGAAGAAAAAATACAGGCCTCGCACTAACTGGAAAACTGGACTATCTGCGTAAAATTTCGCAAACAACAAAGTTTGTCAACACCTTGTTTTTTGAAGCCACCAGCGACAACACCTACATCCAAAATAACATTGGTATTTCAGTTAAGCTCAGTGCTCAGTTGAATTTAAACCTAGTCCAACAAACAAAATATAATTCTACCGTGCCCAGTAGCTTTAAGAATACCGACACTCTATTCTCATTAAATTTAGCTTATACTTTTTAAATTTTATTTGTCGCATATAAAGGAAATTGACGAGTGGCCGTTCTCAACAACCACTTTTCACCTTTTTTAATTTCTTTACCCAAATGTAAAGATTTTGGATCTGGCTTGTTATCACTTGTAACATTATAATGAATGATTGCCATTCCTGTTTCCCCTGCAATTTTTTTATTTATTGACTCATAGCACGTGTGTCCACCTTCAATAGCTGGTAAGAGATAGATAAGGTTGGTTGTTATTCTCTGTCCACCAAAATCACCTTTTCTCTGGTGGTCTTGAATACGCTTTTCATCAAAAGCATCCGTATGCAATCCATACTCATGACCCACAGAGTATTTTAAAACGGATATAGGTTCAAATTTATCAACCGTGGTATCTAACAAATCTGCGAAACGTTGCTGAATTATTCTATTGACAGGGGATGTCTGTCGGTTTGAAAGTATGGCACTTTCTCCTGAAAATGCATCCACTTCTACACCTATGTGTTTTTTAATCTGAGTTAAAGTGGTTTCCAATATGGGCTGAGCTTGCGCAATTAAATACTGGCATTCCTCAAAACTAGCAAAATTATTAACTTTTAATATATGCGGTGATTGACTAATCACTCTTACATCACTGACTTTATTGCCTGTGGTTTCGATATTAGCACTACGCAGCTCTTCATTGAGCGAAAGCTCTTTTAAGCCCAAATTGCTAATATTTTCTATGACCGTTTGCATATATTTTTGTGCAAATTCTTGAGACTGTGGTGATACTCTTTGGGCAAGTAAGTCCACCTTGTTTGCAAGTGATTCAATGTTTTCTCTGAGTGCTTTGGACATGGTTTGAATTTCTTCTTCCTGTATTGAGGAGAAATATTCTTTTAGCATTTCTTTATTTTGAGACGCTCCTGGAAACTTTCTTAAACATGCCAACTCAGCAAAAGCACACGATAACACTCCACTTACTGGAACGCCTAATCCAACCTTATATCGATAAGATAACAACATAAAAGCAAGTGTATCTCCCTGAGCCGCTGATAAAATAATTTGAGTCGATGCTTTAAATTCATCAACTCGGGTGCCAATGCCTTGAGAGTGCAAATAAGCCAAAGTTGTTAAAGGCAACATGCCCCTATGTGCTAACATTTCAAAAATTTTAAAACTTTGTGTTTTATCTTGTTCTAAACCAACTCCCCATAATAATAAATCCGCCATTCTTTCAAGAGCCACTGGATGCCCTGTCTTTTGCGCTATACTTTCACAAAGCAAAAAAGACTTTCGGGAAAAATCTTTCAATGCACCTTGATGGGAATAAACCCATGACAAATACAGGGCAGCTTCAATATCACCTGCATCACTCATTTGTTCTAATTGTCTTACCAGTGAGTAAAATTCATCAGAGCCTGAGACAACACTCAGCATTTGTTCTTGTATTAACTTTAAAGATTGCATGTGATTTTAAAAAAACTTAAATTTGTTATATTAACCCTGCGGCATAATACCGCAAATTCAGTCTAAGCCTATTTGTTCTTGGCAAGGCATCAGTATGAAGTCCTAGTCAATCTAAAACAAATACTGATAACGCAGTCCAAGGGCGAATAGGCTTAGACCATTCATAATAAAATCAATAAGTTGGGACTACAAGAAATCCCCATCTCTGCATCATATTATTTTGAGATAGAGTGACTAACCCTACAATAATATTCTTTGATATGAGAATTTCTTGTAGTCCTGAATTACGGTATTATACCGCAGGGTTAATAATCCAGCTATTATCGCATAATAAGTCTAAATAATTCAACTCAAGTGAGACAGTGGAAGCTGTGTGGATACCTTTTTCTGCACCATCGAGAAACTGGTATTAACCGAACGGATGCCTTTTAGTTTTAGCAATTTATTGTACATAAACGTGTTATAAGCCAGCATATCAACTGTTGTGATTTTTAATAAATAATCATAGCCACCTGAGGTTGCATGGCATTCTTGTACCTCTTGCCATTTCGCAATGGAATTATCAAACTCTGCTACCGTGTCTTCGTGGTGATCATTTAAGCTCACGTGTGCAAATGCGGTAATGGTTAACCCAACTTTTTCCTTATTCAAAAGTGCTGTGTAACTTTTTATATAGCCTTGTTCTTCCAAGGCATTCATTCTTCGCCAACACGGTGCGGAGGACAGATTAACCTTTTGAGCAAGTTCTTTATTACTGATGCGCCCATTACGCTGTATTTCTTCGAGTAGTTTAATGTCGTATTTATCCATATTAAGCAATTATCTTTTATTGTTTGTCAGTATATCATAATTTTATTGCTATTTTACGCTATTTTAAAGCATATTTAGCAAGCACATTTCTATTAGATTGTTTCATAATGTTCTATTAATAAATCTAACAATAATAACTATGAATACCGCCGAAAATTTTGATACTTCATTGTTTTTTGACTGGAATGAAATAACACTCAAACTACTCATTTCACGCACTCTTGATGACTTAGAGGAGTTTACCTTAGTTAAG
>CAMZLQ010000067.1 GCA_947311585.1 uncultured Alcanivoracaceae bacterium | reverse complement strand
TGAAGATAAAAGATGGGTTCACCTGAATGGTGCTTTTTTAGGCAATGACCACCAAGCATTTGATTCCCACACAGGAATCTGGAACCAAAATTGTATCTTTTGTCATAATACAGGGATAAAACCCAACATGCTTAACTACGACGAAATTGTCAAACAAACAAAAGCCGGTAAACCTTTAAATTTAAAAGTTGATTCTCGATTTGATTCTCATGTAACTGATTTAGGCATTGCTTGTGAATCCTGTCACGCCAATGGAAAAGAACACATAAAACTCAATCAAAACCCTATAAGACGCTACTTCCTTAAATTATCGAGCGCAGATGATAAAAGCATTATTAATCCGCATAAATTATCCCCTCAAAAATCAATGGATATTTGTGGGCAATGCCACGGACAAAGAACACCAAAAACATATAAACTAGCACGTGATTGGATGGAAAAAGGTCCTAGCTACCGACCAGGAGACAACCTAGAGGATCATGTTAATCCTGTCTACAAGAAATCTCTATTAGATAATAAAAGCAGTGGTATCTTTAAATTACGTTTTTGGGAAGATGGAACTCCTCGGTTATCTGCATACGAATACCAAGGGCTAAAGCAGTCACAGTGTCATATTAAGGGAGAATTAACCTGTAACAATTGCCATAGTATGCATGAGGGCAACCCTAAGGGCATGATAACACAGGAAAATTTAACCAATAAAGCCTGTGAATCTTGTCATCGTAGTACAGTAGAAAATGTTTCATCACATACGGGTCATAAACAAAATTCTGACGGTTCTCTTTGTTATAATTGCCATATGCCAAAGATTGTTTATGGCGTTATGACTTTTCACCGAAGCCATAAAATAGAATCGCCAAACCCCAGTGAAGAATTTGCCCATAATAAACCCGATAGTTGCAGTGCTTGTCATTTAGATAAAACTGACAAATGGATTTACAATAAAAGCAAAAATCTCTGGCCTGCTCTAAGTGTGAATCATGAAAGTTTTAATAACATTATTCAAGTCCTTTTCAAACTTCATTCTGGAGATCCTGTTGAACGTGCGATTGCAGCAAATAACCTATCTTATACAGGAGAAAATATAAATAATTCTGAAAAAATGTTTCTTATTCCACATTTATTACTCGCTATGGAAGATGAGTATCCAGCTATAAGGCGGTTTTCCTACAAAAGCCTTAAATCCATAATTGAGCAGCTGATGGTTGAAGCAACGGAATTAAAAAAAATAAACACAGCCATTAGTCATTTTGATTTCATTGCTGAAAATAGTAAAAGAAAACTAATTTTAAAAAATGCCTGGGATGAATTTAATAAAGCAGATAAGAACAATTGGCCCAAACCACCAACTAATAGTTTATTAGATGAAAGCTATGTACTCGATGGAGATACTCTTTATAAACTAAAATTACAAGCAAATCAGCAGAGTAAAATTATTCAAATTGGTGAATAATTTTATTCTTCTTCCTTAGCAAGCAATGCATTAAGAACATGCTCAATAAAACGAATATTAGGAATATCTGATAATTCATCTTGAATTGTCACTTGTGAAGCAATGGCGTTATTAGTGTTCTCTTCTAACTCATGCACCTGTAAATCACCCTGAGTAACAATCTGCAATCGAGGCACTCCTTTGACAATAATAGCAAAATATGGCAATCCTTCCAACTCTCCTAATGCTTTAATCACCGCAACTCGGCCTTCTTTTGCGCGTGTTGCTACTGCATTTGTTGATAATGAATCATAACAAATGACAGGGATATTTTCATAACCACGCCAATTGATAGAGCCAACATACCAATCTGGAGCCGTTGCTGATGTTTTTAAATCTTTATAAGACACAACTTCTGCAATTATTGCATTGGGAAGTAGGACTTTTTTTTCATTTGCTACTGGAATTAAAATTCCACGAATTTCATTAGCCATTTCTAATCTCCAAATTAGAGCGTTTTAATTATATATTCTGCCATTTCATTTGGCATACCATCAAAATCAATTGTTATTTTTTCTTTAACACCTGATATTATCGAAGACAGTACACAACTGCTTTCTGTTTGAGTAATCACCTTATTTCCTTTTCCCTTCACTAGCTCTGCCGCCCTTACTCCATCTGATGACATACCACTAAATATTGCAATATTAATATTTTTAATTTTATTTACTAAATTTCTAGTGCATTCATCTATACAAGGTGTGTATGCATAAACTTCATTCATACTCTCTAGATTAATGGCACCTTTTGGGAAAGATAAAAATTCATCAACAGGGTGAATCAAACACTGAGCTTCTTTAACTTTCATTCCAGATAATGGAATTTCTATTTTTAAATTACTACTCGTACTAAACTGTTTCTGCATCATTGGAATAAATTCTTTATCCATGTGTTGAATAATGATGAATAGAACTTTCTCATCCCCTTTAAATTCCGATAAAAAGGCCTGGATTGCTTCTGGACCACCTATTGAAGCCGCTAAAATCCATACTTGCTCAATGCCATTTTCAATCAAGTCTATTTTTTTGTTTTTCTTATAGCCTGTTTTTGTTATATTTGGCAATACACCAAATGCTGAATCTACCTTGTGCAGCAAATGCCGCTCCCAACTTTGTCTACTATTTCCAATTAACTTATTACTATACAGCGCCTCATTTATAATAACCGTCAATTCCAATTCAAAGATTTTATCTAAAATAGAATCGTATTCAAAATCAGTATTGCCGATGTTAACAATAACCGCATCGACTTTATCTAAACCATTTAAATTATCCTTATTATCAATTAAATCCCATTCAGTCACCTTAAATTCATACTGTTTTAGCTTCTCTAGTATTTGGGCTCCTGATTTTTCACGCTTTCCTAAGTGTATAATTCCAACAGATTTAGTTTTTAAATTCTTCAATTAATTCACTTATATTTTCTAGTAAATCCGCTTCTTGATAAGGTTTACCTAAATACCTATTGACACCAAGATCCATTGCTTTTTGTCTATGTTTTTCACCAGTTCTTGAAGTAATCATAATAATCGGTACATTGGCATAAGATTCAATTTTCTTCATTTCAATTGCTAACTCATAACCATCCATTCTAGGCATTTCAATATCTAATAACATAACATCTGGCACCACTTCTTTAAGTTTTTCAAGTGCATCAATACCATCTTTTGCAGTGACAACATCGTAATCATTTCTACGCAATATTCTTTCACCAACTTTTCTCATGGTAATGGAATCATCTACTATCATTATAATTGGATCTCTGGTGACTTCATTTTCTTCAGCCACGTAACCGCTTTCTTCCATCAGCTTAAGCTTCTTAACGTAATTTCTTGAGAGAGGTATCACATCTAATATTAATATAACATTACCATCTCCTAAGATTGTAGCTCCATAAATTCCAGGAACACTAGAGATTTGAGCTCCTACATTCTTAACTACAATTTCTCGAGAGCCAAGAACATTATCAACTCTTAGTGCAACACCATCCTCACCAGATCTAATCATTACTAACGGTATTTGGTTGTTTTCTACTACCACATCAGAATCAATATCCAACAAATGATTCAATTCATATATTTGATACTCTTCATTAGCGAAATTATAGACCATATTTCCATCTTTTAATCTCTGTAAGTAATCAGAGTAAGACATGCGAATCACACCTTCCAAACCAGAAATGGGTACGGCATAGACTTGTTCTGCCACTTCAACAAGCAAAGCATTTGACAAGGCTAAAGTATAAGGTAATCGTATAATAAATTGGGTTCCTTTACCAAGCTCTGAGCTAATATCTAAACTACCTCCAAGTAAATTTATTTGATTAACTACAACATCCATTCCGACACCACGTCCAGCTATTTTTGATACTTTATCTACTGTCGAAAAGCCACTGTGAAGTATAAGCCTATCGATGTCATTATCAGCTATTTTCTTATCCTTATCAATAATTCCTTTTTTAATTGCTATTTGCTTAACTTTTTCACGATCTATGCCTGCTCCATCATCTATTACGGTTATAACAACTTCAGTTGCTTCTCGTCTCAAATCTAATGTAATATGTCCTGTATCAGATTTTTTAGCTTTTTTACGATTTGACTCAATCCCGTGTGCAAGAGCATTCCTAATCATATGCTCGAGTGGAGCTATAACACCCTCCAATACTGTTTTATCCATTTCACCATCAGCGCCATGGACATCTAATTTTACAGACTTGCTTAGTTCTTTAGACGTTGTTCGAACCAACCTTCTTAACCGAGGGACAATTGAGTTAAAGGAAACTAATCGCGTTTCCATCAAACCATCTTGTAACTCAGCGTTTACTCGTGACTGTTGTGTTAACAAATTATCTGATTTACGCGCAACATCATCTAAATAACTGTGAATACTTGTTAAATCCGAAACAGACTCAGTTAACGAACGTGAAAGTTGTTGCAATTGAGAAAATCTGTCCATTTCTAATGGATCAAAATCTTCTCCTGACTCTTCTATTTGAAAGGTAGAGATAATCTGAGCTTCCGTCTCTGCATCTAGTTTTCTGAGTTGTTCTCTAATACGAGCTACCGTATTGCCAAGCTCTGATAAATTGACCCTAAAGGAACCAACTTCTTGCTCTAAACGAGAGCGGTAAATACTTACTTCACCTGCATAATTTACCAAATTATCTAATAACTCAGAGTTTACTTTTATTTGATTGCCCGATAAAACGTTTGATTTTTTAGAAACTTCATTAACTGTATTCTCGCCAACTTTAACATCTTCATCCAATTTAGAATCCAATGGTTCAACTGCATCAAATTCACCAATATCTAGCTTAGATTTTTCGGGAATAACGTCATCACTCAACTCTAATAATGATTTAACTTTTTTGATACTTAAAGAAATATCAGATTTTTGTCCAAAATCACTTTCATTCTTTAATTTATTCAATGCATCAAATGAATCATGAATTATACTAAAGGTCTGACTATCAACCTCCTTCTTGTCATCGCCTATTTTTTCCAGTAAGGACTCCAATACATGACTTAAGTCGCCAATATTGGATAAACCAGCCATTCTCGAACCACCTTTTAAGGTGTGCAAATCTCTTTGTAATGCTTCAATTAAGGTAAAATCATTAGGTTGTTCTTCTAAATCCGATAAAACGTATTCTGTTCGATCTAAAATTTCATCGGCTTCTTCTTGGAATATTTCCAACAACTCCTCATCAAATTCATCTGAAGACTCTTGTTCTGAACTCTCGGTTTGTGAATTATAGCTAGTTGGAACACTGGCGGAAATATGCTCCTTAGCAGTTAAGTCCAGAACCTCTTCTTTTGGTAATTCCTCTATAAAAGACTCGTCTTCTGATTCGTCTTCGCCATCAGGGGAGGACTCTTCTACTAAATCTAAATCAACCTCATCAGCTTCAACCTCTAAATCTAATTCCAATTCTTCTTCGCTATCAAGTGAGGATTCTTCTGCTAAATCTAAATTAACCTCATCTTCTTCAACCTCTAAATCTAACTCCAATTCTTCTTCACTATCAAGTGAGGATTCTTCAGTAGTATCTAAATTAGTCTCATCAATTTCAAGCTCTAAGTCTAACTCCAAATCCTCATCTGTTGATTCATTTAATTCCAAATCTTCAATTTCAAGCGTAATGTCTTCTGTTAAGTCTCTTTGTTCTTTTAGCGGTTTCTCATATCCTGATGTTTTTAAATTTTCTATTTCATTAGTTAGATTTAAATCACTGTCCAAATCACTCAATTCGACAGGTGAGGCACTTTCTTTTGACTGAATATCATTAATTTCATTTTCTAATTCATCAAACTCATTCATTAAATTGATATTGTTCAATTCATTTTCTTCTTCGTCAATGAACTGCTTTAAATCAAAGTCTGTATTGTCTTCTTCTAAACCATTTGATTTTTGGTTAATTGCCATTGTGGCATTCTTAAAAAATGAACCAATTTGATTTATCTCTTCTGAAGGATCAGATAAATGAGATAAATCTTTCATTATCTTTTCTGATTCACTTTTAAACCTCTTAATTTGCTGAATACATTCTTCATCAAACTCTTTATCTGCTTCTAAAACTGATTTAGCAAAAAGTTCTAATGGCGTTGTCATGGACACTATACTATTAACAGATGCCATATTTGCGGCACCATTTAAAGTGTGCACAATTCTTATAAACTTCTGTGTTGGAACACAGCTACTTGACTCTTTACAATTCTCTAAATATTCACCTATATCATTGAGATGTCCTTCAACTTCCTGTTGTAATATTTCGACAAAAACTGGGTCCACAGATAAGTCTGACTCATCCATCAAGTCTTCATCTAAGCTTGATAAGTCATCATCAAATTCAAGTAATTCTTCACTAGATATAGAGACATCATCAATTTCACTTTCAGCATCTCCAATTGCTGGTTCGTCTATTTTTTTATCGTCTATCTCACTAATTTTAGACTCCTTATCAGGAGAATCAACTTGCAACTTAATCTGTTTGTCAGATATTTCCTTATCTTTCTTTGTTTCTTCAATTACTATTTCTTTAACGGCATCTCCAGCAATAACAGCTTCTGCAGCTTTTAATATAACATAGTAACCAGCAGGAACTTCCGCTTCATTTTCCAATGCTTGATACAAACTTGGCAAAATCTCTTTGGATGCATCCATAACCTTTATATAGGACTGTGAAACATCTCGTGTTTTATTTAACACTTGATTGGTCATGTCTTCAATCTTCCAACTGAAATCACCTATTGCCATAGCTCCAACTAAACGTCCGCTGCCTTTTAATGTATGATAAATACGACGTATTTCACCTAACAATTCAAACTGTTCTTCAGGATTGTTTTTCCATTTGGGATAGATGTTATTAAGGTGTTCCACTTCCTCTTCAAACTCTTCCAAAAATACTTCTTTGATATCGTCATCTGTATCGTCACTAAATGCGACAACTAATCTCTCGGCATTTTCACAAAGCCCTAGCTTATCAGTTACTTCATTTTCAAATGATTCATCAAAATCCATTTCATTTATGTCATCAAG
>CAMZLQ010000066.1 GCA_947311585.1 uncultured Alcanivoracaceae bacterium | reverse complement strand
GTCTGTTTGTGTTTTGTGAATTTTAGAAATTACTTACCGTTGCTATGCAATATAGCATATTTTATAAAATATTTGTCATTTTTAACCCATTTCACTTAACTTGGTTTGTCAGCATTTGGATTTACTCAAACCCATTTGTAAAAACAAAATCAAGTCTGGCTTGATTAACTGCTGCCAGTGCATCTAAGCGCCCCCAACCAAAAGTATTGTTCGGTATTTGGCTTCCTGGTGTTCCATTACAATCTTGGGTCGATGTTTTTGCTACACTTGAATCCATGATAATTTGTTTTATCAATGCAGGCTGCCCAGCTAAGCTTGGATCTGCTGAAATCAATAACGCGGCAACGCCTGCCACATGAGGCGATGCCATGCTGGTTCCACTCATGTTGCCATAGCCTCCGCTTTTCAAACTGGATCGAATCGAACTACCTGGAGCTGAAACATCTGGTTTTATGCGATTGCTGCCATCAACAGTGACTGCACCACGCGAACTAAAACTAGAAATTGTATCTGAAGATGTGGTTGAGCCAACCGTAAAAGTTTTATCGTAAATTGCAATTGGATCACTGACTGTTCCACAACCAGAACCACTATTGCCAGCAGCGGCGACCACTAAAATACCCGCATCTACAACATTATTGACGATAGATTCTAATGCATTAGGCTGGGTACAACCTTCACCAAAAGTACAACCCCATGAATTATTAATGATGTGGGGTGCTTTAGTGACATCAGGATTTAACCCATTTAAATCCGTGGGTTCAAGAAAGAACTGAAAACATTCGGTATAAGTTTGTGGAGTTCCATTACCTTGATCCATATTTCGGCAACCAATCCACTTTGCATCTGGTGCTATTCCGACTTGATTACCAGCTCCATCATCTCCAACCATTGTTCCCATGGTATGAGTGCCATGACCGTGATCATCAAATGGAGCATTAAAGACATGTATGGCATCATGCCAGCGATAGTTATGATTAACACTAACACCATCCCAGCCAGCATATTTTTCTTTTAAAGCAACATGATCCCATTTATAACCCGTATCTTGACCTGCAATGATAACATTTTGACCTTTAAAACCTAAAGCCCAAACAGCAGGAGCATTGATCATATTAGAACCCCAACCAACGGCAGAAATTGATTTTTGAACGGGTGAATCATTATCAATAATTGCCAATTTTTGTGGAGTATTGGCAAAAGCTTTCTTGACTTGGGTGTTTTGAACTATTATTTTTGCATTCTGACTACTGGCTTTCACCCAGACTGAATTATTAATCCAATAGAATTGGTAGTCTTGAGCATACTTTTGCAACTCTGATTCAATTTGAGTTTGACTGAATTTTGCATTATTTTTTAATTGAGTAATCACAAGTTTTAATCGCTCAACTCTGTTTTTATTCGCTAATGTTTTAATTGCTTTTGTGTTATCTAACAACAAATACATCTCAACGGATTCTTTGTTTCTTAAATCGGACTGAAGTTGAGTTGAGATTTTATTGTCTGCAGCAACAACAATTGGTAATAACAATAGGGTAAAAAATATTTTATTCATATTTCCATTATAAACACAAACCTATCCATTTTCCAATAACTGACGTAAATCTATGATGCCTGCATTCGCTCTTGAGATATAAGATGCCATAACTAAGGAGTGATTGGCAAAAAATCCAAAACCGGAGCCATTTAAAATCATCGGTGTCCAAATAGCTTCTTGAGTGGACTCCAATTCTCGAATAATTTGACGCAAACTAATTAAAGCATTTTTCTTTTCTAAAACGCCTTTAAAGTCCACTTCCATTGCCCGCAAGAAGTGTATTAATGCCCATGTAGAACCGCGTGCTTCATAGAAATTATCATCAATTTTGAACCAATTAGTCTTTACTTTAAGTTCGCTTGGCTTATAGGTGGACTGTGTTGCTGCGGTATCGCCACTCAAATCGGTATTAAGGCGTTCTTTGGCCACACTGGCACTTAGTTTTTGCGAAAGACCGCCCAAACGACGCTCAACCAAAGTCAAATAAGTCACTAAATTATCTGCACGGGCGTAAAATTGTGCGTCAGCCTCGTTGTCATCACTTAAACGTGTTAGGTAATGGTGAAGAGTCTCCATGCCTTCTTCGTACTGGTCTTCAGTCCTTGGCATAAACCACGCATTATTATCAAAGTGAAATTTGGGATCCGACTCTTTCAAGTCATCATCTTCCAAAGATTGCGATTGAGAGCGACTAAAGTCATTACGCAGTGTACGTGCTAAATCACGAATTTGCACAAGGACTCCATATTCCCATTTTGGAATATTGTCCATAATCACAGAAGGTGGCATTTTGTCGTTAGTTAGGTAGCCACCTGGTTTGTGCAATAAAACATCAGCTACCTCCAATAAAGTTGCCGTTGTGGTAAATCCTGTGACCATACGATGTCCATGCAAATCAGCGCGTTGCTTAGCCATTTTGTTAACATCAAACAATGCTGGTTCTCTATCAAAATAAAGCATTAAGACAATATTCACTAAAACAAATAAAATCAACAACCACTTTGTTAATTTTAATTTATTTATTTTAGATTGTTGTTTGTTTACAGGGTAGCGATTATCTGTCATGATTTGATTCTTTTTAAAATAATTAAATCATTTTATCAAAGCTTTGCCTTGATTTCATGTGCCATAAGTAAAGTATGTATAAAAAAATATTTCAAATCGCCATTCCCATGATACTTTCTGCTATTAGCATTCCGATGCTTGGGATTGTTGATACCGCCATACTTGGTCACCTCGATTCTCCCAAATACCTCGCGGCTATTAATATCGGTGCAACAATTTTTAATGTATTATTTTGGGGTTTCGGCTTTTTAAAGATGAGCACCACGGGTTTAATTGCTCAATCATTGGGTGAAAAAAATCAATCTAAAATTAATTTACAACTGACTCAGTCCATACTTATCGCAATCATCATCGCGTTGATTTTATTAATCTTGCAAAAATGGCTTGGCTATTATTCCATCAACTTTGCCTCTTCTAAAGGCATTATTGCAGACATGGCTCACCAATACTTTTCCATACGAATATTTTCAGCACCTGCTACCCTGCTTATCTATGTGTTTGTCGGGTACTTCTTAGCCATTCAAAAATCAAAAGTAGTTTTATGGATAATGCTTGTTAATCAAGTCGGCAATATGTTACTTGACTACCTTCTTGTTATGCGATTCAATTATGGCATTGCAGGAGTGGCGTATGGTTCGCTAATTTCTGAATACCTTGCTCTCATGGTTGGCTGTTATTATTTAATAAAGAGCAAATACAGACTTCCTCAATTACAACAACTTAAGGCTTGGTTATCGAAAACAGATGAAATCAGTCATTTCTTTAGGCTTAATCGCGATATATTCATCCGCACCTTATGCTTAATGGCTGTATTCGCACTCATGACAAAAGGCAGTGCTCGCCTGGGTGAATTATCATTGGCAGGCAATGCGGTATTATTAAATTTCTTTTACTTAATGTCTTATGGTCTTGATGGATTTGCTCATGCGGTAGAATCCTTGTGTGGTGAATATTATGGAGCGAGAGATAAAAACAAATTTAAAGCCATTATTCGCAGTGTTTTTATTATTTCCTTTGCTGTTGCAGCATTATTCAGTTTACTTTACTTATTTTTCAGTTCCCACCTAATAAATTTACTAACCTCAATTGACTCCGTTCAATTTTATGCCTATAAATATACCATTTGGTTAGTTCTGATTCCATTAATAGCCATGCCAAGCTTTGTGTACGATGGAGTATTTGTTGCCACAACTAATGCAAAAATTATGCGTAATTCTATGGTGATAGCGACAATTTTTTGTTATATTCCTCTGTGGTATTTATTAAGAAAATTTGACAACCATGGTTTGTGGATGGCTTTTGTGGGTTTTTTTATTGTGCGTTCAACAACAATACATCTTTATTATAGGAAATGGATAAATCAATGGGAAAAATAACTGCTTTTTTAATCGCAGTATTAATCTTTGCAACCTTCAATGCTGGTGCTTATAACAACAACCGCCCAAAAATCGGTCTTGTGTTATCGGGTGGTGGTGCACGAGGGCTTGCACACATTGGGGTTTTGCGTGCATTGGAAGAAAAAAGGATTCCCATTGACTATATTGCAGGCACTTCGATAGGCAGTATCGTTGGTGGACTTTATGCCACTGGCATGAGTACGGATGACCTTGAATGGGTAGTTAAATCCATTGATTGGGATCGCGTTTTTCGCCCAACAACCGATCGTGTTAATCAAAATTACAGTGCCAAACAAGCCGACAAAGACTATTTTGTCGACTTAGAGTTTGGGTTGTCTAAAACTGGTCCAAGCAGTGGCAAAGGATTTGCTGGTGGGCAACAAATCATGCTCGAGCTGCAACGCATTGTAGGCTCCATTAAAACTCAAGATTTTGATAAATTCCCCATACCGTTTCGTGCAGTTGCCACAGATTTAAATGCTGCCGAACCCTACGTCATTAATCACGGTGATTTAGCCATGGCAATGCGAGCATCAATGGCAATTCCCCTAGTCTTTGGACCGGTAAAATACCAAGGACGATTTTTAGCCGATGGAGGAATATTAAACAACCTTCCCGTTGATGTCGTCAAACAAATGGGAGCTGACATTGTCATTGCTGTCAATATTTCATCACCACTCAATAAAATTGATGAAAATTCCTCGGTAATTTCTGTTTCATATCAAAGTGTTGATGTCGCCTTGGTACAAAACACCATCCAATCTTTAGGATTGGCCGATATTGTGATTGCTCCCACATTGAAAGATTTAGGTGCTGGCGACTTTGATAAATACCCCGAGTTTATTGAAGCAGGAATAAAAAGCGTTAAAACCAAATCACTGGTTCTTGATCATTTAAGCTTAAATGAAAACGACTATTTAACCAGTTTAGATAGCCGCAGAATATTAATGCAAGACATTCCAAAGAAAATTGAATTTGTTCATTTTACAGGCAATAAAAGAACTTCAGTTGAACGACTTAGGCACAAATCAAAAATACTGCTTAATAAACCTTTCGTTGTGGCAGAAATTCAAGATTTAGCCGATGATCTTGCCGTTGACAACGATATTTTGACCGTGACTTACAAGGTGGTAACCAATGACAAAAATCAACAAGGCATTGAATTCACTATTCAAGAAAAAAACTGGGGACCTGATTATTTAAAATTTGGTTTAAAAGTTGCGGATGATTTTGATTCCAATACACGCATCTCATTACTAGCCAGACATCACCGCTACAACATCAACCGTAAAGGAGGCGAATGGATAAATGACTTTAGTGTGGGCAGTGTTTTTCAGTGGAAATCAGAACTTAATCAACCGATGGATTTTGCTGACAAATATTTTTTAAGTGCAAATATCCTTATGTCAAAGGACAGCCGTCGATTTTATGGAAATATTTTCAATCCTTCATTAGTTGGACAAAATATTGCAGAAGAATTTGATATTAAACCAACGGGTGAATATGACATTAAAGATTTCGCCTTTGGCATCGATGCAGGGGTCAATTTAACTGAAAACAGCGAACTTAGAGCTGGCATTTGGTTTATGGATCAAAACATAGTTCCTGTCATTAATCGCTCGGAATTCGAAACAGCAATCGATCGCTCAACAGGCATCAAAATTCGATATGGCCTGGATACTCTGAACAAACCAATTTATGCACGTTCTGGCATAGATTTAACAACAGAAATCGGTCTGTTTGATAATGTCCAATGGCTTAATTTCGATATCTTTCAACGGTTTCCTATTTCAGAAAACACAGCATTTCATATTGGTTTCCAAGGTGATTTTGTTAATAACGCAGAAGATGGAGAAGTTTTATTTGCTTACGGCGGCTTAGATAATTTTGCGGGTTATCCGCAGCACTCTCTGCTTGGACTTAATGCAATTGTTATGGAATTTGGAGCATTTACTGATTTAGAACAAATAAATTTGCCTATATTTGGCTCACCCAAATTAATTGTAAAAGGTCACTACGGAAATGTTTGGCAACACCATATTAAATTTGAAGACATGCTCTATGGTTATTCTGCAGGTATTTCACTCGATGTTGTCAACACCGTTTTATTCTTAGGAACTGGTTATTCAAATAACGGCGATTTTAGATTTTATTTACGACTTGGTACGGGTTTTTAAAACCCATGCTTAATTTAACTTCTTATCCACTGTCACTTCAGGTGTTAATGCATACTGACGGCACGGTGACAGACTTGATTGAGCTTCTTGCTCATGAAAAGCTCACTGTTATTAAATTACATGAAAGCGTATCCAAAGATTCTTCTTTATTGGTAAGAAAAATTTACCTTCAGGGAGTGAAAAGTAAAATTAATTGGTTGTGTGCTGAATCAAAAATCTATTTGAAAAACTTAGAAGACAATTTTGTTAACGACTTGATTCACCATAGCATCCCAATAGGAACGCTGTGGACGAAATATAAAATAGAAACCTACAAGAACATCACAGAAAAAAAGGAAGAGCTATCTATCGATAGTGAACAAACAGGATACAAAACAGGTGAAAATTTAGTATCCCGAACCTATGAAGTATTCAACAATCAAAAACTCATTATGGAAATTACAGAACGTTTTCCAGTATCTCATTTTACCAATATAAAACTGTAAAACACTAACCCAGATATTTTTAGGATAAAAAAACCTGCATAGTGCAGGTTTTTTTATCTTTAAAAGAATGACTTATTTAACGATAAGTTCAGTTCTTCTGTTTCGTGCGCGACCTTCAGCAGTATCATTAGTTGCAATGGGCTGTGACTCACCATAACCTTTCCAAGTCATGCGATCAGCACTGATACCGTGAGCGGTTAAATAATTATACACAACCTTAGCACGTCTTTGTGACAAAGCTTGATTGTACGCATCAGATGCACGTGAATCCGTATGTCCTGCAACTTCAACCATAATCGTACCATGATCACCTAATGTCTTAACAGCAGCATTTAAGATTGCAATTGACTCAGGCTTTAAGGTTGATTTATCGGTATCAAAATGAACCCCTTGAAGTTCGATAACAACTTTAACTTCACAACCATCCTTACCAACAACAGCACCCGCTTTAGAATTTGGGCAAACATCTTTAGAGTTGGCAACACCATCTCTATCATCATCCCCATCGACAGCAACGGCACAACCTGTAGAATCAACTTTAGCACCAGGTGCTGAGTTAGGGCAACGATCATTGGCATCACTAACGCCATCATTATCACTATCCAAAGCTGGTGCTTGTTCAACAAGCTTTGTTACTGTTGATTGTTGAGAAGCTTCACCAAATGCAACGGTTAAACCTGTATTAAACATATAATTCCCAAAGGTGTTTTCACCAGAAGCCAAATCATCAGAGTTTTCTAACTGGTATCTTAGCTCTGTTCTCAATTTAACCTTATCAGTCAATTCCTTAGACATACCTGCGGCTAAGTTTAAAACTGCATCGGTTCCTGCAGATGTTAAACCTTGGTGTATTTGAGCATCTGTAGCCAAACCTTTATGCTTCATTGCTCCAACACCTAAACCTAAATAAGGTAAAAACCCTGAGGCTTCTGCGAAATGGTAGCGACCCATTACACCAAGCATTTTTTGAGAGATTTCGCCATTACCACCTTTTTTATCAAAAGAGGCTTTGTCTATTTCTAAATCAACCGAAACTCTTTCTGTAACAAATTTGCCAAAAGAAAGACCCAACGCCAAACCCGAAGAAACATTTTTATCACCATCTGGCTTAACAAAACTAACATTTGGTGTGACATACCAACGATCATCAAAATTGGCATCTCCTGCTAATGCAGAACCTACAGCCAATGCTAAACTTACTCCTAATACAATCTTTTTCATATCTTCATCTCCAAAATTAAAATATTCATACATAATTGCGAGGATTGTACCATATTTGTTTAAAAAGTAATAAAAGCTCATGTAATTCTTATAAATGTATACGTAATTAAAGGTAAATTAGAATAAAATGCACCCATGACACAAATTAAAAATAGATTTAGAGGTTTTCTCCCTGTTGTGGTTGATGTTGAAACAGGAGGTTTTAATTCTCAAACCGATGCATTGCTCGAAATTGCGGCCGTAATCATTAAACAAAAAGAAAACGGTGAATTATTTTTTGATGATGTGACTACAGCCTACGTTGAACCCTTTGAGGGCTCAAATATTGACCCTAAATCATTAGAAGTTACAGGTATTGATTTGAATCACCCACTGCGTATGGCGATGAACGAAACAGCTGCTCTTGGAAAAATATTCACTCCAATCCGCAAAGCCATAAAAGAAGCGGGATGCAACCGCGCCATCTTAGTTGGTCACAATGCACATTTTGACTTGGGATTTGTCAATGCTGCAGTGGAACGCACTGGCATAAAACGCAATCCCTTCCACCCTTTTAGCTGCTTAGATACCGTGACCTTATCAGCTTTAGCCTATGGCCAAACAGTATTAGCCCGAGCAATAGCTGAGGCAAAAATAGAATGGGATAAATCTCGAGCCCACTCCGCCATGTACGACACTGAAAAAACAGCTGAATTGTTTTGTAAAATTCATAATTTATGGTTGGAACTTTCGCAAAAATAGCACCTTAACGCATTGATACGCTATGTCTAATAGTGGCAATTGAGCGAGGCACATAGACATCAACTCGCCTGGTGCAACTGTAGACTAAATCCAATTCTGGCAACTTACCTTTTAGGTCTTCCCAAATATCATTGTGGTATTTCCCACCCCGTTCAGGTGCAATATTTTCAATTCTTTTATCCACAATTTCACTGCATTTTTCAGGAAACAATTCTTGTGGTAAATTAGTG
>CAMZLQ010000065.1 GCA_947311585.1 uncultured Alcanivoracaceae bacterium | reverse complement strand
GCAAGACAATGATGTTGATGTAAAAATAAATTCCATTTGGTGTGATTGCACTGATTTTATTTTAGATGGAGCGGCGCGAATTGGGCTTGACCAAAACCTCTTTATGGATTTAACCTTTGCTATTTACCAAGCTCAAGTTAATCAACTGTATAAATACTGGCCAAAGAATAAGTGGAAGCCCAAAGTGTTGAATTTTTTAGATCAAGCACTGGTTTCAGGGGTTGTTGAAAATGGCATGATAATTTATCATGGTTTGACAAAGGATTATCCCTTTACAGGTAATCAAGGCGTGTTTATCACGCAGTCAAACTTAAAAAATGCACAAGTTAAATACCATAAAGATTGGCCTGTACTTTCTGATTTTAATGCATATGTTGGAACGAAAAATATGTCGCTCAAGGTTAAATCAGACCGTGGACGAGTGATGAAGGCAAGAATAAAAACTGTGTTAGCGAAAATTAAAAATTTCAAAAAACCTTATTTGACTGTTGATGTAAATGCTAATGGCAAGGATAATTATTTGCTTGATTTTCTTAAAAATTCGCCGATGAAAAAAGGATTAAAAATTTTAGATGAAGACATGTCTTTAAAAGGCAATCAGGAAGCACACGTTCATTTGGGATTTCCATTAAATAAAGCCAATGTTAAGATCGAACCATCAGGTTCGGTTACTTTTATGCACACGGACTTTAAGTTAGGCCATTTTCAATTGCTTGACTTGGTTGGCACCTTGGATTTTTCAGGGTTATCATTAAAGCTTGCTAATTTAAAAGCAAAATTTCTTAACCAAAATGCGGTGGTATCTGGTGAAATAATCAATCAAGCCAATCAAACACCAAAGATTAATGTATTGATTAACGGCAATTATGACGTCACAAATTTTGAATCAACACTTGGGTTTGAATTGCCAGCAATAGGGCGTTCTTTGTGGCAATTTTCTATTTCTAATAAGAAACAGTCTCAGACTGTATTTACGGCGAACTCTGATTTAATAGGGGTACAGTTAGAAATGCCACCTCCTTTTGCCAAGCCCATAGAACAAAAAACTCCCTTTTCTTTATCGTGTGTTTTACCTTGTTTAGACAGTGGTTGGGATTTAAACTATAATAAATTATTAAGCTCAAATTTTAGTGTTAACCGTGAGTCTGGTGAATTTAAATTAAACAAGTTAATTTTTGGTCAAACAAAAGATAAGTTTGGTGGTCATTTAGGAACGGTAGACGTTGATAAGTGGATAAGCGTACTTACCAGAAACAAATCACAAAAAAATGCTCAAGACCTGCCATTTAAAACCCTGTCATTACAGGTTGATACACTTATATTTATGGCTCGTGAGTTAAAAAATGTTTCTATTGATGTGTTCAATAACACTAAAGCTGACAGCATTGATTTAACGATTGAGGCCGCCGATATATCTGGAACAGTCAAAATTGCTAACAATTTAACTCAAAAGGGAATCATTGTTCAGTTGCAAAAATTGCATTGGCAAGCACCCGATATCGTAAAGGCTGAGGAATCAAGTGAGCAAGTGAGTTCAAGCTATCCCCCTTTGCATATATGGATAGGGGATTTTATCTATGACGGAATCCCATTGGGAGAATCGAGTATTGAAGTTAGGCCCGTGAGTGAAGGGATTAAAGTGGAGAAACTAGTGACTCATTCGGAATTGCTTAATTTAAATATTAATGGTGTTTGGTCACGTAACCAAGGCAAAAAAGGAGTGTCAAAATTTAACATTATTATGACTTCCCGAAACATTGCTGCTTTTTTGAAAAAACTAGGATTTCAAGCCCCCATTAGTCACACGCAAACATTAATAAATATGCAAGCTCGTTGGGATGGATTGCCTAGTGAGTTTGAAATAAAAAATATTAGTGGTTCCATGCGTGTTGAGTTAGGCAAAGGCGAGGTGGTTGATACAAAACCCGGAATGGGGCGAGTATTGGGACTTTTTAGTTTAACCAACCTACCAAGGCGTTTAATTTTGGACTTTAGTGATGTATTTGCAAAAGGATTGCAGTTCCAGTCCATGAAAGGTGATTTTGAACTCAGGGAAGGGGATGCCTATACCGATGCCTTTATAATTGATTCCTCCAGTGCAAAAATTAGTTTATCTGGCAGAACAGGCTTAGCAACACAAGACTATGACCAAACAATAATCATCGAACCAAGGGTTGGGCGTGTCTTGCCAACAATAGGAGCTATTACTGGTGGAGCAGTTGGTGCTGCGGCAGGCTTTTTAGTGCAAGGTATGTTCCATAAAGGTTTAAAAGATGTGGGCAAAATTATCTATAAAGTTACAGGCAGTTGGGATGAACCCAATATTGTCTTAGTGGAGACAAAGAAAAGAAATGAAAAGTAAAATCTTAAGTTCGTTGTATGTAATAGTACTGTTTATCATTGCTTCATTGATTGCCTATGAAGCCTTAGGAAATTCTCAAGGCTATTCTCATAGCGTCAATAAAATGACCAATAAATTACAGTTGGAAAGCAACATTAAAAATGAAGGTAAAAAGTTACTAGAAAAGATAACTTTTAGTTGGTACGATGGCTATTCAGAATCAATGGATGAATTAAAGTCCCTAAAACAAAAATCTGAACAATACAATAAAAATGCTTTTCGTTTTACCAAGGCTTTTATGGGTTTGGTTTTATTAGCATTGCTTATCTATTTTATCGGCAAACAAATGGCTTTATTAAGTGGTTTAATCGGTTTATCCATTGTTGCGCTTGTGACGGGTTGGTTTGCCCCAATTCTCGAAATTACGGCTTACCAAGACCTGCCAATGTTGGGTAATACAATTTTTCAATACGAATCAAAAAGCATCGTCTCGGCTTTGATGAAAATGTTTGAAAAGCAACAATACGTTATTGCAGGAATTATTCTATTATTTACCATTATAACACCAATCATTAAGACAATTTTACTCATCGTTATTACTTTACAAAACAAATTGCATTTATCGCAAAAAAAGATTCAATTTCTTTCGGCAATAGGAAAATGGTCAATGTTAGATGTTTTCGTTGTTGCTATAGTGGTCACCTATTTTTCCATGAAAGCCACAGGAAAAACCGACGCCAACCTACAAATTGGCGTCTATTATTTTAGTATTTATGTGATTCTATCCATGATATGCACCTATATAGTTTCTTTTAAGAAAAAGTAAACTACCTAACTTTGTTAATATTGATGTTAATTTTTTCAGGTGAGGGTAAGTCAACAAGCAATTCCTCTGATTGCAAATCTCCCGCTTGCGGCATGGCATTTCCAGTAAAACTAATGCGCGCACCGATTTTAATTTGATCAAAGTCGCTTAATTTCCTGTTTGGTTGCAAGCTGTTGCCATCATTCATGGATATTTCAATGGGAAAGCCTTTGACGATTTGTTCTAAAGGTTGGCGAACAACCGCAATAGGCATGGGCATACCTGTTGGTTCTTTTGTGTAAACATAGAGTAGGGCGCGTTTACCTTTGAGGTTGGCTTTAAGTGTTTCATCTAGGTTGATTTTGATGGTTAAATTGGCTTTGTCATTGGCTGCAACTTGTGGTTTGTTATCTGATGAAACTCCTTTCATACCAAGTTTTTCTCGAATATCATTGAGTTGTTGCGCCAGTTGTTTCTTGGCACCTGCATCACTCATCATGCCATAAAGTTTACTCCATAATTCATTGGTTTTGGCAAAGTCTTTGTGTTCGTAATAGGTCATGCCTAATAACCATAAGGCTTTTTGGTTATTGGGTTCAAGTTCCACTGCTTTTGAAAGTAATTGCTCAGGTTCTCCTAAAAAACTGCGGTTGTTATTTGCCAGTGCTATGGCTTCTGCCAATTCGGTTAAGATGACTGATTCATTGGGAGCCAGCTCATTAGATTTACGGTAGGCTGCCACCGCTTGTGGGTATTTTTTCATGGAAACAAGTGAACGCGCATAAAGCATTTGCCCATCGACATCATCTGGGTTTTGTTCAAGACGTGCTTCTAGTTGTTTAATGGCTTCTTCCATGCTCATTTGTGGTGCTTGACCTTGTTGAGTGTTGTTTTGTGCAGCTTGGGCTTGAGTGGGAGCGACATAATCGACAGCTTTTGGG
>CAMZLQ010000064.1 GCA_947311585.1 uncultured Alcanivoracaceae bacterium | reverse complement strand
TTTACTCCAGCTTTATAAGCCTTGGCAAATGAACCCGCAATAACAGGGCCAATAGTTGCTGCTTTTTTAGCCACAACATCAGGGAAAAAACCTTTAACTTTTGATTTCTCAGTGACCCAGTTTCCTGCAATTAATGTGGGAACAAGGTAAGTTCCGTATTGTTTCATTAAACCACGAATTTCTGCATCCGAATAAGTGCCATGCTCAATGCTAGAAACACCTGCGACAATGGCTCGTTTCATGCCTTCTTTACCGTGTGCGTGAGCCGCCACTTTAAAGCCATAATCATTCGCTGTTGCGATGATGCTTTTGAGTTCATCCATATTAAATTGAGCATTATCACCGCTGGATGCTTCAGATAACACACCACCAGTTGCTGTTATTTTAATTAAATCCGCACCATCTTGATAACGTTGCCTAACTGCCGCAGCGGCATCTGCCACACCGTTGATGACGCCATTTTTAGGGCCTGGATTTGGCAACAATCCTTGACGATAGCCGTTGGTTGGATCCGCATGACCTCCTGTAGTCGCTAACGCTTTAGCTGCTGTGTAGATTCGAGGGCCTTGGGTGATGCCTTTATTGATGGCGTTTCGCAATGCGATGGTAACATTAAAAACATCGCCCAAATCGCGTACGGTAGTAAATCCAGCTTTAAGCGTTCTTTTGGCATACAAGGCAGATTGAAAAGCATAATCTGCTTCATTGAGTTTAAATTTATCCAGGTAACTAGTTTTTGAAAATTCAAAAGACAAATGCGTGTGCATGTCAATTAGTCCGGGTAAACAATAGTGGTTTCCAGCTTCTACATCTACTTTTTGTTGGGTATAATCTTCGATTTTTTTAAATACACCCTTTTCAGTTTCTATGTATTTATTGCTTTGCATTGTACCCGAATTGGCATCAAACACATGCCCACAATGAATGCTAAGTGCCATTGACAATGATGATTGTAAAATTAATAATAGGGTGAGTGTTTTTTTCATGCGTCTTTCCTCATTAATGCTTCAATTTCTGCGATGGTTTTTGGAACCTTACGGCTTAATACTATATTGCCTTGTTTGGTAATTAAAACGTCATCTTCTATGCGAATGCCTATGCCTCGGTATTTTTTTGGTGCTTTTGAATCGGCTGCTATGTAAATTCCTGGCTCAATGGTAATGACCATATTGGGTTCAAGCTCCACCCATAAACCATCAATCGAATATTCGCCACAATCGTGCACATCCAGCCCTAACCAATGCCCTGTTTTATGCATGTAATATTGCGCATAGGTATGTTCTTCAATATTGGTTTGCAAATCCCCTGTTAAGATTCCTAAATCTAACAAGCCTTGGGTAATGACTTTTACCGCTGCATCATGGTATTCGTTATAATGAAATCCTGTCTTGGCTTTTTCTAATGCCGCTGTTTGCGCATCGAGTACAATTTGATAAATCTGTGCTTGTTCTTTGCTAAAAGTGCCATTAACTGGAAAGGTACGGGTTATATCCGACGCATAATAATCGTATTCAGCACCCGCATCTATTAAAACCAAGTCACCGTCTTTTAATTTTTGGTCGTTATTAATGTAGTGTAAGATGCACGCATTTTCTCCTCCTCCAACGATTGGCAAATAGCTTGGAGAGGAATTATGCTGGGTTATACTGTAAAGAAATTCTGCATTGAGTTGGTACTCATACATAGCTGGTTGGCATTTTTGCATCATACTTATATGCGCTTGTGCGGCAATATCTGCCGAGAGTTGCATGCATTTAATTTCAGCCTCACTTTTATAAACACGCATGTCATCAAGATAAGGTTTTAATGAAATCAATTCATGCGGCGCTTCACTTTTTGCCCACTTGTTTTTAGCAACTGTACTGGTCCACTTAACCACTTGTTGATCAAAGTCCGTATCGTCTCCCAGCATAAAATAAACCTTATCACGCCCTTGCATAAGTTTTGGCAACAACTCATCACTTTGATTGACATCAAAAGAATTATCAAACTTTAACTTATCTACTGCGTCATCGAGACCGAGCATTGGGCCATTCCAAATTTCATTGTGCTTATCAACGGCTCGACAAAATAAAACATCCTCTCCATACTTATTGTTAGGGCATATTATTAACAAGGCATTGGGTTCACTGCAACCCGTCAAATAATAAAAATAACTGTCAGGACGGTATTTAAAATCCGCATCTCCATTACGTATACAAACGTCTTTGGCTTTTAAAATAGCAATAGAGTCATGACCAATTATTTTTGCAACTTGTGTTCTTCTTTTTTTGAATTCTTTGGCTTTTATCATGGATAATTATTGTATGATGTGTTTTACAATTATTCCAGTAATTAAAGAAAATGATAATACTATTTTTTCTAAATATTAAAAGGAAATAGCTTTTTATAATTAATGTGACAACTATCACAAATCACATTTTTGAATATGTTAATATAAATCTCAATAAAAAAAATTTTAGCCCACGAAAATTTACGAGCAACTAATTAAGATGATCAAAAAAAAAGACAAAATCATTAGCATTGAAAAGAAACTTAAGTCAAATAACATAGGAGACCTTCTTCCTGTTATTTTTTCTCAGTTTTCAAAAGACATGAAACCGTTAATTATCAATTTTTTTGAACAATTAGATGATTCTTTATTTAATTATGCTGAAAAAGCAGACTCTAACACCAAGCAAAGTTTGTATTTTGAATCGATGAGGATGATTAGAAAATCGCGCAAGCCTATTTTCTTAGAATTTTTCAATGGAATAAAAAATACTTTTCAGCTCTATAAAAAAGGGGAATACGAATATTTTAATTCTGATGCCAAGTATAACAAGCAAACAAAGTCTTTAAAACTGTCTTTAGTTGATGAAAAAGACTTGGATGAATCCTTAGCTAAAACCAACTTAATCAACAAATCTGAAATGGCATTTCATGAAAACATTTTTGCATTGCTCAAACGTTTTTCAGTGCTCGCATCTGGAACAAAACTCAAATCAGAACATAACCCAATTGGACCTTATGTTATTGTTAACTCGTTTGCCAATAGCATTAGAACACTTGAACTAGATATTCACATAAACTTGATTGTCTACAAGTTATTTGAACGCAATGTGATGGGTCAGCTAAACAGAGTTTACAACAGCATTAATGACATTTTAGCAAGGCAAGGGATAATTCCCGAAATCCAATACAATGTTAATAGCAACAGAGCCACACCCGCTTCAAGTTTTAACCCGCAAACATCGAACCCAAGTAAAACAGGTTCAGAACAAGCAAATGAATCGAACAATCCTGATACCTCAGCTATTAGTACAAACCAAAATATCAGTGATGAAAATTACCAATTAATCTCTAATTTATTTAAACAAAACCAAACAACAAACCCAAATCAAAATGCAAATGGAAACGTTCCAATTGCCAATATTGACCTTAATTCAATGCTCAATGCTTTATCCATATTGCAAACTGATTTATTAGGTAAAGCCAAAATTAAAGATTCAGAATCCAAGTCGCCCACGGAGATAAAACAAGAACTATTGAATCAACTCCACTCATTGGATGAAAACAGTAAGGAAAAAGTCGTGAGAAAAAAAGATGAAGACACAATAGATTTGGTTGGAATGTTGTTTCAATTTATTGTCGATGACCGTAATTTACCCGCTGAAATCCAAGTCATCTTAGCTCGCTTACAAATTCCTTACCTTAAAATTGCATTAGAAGATAAAAATCTGTTTGCAGACAAAACCCATCCAGCAAGAGTTTTACTCGACAAGCTTTCATTAGCCTCTGTGGGTTGGACTAAAGAAAGTGATGTAAAAGACAAGTACATTAATAAATTAACGGATATTACCCATCAAATTTTTGATACTGATAGCTACAATAAAGTGTTTTTTGATAGCATTATCAATGATTTTGAGAAGTTTAGGCAAAAGCAAAAAAAGAAATCAGCGGTTTTACAAAAACGCACGCAAGAGAAAACATTAGGCCAAGACAAAATTCAACAGGCTAAAGCATACACCGCTAAAACTCTTGTTTCAAAGATGACCAATAAACACATGCCAACACTGGTTAGGGATATATTATTGGGTGAGTGGTCAAGTGTATTGGTGTTGATTTATTTACGGCACGGAGTTGATTCTGCCGAATTTAAAGAAAAAATCAACTTTGTGGACCAAGTTATTAATTTTTCAGATTCCAAACAAAGCATTACAAGTACAGAATTGCAAAATTTGTCTAAAAACTTCAAAAAGGGTTTAGAACTTGTGGCTTTTAATGCTAAAGAACTCATGGAAAAACAGCATCAATTAGTTGAATGCATCAATGAAATACATAAATTAAAGTCAGAATCTTCCGTTGAAATAATTCCACCAGAAGAGGTTTTAAAACTCTCCGACATTCGCAATAAAAACAATGAAATTGTTGATTACATTGAAGAGATTATTGAACCAATCGAGGATACAGATGAAGTTGAAACCATTGAGGATGAATATTTGCAAACCATTAAAAAACTAAAAGTTGGCACATGGTTAGAGTTTAACAAAAAAGACTCTGATTCTATTCGTGCCAAACTTTCATGGATTAGTCCTATAACTGGAAAATACTTATTTGTAAACTCTCGCGGTTTAAAAATCAACGATAAAACCATAAACTCCTTAGCAAAAGGACTGCGCGAAAAAAACATACGGATTTTGCAACAAGTGGCATTGTTTGACCGTGCACTCTCCGCTATTGCATCAAAAATGCAGAAGAAGGATTAATGATTACCTAACTTATTGTGTTTAATAACAATCGTATGACCCTTAACAATTAAATTTCCTTGGTCATCCAAATCCTTTAAAACACGCCCCGCCATTTCGCGTGAACAACCCACTATTTTGGCAATTTCTTGGCGTGAGATTTTAATTTGGATTCCCTCAGGATGGGTCATCGCATGCGGATCATTGCACAAATCCAATAACGTTCGCGCAATACGACCAGTGACATCCAAAAAAGCAAGTCGGTGGACTTTTCGACTGGTTTGCAACAACCTATGCGTGAGTTGAGTTCCAATATAATAAAGAATTTGAGCAGCATCTAACTTTAATTCATCCAGTAAGAGTGTGCCCAACCTCTGATAACCAATTTCAGCTAATTCTGACCCTTCTTTGGTTTTAACCATCACTTCACGGCGTTCGGTACTCATAAAGAGCCCCATTTCACCAATAAAATCACCTTTATTCAAATAAGCAAGAATCAACTCCTTACCATCTTCATTTTCATAAGAAATTGTTACGGAGCCTTCAATAATATAATAAAGAGTATTGGCTAAATCGCCAGGACGGATTATGCACGTTTTTTTAGGAAATTTTCTGTTATGGCAATGTGATAAGAAGCGATTGAGCGCTTCATTGTCTAATTTGAAAAAACTGGTATTATGAACGCGTTCATCGTGATAAAGTTCGTCAACACCAGAACCTTTATTAAAAATTTTTCCACCCATTTTTCTTACCGTTTTTTTGCTTAAGTCCAACATGATACAATCATAAACACGTAATATCCATTAAATTTAACATTCTTAATATTTAATAATGAATTAACTGACAGAATTTACCAATTTAGAATAAAATAAACTTTTAAAAAGTAAATAGACCATGCCAATACATTTTCACAACACCAAAACAGGTAAAAAGGAAAAATTTATCCCATTAAACCCTGACTCCATAACAATGTATTTATGTGGGCCAACCGTTTATAATTATGCCCATATTGGCAATGCACGACCCGCTGTGGTTTTTGATGTATTAAGTCGATTATTGCGATACCACTACCCCAAAGTGACTTATGCTCGCAATATTACCGATATAGACGATAAAATAAATAAATCTGCATTAGAACTTGGTATTAATATAAAAAAATACGCCAAAAAATATGCCGATATTTACAATGAAGATTTAAGCAAACTGGGAGTCTTACCACCAGATATAGAACCTTATGCTACGGCACACATACCTCAAATTATTGGCATGATTAAAGACCTTGTCGATTCTGGAAATGCCTATGCAGCCGAAGGTCATGTCTTATTTGCGGTTGAATCTTATGAAAATTATGGCCATTTATCCAATCGAAATATTGAAAACATGATTGCTGGAGCACGCGTTGAGGTGGCTCCTTATAAAAAACACCCTGCTGATTTCGTTCTATGGAAACCATCAGATGATACTTTGCCAGGCTGGAATTCTCCTTGGGGACGCGGACGCCCTGGTTGGCATATTGAATGTTCCGCCATGTGTAAAGAGCATTTAGGAGACACCATTGACATTCATTGCGGTGGTCGCGATTTAGTCTTTCCGCATCACGAAAATGAAGCGGCACAAAGTTGTTGTGCAAATAAAACAGAAAGCTTTGCCAACTATTGGCTGCATAATGGCATGATTAATATGGGGCAACAAAAGATGTCAAAATCTCTTGGCAACATTTTATTAATTAAAGAAGTAGCCGAACAATACAAAGGCGAAGTCATTCGTTGGTTAATCTTAAGTGCTCAATACCGCCAGTCCGTCGACTGGAGCCAAGATTCTATTCATAAAGCACAGAAAACAATGGATAGAATTTATGCAACCTTAAGGGACAATACTTCCATTGATGCTGAGGTTTCAAAAGACAATATTCCTCAGGTCATTATTGATGCCTTAGATGATGATTTAAATACACCCATCGCTTTTGCAGAAATCAACAAATTAGCAAAAAATTTGGCAAAAGCACAAACACCAGAAGAAAAACAAAAATACAAATCACAACTGCTCAGTACCGGCGAACTTTTGGGCTTATTTTTGGAGAATGCAGAAGATTGGTTTAAATCTGGTACACAAGACATTGACAGTGAAAAAGTAGAGGCTTTAATCGCCCAAAGAAATCAAGCAAGAACCGACAAAGATTGGGCAAAATCTGATGAGATTCGCGATGAACTTGCTGCCATGAATATTGTCCTAGAAGATTCAGCTAATGGCACCAGATGGAGTGTAAAAAAATAACATGAAAAGCCAACAAGAAATTATCCAAGATTTTGAAATTTTTGATGACTGGATGGAAAAATACCAATATATCATTGACTTAGGTAAAGAATTAGACAAACTTGATGAAGCCGATAAAGTAGATGCTAACAAATTACAAGGATGCCAATCACAAGTCTGGATTATTCATAAACTAACCGATGACAAAATCATTTTTAAAGCCGAAAGCGATGCAGCCATTGTTTCAGGCCTTGTGGCGTTAGTGTTGAGTGTTTATTCGGATAAAACACCCGAAGAAATAACCCAAACCACACCTGATTTTATTGCCAAAATAGGCTTAGACAAGCACTTATCCCCAACCCGCAGCAATGGCTTATCTTCTTTACTCGCCAAAATTCAACAAACAGCAAACAGTTATTTGTAAATACCCTTTGGGAAATATAAACCAATATGCGTTCGGGGTTCGGACTTTAGTCCGTCTTTTAAAACACAGGAACGAGAAAATTAATAGATGATAAATAAATTACACCATTACAGTCAAATCAATGCTTATCAATTTGTCACTTTCAGAACTTTAGCAAGTGTGGATGATTATTTATTAAAAATTAACGACTCAACACTAAACGAATCAAACAAACAATTGCATATTGATAATTATCTGGATAAATCTGATAAAGGCAGGGTTTTGAATAGTGAAGTGATTCCGCTAGTGTTAGATTATTGTAAAACACTAGAAACTGAATACTACAATTTGATTTGTATAAGTGTAATGCCAAATCATATCCATATGCTATTTAAACAAAACAAAAACATGCCTAAAATAGTACAAAAACTCAAAGGTGGTTTATCCTTTCTCATCAATAAACATCTAAATCAAAAGGGTAAATTGTGGGATGAAAATTATTTTGACAAAGCCATTCGCGATGAAAGTAATTTTCAAGTGACTTATGACTACATAAAGAACAACGCCGTAAAAGCTGGTTTAGCTGATGCCAAAATACGATTTTATGGTGTTTTTGAATAAGATTAGTGACACAAAATCACTCGGGCTTCGGACTTTAGTCCGTCTTTTTTTAAGCAAACGGGACTGAAGTCCCTGCCCCAACTGAGCTTTGGGGTTCGGACTTTAGTTCGTCTTTTTTTAAGCAAACGGGACTGAAGTCCCTGCCCCAATTGAGCTTTGGGGTTCGGACTTTAGTCCGTCTTTTTTTAAGCAAACGGGACTGAAGTCCCTGCTCCAATAAGCCTGG
>CAMZLQ010000063.1 GCA_947311585.1 uncultured Alcanivoracaceae bacterium | reverse complement strand
TGGGACGGACGATTCAAATCTCAAGCTTTATTGGATGAACAAGCCTTATTAACCTGTATGACTTATGTGGATTTAAACCCAATTCGTGCCAATATGGCACAAACTCCTGAACAATCAGATTACACCTCAATTCAAGAAAGAATAACTAAAAAGCAAACCAAACTCAAACCCTTTGGAGCCAGTCAACGTAACAGCAATGAATATGAGATTCCATTTGCCTTAGATGATTACCTAAGCTTAGTTGAAACCACTGGCAGAGCCATAATAAACGAACACAAAGGCTATATACCCGATGAATTGCCCGATATATTGCAGAGATTGGGTCTCAACAACGACACCTGGCTGAATCAAATCAAATACTTCGATAAGTGGTATTACAAGGCTATAGGAACGGTGGATAATCTCAAGAAATATTGCAAAAGCATTAAGCAGAAGTATGTTAAGGGCTTGCCTAAGACTGGAAAAGTGAAAGTAGTTATAAATTAAAGCTTGCATGGGATAAATTCCACTATCCGATGGTGGTGCTTTGGATTGTCGGTTTTAACCGACGCTTTTGGTAATATTTGTATTGCGCGACTTAATTACTCTCTTTCCTCCTTTGCTAGGGTAGACAATGGGTTGAGTTTGGTGTTGATTTCATCGAGGGTGTTATTGAGTTTGTCCATGAGTTTTTGTTTTTTATCTTCATCAATGTACTTGGATTCAATGGCGCTTTGGGTTTTTTTGATGAGTTCATCTAGGCAGTTATCTTTGAGGTCAACGGGTTGCATGCTGTCTTTGCTGGCTTCATCAAAAAGTCCTATCCAGTTTTCTGAGGTTTTACCATAACTTAAAATTCTGTACAGGTAACGACCAGGTTGTTCGCGGTGCAATGTTAATCCTGCAATTGCTGCAAAAAAACATACTGGCATGAGTGCGAGATCTCGAATTCCGTCGATTATGAGTTTGAGTTGCAGCACAATTGTATCGCGAATAACTTCAGAGCGTGAGTGTTGTTTTGTTTTTGTATTTTCCATTGAAATGTACCAAAAATTCAATGGTTATTTTAACGCAGTTATTGTTGTTAATAAATAGGCTATTAGTCATTCTTTTATACCCTTTGTGCGCAGTTCATTTTTTATTTTGATGATTATTTTTAATAATCGATTGTCTAAATTTACTTGTTTATTTTCAGTTTCGGCAAAACGCAGTCGTAAATAGAGAGTTGTAAATTGTTGTATTGAATTTTCACTCTGTGGAGAGTATTCGGTGGCTTTTTTGGAAAATTCCAAAATACCAAGGTTTTCTTCTGCAGTTAATCCATTTTTTAAAAATAACTGCTTGAACTTTTTTTGAATTTTATCGTATGGGCTTTGTTTACGTTTGGGGCGATTGATGTATAAAAAGAACAGAACCAATAAGGTCGTAATTAGTATGATAGTTCCCAGTACGATGATAATTGCACGGCCATTTACGGAGTCAAAGCCAATGACTTTAAAGATGGCTTTTTGTTTGGTTGCGTTGTATTCTCGAACCCATTTGTTCCAATTGTGCCTGATTGTATCGTATCTTTCGCCGAGTTTTCGAGACCAACTGTTATCCAACCAGTTACGTGAATTTTGCCTAATTAAAGCTTGCGAACCTTGTTCAACTCGCAGGGGAGAGACAGCTGAGGTGGGGTCAACACGTAACCAACCCTTGTTTTGAATCCAGACTTCCGCCCAGGCATGGGCGTCTGATTGTTTGACCAATAAATAATCTTTATTCAAAATTCCGCCTTGGTAGCCTGTAACAATTCGCGCGGGAATGCCTGCAGCACGCATCATCACGGTAAAAGCGGAGGCATAATGCTCACAAAAGCCACTTTTAGTTTCAAATAAGAATTGGTCCACGGTATCGCCCATGAGTAACGGCGGTGAATAGCTGTAATAAAACTCGTCAGTAGCAAAATGGGTGAGTATTTTGTTTATTAATTCCAGTGGACTGCGTACTTGTCTTTTCCATTGCTGTATTAAGGCTTTTGTTTTGGGATTAAATGATGGCGGCAAATATTTGAGCCGTGCAAAATCCTCAGGTGATAACAGCTCATTGCTATTGTAGGTTTTGAACTGTGAAAGGGCGGTATAATGCCGTAACTGATTGATGTCATTTTCGGTTATGAGTTGTTGGTCGGCTTTTAATGTTGAGTCCGCTGGCGCTGTTTTTACGTAATCCAATGCAAAGAGGTATTTTTGACCAGTGGGCTCTAATTCCACTTCGTAAGAAATCAAGGAGTCCGTATCATTGTTTGTGATAAACGTTTGTAGTGATGTGCTCCTTTTATCGGTATTCCATGTTTTCCCATCAAAATCCCATAACACAGGACCACGCCAATAGAGGTCTGAATTGTTCGGTATGGTGCCTTTAAATGTGGCTCTAAAAGCAGTTGAATCATCGCTGAATAATTGCGAAATGCTGCCAGGGGACATGCTGTCACCAATCCCTGTTTTGCCATTGCCAAAGAAGTCGGGCGAACCCCAAATAGGAGAGCCTAAGCGAGGGAAAAACAAGAAAAACAAAACAGCCAGAGGTAATCCTGTAGCCAGTAAGCCAAGTGTTTGTTTGAGTTCTCTTTTATCAATAAAGTCTTTTTTGTTATCGTGTTGCAGAATAAACAACGTGTGCGTAATAATAAGAACGGATAAAAATAAATAGATAACTAACAGCAAATCCTGAGAGTAAAAGAATCGTGTAAGAATCACGAAATAACATAAAGTCACGACCATCCACGCGTCTCTTTTTGTGTTTGTTTCGAGGATTTTTAATACCGTCATAGCGGCAAGAATCGTGACACTTATTTCACGATTGAGTTTAAAACCCTGAAAATAGACAATGGTAATAAATGCAGTTAGGGTAATTAGGATAATAATGACTTTAGGCAATGGTTTTGTTTGTTTTATCGCTGTTAGCCAGCGCGACAGGATAACGCCAATTAATAAAATTGGAAACCATAAAGGCAAACGGGGAAGGTGCGGTAAAACTGAAATCGTAACAGAGAGTAAAATCCAAAAAATTTGTTTTGAGCTGAGTAAATACTTGGTAAGTTGAATTTTAGCCATTATTTTCACCATAGAGAGCTAAAGCTTTTAAGCACGATAAATGATGCTGTGAAGAACAATCATAACCTGAGGTGAAACCTGGAAGTTTTAAACAGTAATCCAATTGTTGTTGGTAAGCACTCATTACCCATGCGGTGAGTCGAGAAAGCTTATCTTCTTGGTTGGGCAATCTGACTTGAGCATAATCCAGTAACAGTTTGTCCCCCAAAGTTTGTTGGTATTCGCGGCTGATTAACTCACCGGTTTGGGCGGTTCTTTTCCATGCAATCAATCGAATTGAATCACCGGGTTGATAGGCTTTTAGTCCATGAAAATCCTCTCCTTTTTTCACAATTTTCTTGTTCCCCTCATTGAATTCATTTTTGGGTAAGGGTGGAGGGGTGTTTTCGGGCTTGGGGTAGACTAAACATTTGGTATCAATTCGAGTCCAAATCCACGCATAAAATAGCCCAAAAGGGTAAGAGGTTTTTAACTTAATTTTCCCTCCTTCTAACCAACCTCTTTTGGTTGTGAGTTGTGAAAAGGGCAAAGGCTTTGTCTCATCTGCAGGAATCTCTAGTAGGCAGTTATGCGTGTGGTTGGTTTGTACGCAAATATCGTATTTGGTTGTGATTGCTTTAATATGCAAGGTAAATTGTGCCTCATCTCCTGCAAAGACGGGTTGCGTTGTAACCCCTTTAATTATCAAGCTTGTGAGGTTGAAAAATACACGGTAAAGAGCCACTTGAGCAATGCCGACGAGTAAAAAGGTAAGCATAAGTCCCATATTATTGTTAAAATTTAGACTGGCAATTAACATAAGTAGGCAGATAAATCCAAAAAACAATCCTGGTTTTGTCGGTAAAATAAATACCCGTCGCCAATTGATGCTCAATGGCAGCGATTCTGCTTTTTTATGCAGCATCAGATTAGGAAATAGGCGTTTGCCGATTTTGTTTTTAAGGGATGCGGGTTTCATTTAAAATTGTTTTCAATAGTGATGCTGGGTTTTGTTGTATTGTAAGGGTGCGCATGCGGTGAGATGCAACAGGCAGAAAGGCGTTTTTAACATCTTCAGGAATAACAAAATCTCTATTAGCTATATAAGCAAGAGCTTGAGACAAACGAAATAATGCCAATCCCGCTCGGGGAGATAAGCCGTTAACAAATAGCTTGTTGTCGCGTGTTTGTAAGACTAAGGAGTGTAAATAGTCTTTGACTTCTTGATTGGCGTGAATTTTTGCGATTGTTTCTTGCATTGCATTTAATTGTTGCGCGGATATAAGTGCGGGTAATTTTGTTTTCTGCTGGTTTAAAAATTCTGATTCGTACAGCTTTTTTTCTGCATCAGCAGATGGATAACCCAGTGAAATGGATACCATAAAACGATCGAGTTGTGAGTCAGGTAATGGGAAGGTTCCTGCATCGTCAGTAGGATTTTGTGTCGCAATAACAAAAAATGGAGAAGGCAATTGAAGGGTCTGTCCATCAATACTGACTTGTTGTTCTGCCATCGCTTCTAATAATGCACTTTGGGTGCGCGGTGTGCCGCGGTTGAGTTCATCGGCTAGAAGCAGCTGGGTGAAAATAGGACCTTGGAAGAACTTAAAATCAGCACTATTGGGTTGAAAGATTGAAACGCCTAATACATCACTGGGTAACATGTCGCTGGTCAATTGAATGCGTTTGAACGTTAATCCTAATACATGAGAAATTGCTCCAGCCAATGTAGTTTTGCCAAGTCCAGGCTTATCTTCGATAAGTAAATGACCTCCTGCTAATAGGCAAGCAAATGACATCTCAACTTGTTGTTGTTTATCAAAAAGTTTTGTGCATACTGCCTGTATTGCCTTATGTATTAATTGGTTGTTCAACGTATTATTCCTGACTATTCTAAATAAAATTAATTATAACAGAGTGTTGTAAAAAATTAAGGTGGTAAATAAAATTTAGTTAAAGTAAAATAATTGCAATTACAGTTTACAAATTTCAAGACATGACAGAATTTTCAAATATATTGGTTGTCGATGCTTCCAAACTTGCCCGAATGCTGATGAAGAAAACAATTCTCAAACACAAGCAAGATTGTAACGTACATGTAGCAGGTTCGGTTGAAGATGCAGTTAAATTAATCGATAATACCGCTATTGATATGCTCATTACTTCATTGGTTCTTCCTGATGGCGATGGCGTGGAAATTTGCAATCATGTCAGAGCTAATCAACACTATATTCCTGTTTTAGTGGTTTCAGGTGATGTGGATAATCGTGTGCAAGAACGCCTGATGGGTGCTGATGTTACGGATTATTTAGATAAATCTCATGGAAAAACAGGCTTGCAATTTTTCATAGAAGGAATATTGTCGCCCAAAAGTCAAGTCGATGGGCATGTGTTGTATGTTGAGGATTCGCGTGTTGTTGCCCATGCAACAAAAAAAGTGATGGCAAATCATGGCTTGACGGCGGATCATGTTTTAACCATTACCGATGCGATTGAATTGTTGGGTACTGAAAAAGAGGCCGTTGAAAAATACGATGTTGTTTTAACTGATTACTACCTGAAAGATAATGAAACGGCTCAATGGTTGATTGAATACATTCGAGAAATTCAACAAATAAATAAGATTGAATTGCCTTTGGTTGTCATGACAGGTGATGAAAATGAAAAAAATCAAAAGCAAATTTTAAAATCAGGAGCTAATGACTTGGTGTTAAAGCCTGTTGATAACGATGTGTTAATTAAGAAAGTACAATTCCAAATTCGATTTAAAAAATTCCAAAGTCAGCAAAAAAATGACTGAAATACAACTGCACCATAGTTGGAAAGATGTGTTGCAAGATGAATTTGATAAAGATTATATGCATCAACTTAAGTCTTTTTTGGTGCAACAGAAAAAACAGGGAATTACTGTTTATCCAAAAGGCAAAGAGATATTTAATGCTCTAAATTCAACACCCCTAGATAAAGTGAAAGCGGTCATTATAGGGCAAGATCCCTATCATGGGCCTAATCAAGCACATGGGTTGTGTTTTTCAGTAAAAAAAGATGTAAAGATTCCTCCATCATTAAGAAATATTTATAAAGAACTGCATTCAGATTGCCAGTTCGAAATTCCTAATCATGGGAATTTGCAAACTTGGGCAGCTCAAGGTGTGTTGTTGTTAAATAGTGTTTTGACTGTAAATCAAGCCCAAGCAGGGTCTCATCAGAAGAAAGGATGGGAGATTTTTACTGATAAAGTTATAGCGGAAATAAATAATAGAAAAAAAAATGTGGTCTATCTGCTTTGGGGAAATTACGCACAAAAAAAAGGACAGCACATTGATCAAAACAATAATTTGGTTTTAAAAGCTATTCACCCAAGTCCTTTGTCTGCCCATCGAGGTTTTTTTGGATGCAGGCACTTTTCTCAATGCAATGCTTATTTGGTGCAAAATAAAATAGAAGCGATTAATTGGCAGTTACCATTAGACTAATGTTCCTTAAAAGGGCAGAGTTAAGCTATCATCTGCTGCTAAAATTTGGACTCTAAACTCTTCTTTGATTTTTTCAAGCGCTTCTTCATTGTTCGCGTCAAACCTTAAGACCAAGCATGGCGTTGTATTTGAACACCTGACTAAGCCCCAACCATCTGCAAAGTCAGCTCGTATGCCATCAATTGTTGTGATGTTAGCATCAGGAAATTGCGCAGCTTTCTGAAACTTTTCCATAAAGGCATAATTCTCGCCTTCTTTCGTGTGACACTTAAGTTCTGGCGTACTAACACTGTTGGGCAATTCTGCAAATATCTCATTTGCTGGACGCTCTTGGTGGTCAATTATTTCAAGTAATCGAGCGGCAGCATAAATGCCATCGTCAAAGCCAAACCAGCGTTCATTGAAGAAGAAGTGCCCGCTCATTTCGCCAGCAAGAGCGGCGTTGGTTTCTTTTATTTTGGCTTTGATAAAAGAATGTCCTGTTTTCCAAATGATTGGTAATCCACCATTTTTAACGATTTCTTTGGGTAAGTGCCCTGTGCACTTAACATCGAAGACAATACTAGCTCCTGGTTGGCGAGTTAAAACATCTTGAGCATAAAGCATAAGAACTCTGTCAGGGTAGATGATTTCTCCTTTATTGGTAACAACTCCAAGGCGATCTGCATCTCCATCAAAGGCAATGCCTAAATCTGCCCCTGTAGCCTTAACTGTTGTAATAAGGTCTGCAAGATTTTCTGGAACACTGGGATCAGGGTGATGATTAGGGAAGTTGCCATCAACTTCACAATGCAGTTGAATTACTTCACACCCAATCTCTTCAAGTAATTGTGGGCCAATTTCTCCACCGATTCCGTTACCACTATCAACGACAATTTTTAATTCGTTTTCGAGTTGAATATCGGATGAAATATAGTCTATATAATCATCAATAATATCCATTTCTTGTTCACTTCCTTCACCGGTGTCAAGTTCATGATTAATGATTGATTTATAGAGATCCATTATCTGTTTTCCAGATAATGTTTCGCCATCCAACATAATTTTAACCCCATTGTAGTTGGGTGGATTATGACTGCCAGTAAGCATAACTCCAGAGCCTGTTCCTAAATGATGAGTGGCAAAATAAAGCACTCCTGTTGGAACTGCGCCAATATTGATGACACTGCAACCACTTTCGATTAATCCTTCAATTAAGGCTTGCAATAACATTTGACCCGATAATCGACCATCTCTAGCAACCACAATTTCTGTTTTTCCACGTTTAATGTTTTCTGTACCAATGGACTGACCAATAAGTTTAACAGCATCCGTGGTTAGTGCTTCATCAACAATGCCCCTAATGTCATAAGCTCTAAAAATTGATTTATCTATTTCAATTTTTTTATCTTGTTTTTTATCAATATTCATTGCTTCATCACTGTGTTTTTCTATCGTTTCTTCAATAGTTTGAGGGCTGTTTATCTCGGTAATGTGAACGTATTTACTTTGTTCTTTAAGTTTTTGTTTTTGTTGTTTAATTTTCTTGAGAGTCAGTAAGCTCACTCCAGTTAATAAAAGAATTGAGGAGAGTAAGCCAATTATTGCTGATAAGGTGGTTATGCCTCTAAATAGGAAAAAAGGAGGAGCATAAGCTGATTCAACACTAAAGTAACTGTCCGCTATAGCGGTAGAATTAAGTGGTGATAAATTTTTTGCATTTTTTACACCCCAAGTTTTTAAATTGACAAGACTATAGCTGCCTGATTTTTGTATGAGCTCAATCTTACCTTCAGTTAATTTTTTATTTACCAAGCCTTCAAATAAAACTTGCGCTGGCAAGCTGATAATCAGGTATTTTTCAGCTGTATTATCTATGATGTAGACATAATTAAGGTATTGATTTTTTCGCCCAAACAAGTGTATTTCAGCTATTGGATTACTCTTATTTTTTTTTGTTTTTTTGAGCATATCTAATGTGGCATAATTTATACTAGGAAAATCTTGAGGTTCTATGAATTTTAAATCTTGCTCAGATATTGTTACACGCAAAGCGTTGGGTAATGCTTTTTTTATTTCATTGATTATTTCTGCGTTATCTTTTTTGTTTATATAAGAAAGTTGTCGCAATGCAATTTCATCAACCTCTTTCTTGCTTTTTGAAAAGTTGTTTTGGATGATGTTAATAATTTCAGAAGAAAAATTATTTAGCGTCGATTTGGTTTGATTCTCTTTAAAAATGTTTAATAGAGTCATTGAAAAGAGAACTGTTAATACCAAGGCTATAATAATAAAGATGGAGCTTAAAACTGCACTTGTAAAATTGCTTGTAAAGTATCCTTTTTGTTTGTTGATATGTGATTTGATCATGTGTCTTATCCTTGAGGAGTATTAATCATTTGCCCGAATGACCAAAACCACCTTCACCTCTATCAGTTTGTGTGAAAGTTTCGACAACTTTGAATTGTGCTTGAATGATGGGAACAATGACAAGTTGTGCAATTCTATCTCCTGCTTGAATGGTGTAGTCTTTTTTGCTTCTATTCCAGCACGAAACAAATAGTTCGCCTTGATAATCTGAATCAATTAATCCCACGAGGTTTCCTAAAACCAAACCATGCTTATGACCCAAGCCAGATCGAGGCAATATAATAGCGGCAAGGTTGTTGTCTTTTATGTAAATAGATATTCCTGTTGGAATGAGCTTGGTTTCATTTGCTTGGATTGTAAGAGGTTGGGGTAAACAGGCTCTTAAATCCATGCCTGCTGAACCCTTTGTTGCGTGGTGAGGCAGTCCAAACTCTTCAATAAAGTTTTTATTAATTATTCTAATTTCTATTTCTTTCAATTCTAGTTGTTTTTGGTTAATCGCAATAATTTTAAACCATTAGTGCGTCTTTCACTAGTTCTTATGGCAAATTTCTTACAAGTACTTAAGCATTTTACCTATATAAAATACATTTAAAATCAGTAAAATAGGTTGTTTTGGAAGAATGACATGGGAATTAATGAATGGCCAAAATCTGAGCAACCACGAGAAAAGTTGATGCAATATGGTGTATCTAGCTTAAGCAATGCGGAGTTGTTGGCTATATTTTTAAGAACAGGCATTAAAGGCAAATCTGCTATAGAGTTGGCACAAGAGTTATTGCACCGCTTTGGAGGTATTAGTCAGATATTGGAGGCAGATTTAAAGTCATTCACCCAAGTTAAAGGAATGGGGAGTGCCAAATATTGTCAGCTTAAAGCCACAATAGAATTAGTCACCCGTCACTTCAACGGCAAGGTTGAAGAGGCGCATAGCTATAACAATCAAGAGGTCGTTACCAAGTTTTTATTGTGTCATTTTTTTAACCTTAAGCACGAAGTATTTGCCTGCATGTTTCTTGATAATAAGAATAAGTTAATCAAGATTGAAAACTTGTTTGTTGGAACAATTAATCAAGCTCAGGTTTATCCAAGGGTTGTTGCACAATCCTGTTTGAAAAATAATGCCGCTGCCGTTATTCTTGCTCATAATCACCCTTCGGGAAATATTAAAGCAAGTCAGTCAGATATTGACATCACTAAAAAACTAATGCAAACGTTAAAATTAATTGATGTGAGGGTTTTAGATCATTTTATTATTGGAAATAATGACGTGATGTCAATGGCTCAACACGGTCTAATGTGAATCTATTTCACCGTTTTGCATGAATCAAAAATAAAGCGTTACCTGATGTGAAGTAGGCTCAACAAGAAGGGTTTGAGGCGATGCAGGGTTTTCATTTTAATTTATTGCATTTAATCTGTATTTTAACCTGTTATTATATTACACTACCAAATATTGGTTAGATTATAATTTCAAAGGTAAGAAAAAATAGTGACATATCAAATCAAAGCAGCGGCTTTAGTTGAAAAAGGTAAGTTTAAGCGTGCTGTAAAACTAATGACCAAATCAATTAAGAAAGATCCTGAGAATCAAAATCTTTATCGGGTTAGATTCGAGTATGGACAGTTTATCCCTTTTGATAAAATCTACCACCATGCTGCTGAGGAGTATTTTCGGTTTTTATTAGACCGCGAAACAACCGGCTATATTATTCATGACCATTATTCTGTTTATTTAAGTACGACTCAAGGGAGAATAGGCATTAGTGATGATTTGTTGCTTAATTTAGCCGCAATATTTGCTGGACATGGCTTTGAAAATGACGCTGTTTATATCATTAACAAAATTATTCGACAGAAAATCAAGCCACCTTTGTTGGTTGATCCAATTGTTGCACTTGTTAATTATTACATCGATAATGGGCAAAAGCAAAAAGCCACCCAATACGTCCAATACATGATTGATTTTTATCCAACTCACCCAATGACTCGCTACATAGTTGGTGTTTATAAGCAAGCCAAAGACAAGAAATAAAACACTCCTTATATTTCCCAAATCGCTTTACTTAATATTGACAATTTTTGATTGGATTTTGTGTTGATTCATAAACGCTTTAACTTTTTGGGTTATGCCAACACTGTCAATTTGCGCTTCCTGCAACAAATCCTCTCGAGAACCATGGTCTTGGTATTTATCTGGTAAACCCAGATTGAGAATGTTCACCGACGACTTGAGTTCGGCTAATACCTCATTAATACCACTGCCTGCTCCACCCTTAACGACATTGTCCTCAACCGTCACGATAAGGTCGTGTTTTTGTTGCATTTGATTTATCATGTCTTTATCTAAGGGTTTAACAAAGCGCATATTAACAACACTGGCATCCAAACTCTGGGCGGCAATTTTCGCCTCTTGTACAGTTGAGCCAAAAGCTAAAATTGCGATTTTGGAGCCTTTGGCAACAAGTTGTGCTTTGCCAATAGTCAATTTTTTCATTTTTGGAACAATGGCAACACCGGCTCCTGTCCCACGTGGATACCTAACGGCAGCTGGTGAATTGAGCATGTACCCCGTATAAAGCATTTGTCGGCATTCATTCTCATCGGCAGGTGCCATAATTGTCATGTTAGGAACACAACGCAAGAAACTTAAATCCATACTACCTGCATGGGTTGAACCATCAGGACCGACCACACCGCCTCGATCAATGGCAAATAAGACTCCCAAGTTTTGAATGGCAACATCATGAATTAATTGGTCATAAGCCCGTTGAAGAAAGCTTGAGTAAATGGCAACCACTGGATTAATGCCTTCACACGCCATGCCTGCAGCTAAAGTCACCGCGTGTTGTTCGGCAATGCCCACATCGTAATAACGTTTAGGGAACAGTTTCGAAAATTCAACCAGTCCCGAACCTTCGCGCATAGCAGGAGTAATAGCAACAAGTTTATTGTCGTCACGAGCCATATCACACAACCATTGCCCAAAAACCTGAGTGTAGGTTGGCAGCGATGGTTTTTGTTTAGCCACAACGCCAACTTTTGGGTCAAAAGGGGAAACTGCATGGTATTTGATTGGGTCATTTTCGGCTGGTTTATAACCCTTGCCTTTTTTTGTAATGATGTGCAAAAATTTAGGGCCTTTGGTTTCTTTGATGGTTTCTAGTGTTTTGACTAACTGGTTAACATCATGCCCATCAATAGGACCAAAGTATAAAAACCCTAACTCTTCAAATAAAGTCGAAGGTATAAGCATCCCTTTTGTGTGTTCTTCCCAACGCGACATAAATTTCCATAACCACGAATCCCGTTTCATGATGCGTTTTGAGGTTTCACGCATTTTATTATAAAAACGCCCACTGACAATTTTCACCAACATGCGAGAAAATGCCCCAACATTGGGAGAAATTGACATCTCATTTTCATTCAACACCACGAGCATATCTGCTTCTATGTCGCCACCGTGATTTAATGCTTCAAATGCCATACCTGCCGTCATTGCTCCATCGCCAATAACAGCTATGGATTTTCGTTCTATTCCCAATTGTTTTGATGCCAGTGCCATGCCAAGAGCTGCACCAATTGAGGTGGATGAATGACCTACGCCAAAGGTGTCGTATTGGCTTTCACAGCGTTTTGGAAAAGGCGTTAGCCCCCCTTTTTTCTTAATGGTTTGAATGGAGTCTTTTCGACCAGTTAAGATTTTGTGCGGGTAAGCTTGGTGGCCCACATCCCACACGATTCGATCATGCGGAGTGTTGTAGACATAATGCAAAGCAACAGTTAATTCAATTGTTCCCAGTCCCGAGCCAAAATGACCGCCGGATTGTGAAACGGAATCAATTAAAAACTCTCGCAATTCATCAGAAACTTGCCTGAGTTGCGACTCTTCAAGTTTTCTTAAATCTTTTGGTAAATTGATGGACTCAAGTAAGTTTATTTGTTGCTTTGTCATCTTAATAGTGATTAGTTAAGGACGTTATTATCCCTTAAATGGGTGTTTTCGTCAAAGAAACAATGGCATATCAATTAATCAAACATTAAATTGGAAGTTTTAAGAACTTAATACACAATGGAGTGGTGGATTTGATTTCTTTGGGTTATCGTTTTTAGCTGGTATTTTTTAAGTTTAATAATGCTTGAGTGGGATAAATCCCACTTACCGACAAATGTCACAACTGATGGGATTGGGAGGAATTGGTTTCTTTGAATTGTCGGTATCAACTGGGTTTTTTAGGTTTGGTTTTGCTTGAGTGGGATAAATCCCACTTACCTATGATTTCTATTCAATGGGTGATAATTTAATGGAATCATTGTCTTAGCTATTTGAATTCTATCTCAAATGCCGAGCCACTAGTTCCGTCACTTTTGGTGTGTATTTAATGTCTTGCATGAGAATGTTTTTTTCACCACGGGTGAGTTCTTGGTACTGTCCTGGGCGGAGTTTTTTAGGTAAAAATACGCCACCATAACGAACTCTTTTTAAACGATTCACTTTGAGGTCTTGAGATTCCCAAAGGCGACGCACTTCGCGGTTTCGCCCTTCTAACAATACCACATGAAACCATTGGTTTGCTTCGCCAATTCCTGCTTGTTGTATGTCATTAAAGCGGGCTTTGCCGTCTTCCAGCTCGACACCACGTCGTAGATTGTCGAGTTTGATTTGGTCAACGTCTCCAAAAATTCGGCAGGCGTATTCGCGGTCAATTTTAGTGCTTGGATGCATAAGATGGTTAGCTAGATTACCGTCATTAGTAAATAAAATTAGCCCCGTTGTATTGATGTCTAATCGCCCAACATTTATCCAACGTTGTCGTTTGAGTTCGGGCAAGTTATCAAAAACTGTTGGGCGTCCTTTTTCATCTTTGCGTGTGCAAATTTCCCCCAAGGGTTTGTTGTACATGAGGATTTGCAGGTCTTGAGCTTGGGGTTCGATAACCCATTTGCGGTTTTTCCAGTTAATAATGTCCCCTTCTTCAAGTGTTTGCCCCAATTCAACCACTTTGCCATTGATGTAAATTTGCGCCATTTTGATGGCTTTTTCAATTTGTCTGCGCGAGCCTAAGCCACTGCGTGCCAATATTTTTTGGATGCGTTCTTGCTTTATTTCGGTTACGTCTTGTTGTGTTGTTTGGGCGTTATTTTCGCCTGTGTTTTTATCTTGACTCATTCTTCTTCGCTTTTGTTTTCGTTTTTGAATTGTTGTTGAAACGCATCTTCTTTGGGTTTGGGTTCTAAGTCAAGTTCTGGCATGATAGTTTCGATATCTTTTATTTCTGCTAAGGTTGGTAAATCTTGCAAAGACTTCATGTTGAAATAATCTAAAAACTCTTTGGTGGTTCCAAACATGGCGGGTTTTCCAGGGACATCTCGATAACCCAATACTCGAATCCAGTCTCTATCCATCAAGGTGCGAATGATATAACTGCTCACGGCAACACCGCGCACTTCTTCAATTTCACCCCGAGTCACGGGTTGTCTGTAGGCAATGAGGGCAATGGTTTCTAGTAAGGCACGGGTGTATTTTTTTGGTTTTTCTTCCCAAAGTTTTGTTATCCAGGGTTGCAGGTTCTGTTTTGTTTGCAAACGAAAACCACTTGCCACTTCTTTTAATTCAATGCCTCTGTCATGGAAGTCATCTGCTAGGCTTTCTAAGGCTTTGGCAATATCGGTATGCGTGAGTTCACTTTGAGCAAATATGGTCTTGAAGCGTTTAATGGTAACTGGCTCTCCGGCAGCGAGTAACACCGCTTCAATTATGTTTTTAATTTGTTTGGTTTCCATTTATTCTTCTCCTTCAGTTGCCAATGATTTAATGTAAATTTGCCCATAATTTTCTTTTTGAGTTATGTCAAGAACTTGCGCTTTAAGTAATTCAAGTACAGCCAGAAAAGTCACAACTACGCCTTGTCTGCCCTCGTGCACATTAAATAAGGATTCAAAAGTAAAAAACTTCTTTTCACGAATAACATCGAGTAAATGAGTCATTTTATCTCTTACACTTAAGGGTTCGCGTTCTATCTCGTGTGAGATTTTTAAATCAGCCCGAGCTAATACGTCCTTAAATGCCATGATAATGTCTCGCATGTCAACTTCTGGAGGTATAGCAAAGCTTTTTTTGGACTCTACGTGTGCAGATAAAACGCTATAGTCTCTGACTTCTCGAGGCAATTCATCAATATCTTGAGCAGCACTCTTAAAGCGTTCGTATTCTTGCAATCGTCGCACAAGCTCTGCACGAGGATCTTGTTCTTCTTCGCCTTCGGCTTCAATTTTGGGCAATAACATGCGGGATTTAATTTCGGCAAGCATGGCTGCCATGACTAAGTATTCGGCAGCTAGTTCAAAATTCATTTCGCCCAATAAATTGATGTACTCAATGTATTGGTTGGTAATTTCATTAATAGGTATGTCGAGGATGTTTAAATTTTGTCGGCGTATGAGGTACAACAATAAATCCAAAGGCCCTTCGAAAGCTTCAAGTATGACCTCTAAAGCATCAGGAGGGATATACAAATCTGTCGGCATTTGCGTGTAGGGCTGCCCCTCAACCAAAGCAAATGGCATTTCGGCTTGTACTGCAACTTTGTTAGCGATGTGTTTTTTTGTTGTGGGTGTATTAGACAAAATCAACCACTCCTTTGCCTTCTCGAATAATGCGCGGGCCTTCATCGAGTAGTTCAACTACCGTAGAGGGTTCTGTTGGTGTGTAACCTGAATCAATGATAAATTCAATGGCATGACCTATTTGTTCATCAATTTCAAAAGCATCCAATTCTTCTACAGGTGCATTATGAATTTCTAAAGAGGAACTCATGAATGGTTCGCCCAGCTCTGTTACCAAATCTATCACAACTTTATGGTCAGGCAACCTTACGCCTATGGACTTACGGTGTTGGTGCTGTAATTTTTTTGGGACTCTACGTGTGGCGGGTAAGATGAAAGTATAAGCACCAGGCGTATGTGATTTGATGATTTTAAAAGAAATATTGTTTACAATAGCAAAATCGCTTATTTGCGAGATGTTTTCACAAATAATACTGTAAAAATGCAGTTTGTCGATGTGCCGAATCTTGGCGACTGTTTTGAGTGCTTGAACATTATCCATTGCCCATCCTATGGCATAGCCTGAATCGGTTGGGTAAACAATGAGTTTTCCTTTTCTTATAGCGTCGGCTGCTTGTTTAATTAAGCGGGGCTGAGGGTTTTCTGGGTGTACGTATAAAATTCGAGCCATGATTACACCTTTACAAAACGATTTTCGTCGCGATTTTTTGCCACATGCTTGGGATCCCAAACCAAACCATTCATAATCACCCATGCACCTTCTTTAACGGTTTGAACCGCTGCTATTGCACAACCAATATTAAAAATGGCATCGGTGCTTTGAAAACGAGCTGGGGTTAGTGCACCTGTTAATACAATGGTTTTGCCTGGAATATTAGCTAAATAATTAGCCGTATCAACCATTGAGTCGGTTCCATGAGTGATTAAAAAGTGCTTTTCATCTGATTTTTCTATAACCTTTTTGATGAGTTCTCGATCGTCATCCGTTATATAAAGTGAATCCTTTTTCATTAAAGACATGACTTCAAAGTGAAAAGCCACTTTAAATGTATGCAACAAATCGCCAATAACGGGTGTGCCAATTTTATATTCACTGGCATCATCAAAGTACAGTTTATCAATTGTGCCACCCGTGGTTATTATTTTCAATCGCTTCATTTTAATTTATTTCATGTCAAAAAATCTATTTTATCCATAAATGCAGCAAAACCCAATTCAAATTTACATTGTTATGTTGCATAATACAGTTCTAACCATAATACCTAATAAACATGCTAAAGAAAACTTATTTTTTAATTGCATTCCTGCTGATGCCAATTCACGCTTATTCTCAAGGAGATGAAGTGATTGAAAATAAGGATGAAGAAATCGTGCCAATGAGTTTAGTGGCAACTCAAGATGTTGTGTTTGAGTTAAGGAAAAATTATGGGATTAAAGCTTCTGTCGAGTTAACGCGTGCTTTATGGCAAGTGTTGCACGCGTACAGCAATCAACAACAAGCACAAATTATTTGGCAATCTGCCATTAATAAGGTAACGGATATGGACAACTCATTACCCATTGTTGTGAGTTCTTCTTATAATGCGGGCGAGGTCATGATTACTTATGTTAATGGCATGTCGGAAAAAAAATGGAATACAAATCGACTTTTACCGCGTATTAATAAAGAAAAATTAGACGATTTCTTGCAAATGAATGATGATTTAACAATCTATTTTAATTTGCAGCCTGTGTGGGAATTATTGTTGCAAGGAGTCGTGAAGCAAAAAAACATTAATTGGCTCAAAGTTTTTCAAAAGAGTTTAAAAGTGTTTGAATTGCCAAAGCTGGTTGACAAACCTGAAGATAATCACAATCAAGTGTTAGCAGAAACTCAGCAGGACAATGATTTAAATTCTGTGCCTTCTCTTGCATCTGCTCTTGATATTTGGATTTACAGCGAAGATAGGGAACATGAATTATCTGGCTTAATGCAAAGAGTGGATTTGTTAAAAAACAAACAACTAAGTTGGGCTTTGATTCGTTTTGTTTTGGCTAAAGACAATGAACAATTTTTATCTTCTGCAATGACGTGGTTTGCCTTGGCTCAACAGTTGCTTGCTCGTTTGGATTCTTTGAGTGAAAGCGAATTAAATTTTTATCAGAAATTTATTGAAGAAAATGACGCTTGGTTTCTCACAAAAGAACAGGACTTAATGGCTGTTGATACGCAAATCTCAGAATTGATTGAGTTGAGTTTTCATCAAATTAAGCCTATCGTGCAGAATCCGCAAAACCTAACAAAAGTAAAATTAACCTCTGTCTATGAACTTCTTTACTCTAATTTTGGTAAATACATGAGTTCTCCTTTTCGCAATAAAATTCGAAAAGATTTGGAAGTTTGTTTGAATATTAGTGAAGAATTTTCTCCTTATCCACAAGAGCCCATTGATGAAAAGCAGTTTAAAGGTTGTGTGGATGATATGTATAATGCAGCGGTAAATGAAGCCACTTCTCGAGAGCTATCGGGCACCCAAATTAAAGTGGAAAACTTTCAAGCATTGGATCGGGCTTTGGCTTTACCTGTTTGGCAGACAATAAACATTCTTTATGCTAATCTGGCGTCAACTGAGTGCCTCAAAACGAGCAAGCAGCTGCCTAACCCTTTAGAATGGACTATGGCAGCAGAGTCCATGTTATGGTTTGCCGATAGGTGGCCTGCCTATATGGATAAGTATCAGCAAAAGAATAAAATTCATGAAATTATTGCAAAGGGAAGGCTATTGATTGACGGACTGGATTGCATTAAGGGCAAAAACAACGAATTATTGAATGCAGAATTCAATCGAGTGGTACAATCGTGGAAGCAAGTCGAGACCGATATACAAAAAGTGATAGAAGAGTTTAATGCCACTTTCTTAAAACCTGGAAGTGATTTAGATTTAATTGACGATGTACAAAGCAAAAGCAATTATCGGGTTGAAGGAGCCAAAATAGCTGCCTGCGACGTGCAAAGTTCTTGTGGGGTTTTGGTTGAACTCGAGCCATCAAAGGCGTTGTACAATTTATTTCCCAATCATTTGTTGATGGCAGATCAATTAAAACAAGGTCATGTAAAGCTTTGTTATGATGATGTGGGATGGGAAGACAGACGAGCAGCACCAACGCATTTAGATAACAACAATGTAGCAAATTACATGGGCAAGTTCAGCTTCTCATTAAAAGGGTTCTATAACGATCAGTTGGTATTCTCCCGTAAAATTACAGATAAGCAAGAATACAATTATATTTTTGCAGCAAATACTGAAGCAGTTTTAAATACCTATTGTCCTTTATCCCTAGTTGGCGAAAAGATTTCCACTAAATTGGCAAGAGGCACCTTTGGACTGGTTCCCAATAGACTCACGTTTCTAACGGCATCTCGAGCCAATGAAACGGATATTTTGGTTGGAAATTGGGCATCAGGAGAAGAATGGGAAAATGCGATTCTCGGTGATGATGTTGAGGTGGTTGCAGAGGATAATTTGGATGACTTGCAAGCCAATATTGTGACAGCTTACCAACAAAAGGCAAAACAATTACAAGACATTATTTACAAAAATTTGTTAAATAAACAAGCCAAGGCATCTGATCCTCAAAAGGGCTTGTCTAATAGCTTTGCAACAATGCAACGGCACGAGAAGCTACTGTTTTCATACAATTATCTGTTGCAAATGGATAGATTAATGCAGGACGATGATTTGCACGGGCTTTTCTTTGGTAGCAATAAGGTCGTTGATGCATCAACGATAAAGAATCATTTTGAAAATCAAGTGAATATTAAAGTGCTGCAAAGTGAAGTGGAACGCAATTTAAAATCAAACCAAGAAAAATGGAATGCTTTGGTTAATCAAGTGTCCAATTCGCATATTCTTTTACTGCTTTATCGATTGGATTCGATTTATCCATAAAAACTGAAGGAAAACATTCATCTTTAGGGTCTAGGCTCATTAACTAACAAAAAATATAAATTTATGAATACAATTAAACTTATTACTCTTTTTTTATTTATCAATATAGCGCAAATTAGTCTCGCTCAAGATGAGGAATTACTTGACGTGGATGAGGCGTTTGCACCTAAGGTGTTAAAAACAGACATTGATAGCGTTACCTTGCGTATTGATATTGCTCCCAAATACTATCTCTATAAACATGCCTTCAAGTTTCCTAATGAAAACCAGAATGTGGTCTTTGGTGAAGCCCAAATTCCTGATGGCCATAAAAAAGAAGACGAATTTTTTGGAGAAGTCGAAACGTACCATAATAAAATTGATATTGTTATTCCCTATACAAATAAAGACGTGAAACGCACAACAAAGTTTAAGTTTAAATACCAAGGCTGTGCAGAAGCAGGGGTGTGTTATCCTCCGAAAACCAAGGAAGTCGAAATTAAACTGCCTATCCAACAAATTGCAACACAACCGACTAATTCTTTAGGTACTCCTACTGGCAATAGCTTAGGACTAAATTCAGCTAGTTCAGATTGGAATGGTCAGAGTGATTCGGTATTGCCAGAATCTGAAGCTTTTAGATTTGAAACTATTGCCTTAGATGACAAAAATTTATCAGCTCGATTTACTATGGGTGATAATATCTATTTGTACAAGGATAAAGTCAAGTTAACATCTTTAACCAAGGGTATTGATTTAGGAGAAGTGAATTTTCCAAAAGGTAAAGTTAAACAAGATCCTCACTTTGGTGATGTGGAAGTGTTTTTTGGTCAAATAGAAGTGGATATTCCAGTGATTCGCCAAGCAGGCTCATCAAATCAATTGCAATTACAAGCAGAGTTTCAAGGGTGCGTAGATGAAGGAATCTGTTACCCCCCTTCGTTAAGGTTGATAACGTTGGATTTACCTCCGATAAAAGTCAATAGTGCCAATAAAACTACAACTGCGACAACCGAACCAGTCAAACTTTCAGAGCAAGATCAGATACAAAGTGATTTAGAGCAAAATGCGTGGTGGAAAACCATTCTTCGATTCTTTGGCTTTGGTTTATTGTTGGCTTTAACACCGTGTATTTTTCCGATGATTCCAATTTTATCTGGATTGATTATGGGACAAGGTGAAATTTCTCGCTCGCGGGCATTTTCACTTTCTTTAATCTATGTGTTAGCTATGGCATTAGCTTATACAGCAGCGGGTGTTATTGCAGGGATGTTAGGTGCAAATATTCAGGCAGCATTACAAGTAGACTGGGTAATAATTGCCTTTAGTTTGGTTTTTGTAGCCCTGGCTTTTAGTATGTTTGGTTATTACGATTTGCAATTACCTGCCTCATGGCAATCAAAGTTGTCAAATGTCAGTAATAACCAAAAGTCAGGCTCCTACATTGGCGTCGGAATAATGGGCTTTTTATCCGCCATTATTGTTGGTCCCTGTGTGGCTCCTCCTCTTGCCGGTGCCGTGCTCTATATTTCTAACACAGGTGATCCAGTCGTGGGTGGTTTTGCACTGTTTGCCATGTCGATTGGTATGGGTGTGCCTTTATTGTTGATTGGTGCCTCGGCTGGCAAATGGATGCCGCAATCAGGTGGTTGGATGAATGTGGTGAAATCATTTTTCGGTATCGCTCTTATTGGTATGGCAATTTGGTTCTTGTCGCGAATTATTCCAGCTAAAGCCACGTTGCTTTTATTTGGTCTATTAGCACTATTATCTTCCATATTTTGGTACCGTTATGCGGTTAAAAATATTAGAAAAGGCAGCAAACTCATCTGGCTGTTCTTGGTGTTCAAAATTGCATTGATTGGCATTGGTGTTGCCGAAATTTATGGTGCCATTAAGGGCAATACGGATTTCATGCACCCTTTAACCCAAAAACAAGAGTTTGAATTTCAAAAAGTTGCAAATTTAGCAGAGTTGCAACAAATTATTTCCAGTTCAGATAAACCTGTTTTATTAGACTTTTACGCTGATTGGTGTGTTGAATGCGTGCATATGGAAGGCACAACTTACAGTGATGAACAAGTTAAAAACATGCTCCATAAATTTACTGTATTAAAGGCAGATGTTACTGAACAAAATAAGGATGATAGAGCCTTAATGAAGAAGTTCAAAATAGTAGGTCCTCCTGCCACGCTGTTCTTTGACAAGCAAGGGCAATTGATACAACAATCAAGCTTCTTTGGGTATAAAAATGCCAAAGAATTTTTGTTGCACTTAAAAGAAATTGACTAACTAAATAGGGCTTATTAATAAGCCCTATTTTTATTAATAGCAATTGTTGAAAGAGTTATATAAAACTGCTTTTAGATGGAACTATTTTAATCACATCTGAGAAAATTCCAGCTGCAGTGACATCCGCTCCTGCTCCATAGCCACGAAGAACCATTGGGATGGGTTGATAGTATTTGCTATAAAATGAGATGGCATTTTCACCTTCTTTTACCGAATAGAGGGCAGAGGATTGCGGAATTTCTTCAATTTTTACGGAGCATTCATTATTTGATACCGTGCCAATATAGCGTAACACACAGTTTTTCGCTTGGGCTTGTTGGTTTAATTTCTTAATGTTATCATCCAAATCAGGAAGCTTTTCCATGAACTCTTTGACATTCGCTGCATCAATCAGCTCTTGGGTTAATAAGGAGTCAATTTTGACATCGCTTAATTCTAGTTTTAAACCAGACTCTCTGGCAATAATAAGAACTTTTCGGGCAATGTCCATGCCACTTAAATCATCGCGAGGATCGGGTTCTGTAAAGCCTTTCTCTTTGGCTTTTATTACGGCCTGAGACAGAGGCAGTCCCTCATCAAGTTTTCCAAAAATATAAGACATTGAGCCAGATAATATCCCTTCAAATTTGACTAATTTATCGCCTGCGCGTAATAAATTTCTGAAGGTGTCAATAACGGGTAATCCAGCACCAACATTGGTTTCATAATTAAACTGTCGGTGAGAATGCACTGCGGTCTGTTTTAATTTTTTGTAGTACTCGTAGCTCAGGGTGTTGGCTTTTTTATTTGCTGCTATAATGTGATAACCTGCTGCAAAAAAGTCACAATAATCTTGTGCAATTTCAGTGGACGAGGTGCAATCAACAATAATTGGGTTAATCATATTGGATTGCTGCCTAAATGCTTTGAGTTGTTCTTTGTCAAATTCTTTTAGGTCGGTTGTTATGGATTGTTTATAATGACTTAGGTCTATGCCGTTTTCATTTAATAAAGCGCCTTTTGAATTGATAATACCGCATACTTTTATGCGAATGTTTTGTTTGTTCAAATAAGCTTGTTGTTTTTGAATTTGCATTAAAAAAGCATCGCCCACAAGTCCACAGCCGATAAGTATGATTTCTACTTGTTGACGCGAGTCAAAAAATAGTTGATGACAACTTCTTAATCCTCGTTTAACTCTATCTTCTTCAATCACAGCAGAAATAGAGCGTTCGTTTGACCCTTGAGCGATGGCAATAATGTTGACATTGGCAATGGCTAATGATTGGAAAAATTGTGCTGCCGTGCCACGACGTTTTTTCATGTTATCTGAAATCAAGGTGATTATTGCTAAATTATCTTTAAATGAAATGGGTTCTAGCATCTCATTTTTTAACTCAAGAGCAAAAGTATCATTAAGACACTGTTGTGCCAGAGTTTTTGAATGCGTATCGATGCAAAAGCTAATTGAATATTCGGAAGAAGATTGAGTAATGAGTATGATACTGATATTCTTATCACTCATGGTATCAAATACCCGCGCAGCCATGCCAACCATGCCTTTCATCCCTGGACCGCTTACGGTCACCATGGTAATATTTTCAAGGCTTGAGATGGCCGTGGCAAAATTGTCAGTCTTATGAGGGTTGTGACTGATAATGGTGCCTTTTGAATCCAAATTAAAAGTGTTTCTAATCACGCATGGAATGTCCGCATGCATAAGCGGTGTAATTGTTTTAGGGTGTAAAACACTGGCGCCAAAATAAGACAATTCCATCGCCTCATAATAGCTCAGTTGGGGAACCAAATAAGCCGTGCTAACTTCCCGTGGATTGGCGTTATAAACGCCATCAACATCTGTCCAAATTTCACACCTTTGTGCCTCTAGACTTATGGCAAGCAATGCGGCAGAATAATCAGACCCATTTCGACCTAATGTGGTGGCTTTACCTGAAGGACTAGAAGAACAAAATCCAGGCATGAGTAAGACTTCTGCGTTACTCTTTTTATAGGCAGAAAGATTTGACTTACATTGGTTAATGTCAACCTCACCACTAAATGCATTTTCAGTTGTTATGATGTGCGCGCGTGCATTTATGGTTTCAATAGTGAGTCCAAGAGAGATAAGTTGCGAATACATAAGAGAAACAGAAAGTTGCTCTCCTAAAGTGATTAACCATGCATACGTATCCTCAGGGCATTGACCTAGTAAGCTGATTCCTTGCAGTTTTGCTTGCGCTTCTTGAAATAAATAACTAATACTGGTTTGCTGTTTTTGTGCCTCAAGTCGACAAGCGCAATTAAGTTCGACCAATGTTTGATTGTGAAAATCTTCCAATGATTCGATTCTACTTTTCCAATCTCCATCGGCTACGGCGATAGAAATTATTTCAATAAGGTTGTCGGTCACTTTTCCCATGGCTGACAACACAACGGCAACCTGTGATTTTTTAGAAGCGTTAAAAATTATTTCTGCAACTGTTTTGAGTTTACTGGCAGTGGCTAAAGAAGTGCCACCAAATTTTTTAATGTGCATTTTGTTTACTATCACTTATCATCTCTTAAGAAGAAGGGACTATAGCAAATGCAGTATTTAATCTCTATTAGAAATGACTAATATAGGTAAAATTATAAATTATATTGAAATTTTATGTATTGAACGTTGCCAGAAAGGTTGTCAAAATTTGTTGTTTGCGAACTATCGTCAGTGTTCTTTATTTGTTGTTTGGAACCGAATGAAAAAGTTGTATTTTCAGAAAAGTGCCAATCAATTTCAAAACCCATGCGTGCTTGGTTTGATAAAAAATTGTTGTTTTCAATGACACTATCTGTAATTAAGGAAGCGCCAAATTTTTTGTTTTTTATTCCAAGTGCAAATGAACTCATGTTGACGTTGTTGGTATTAAATCCAATTAAATCCGCGCCATTTAATTTTCCGTAGTCCAAATTAATGCCAAGTTTAAATTGATTGCCTATGCCAAAATCAGAAGACAAGCCAATTTTATAACCTTTGAGTCGAGTGTTTGTATCTAACGTTGGCTGTAAAGAACGAGACGCTGACTTGTTCAAGGAGCGAGTAGGGCTGCTTTGTGAGGGAAGGTTGAAGTAATTTTTATAGTTGCCGTCTTCAAAGAGGTTAACATTTATACTGAATAGGTTTGAAAAACTCCATGCCATTTCCACTTCATCTCGAAAAGAGTTGGTCTTTTTTGAAGATAATGAGAAAAACTTACTAGGCTGAGAGGTGCTTGTTTTTATCCAACTATCGTCCTTGTTTTCTTGAAGATGGTAATTGATAAGTTGAGGGTCAATTCTTTGAAAATTAAGAGAATCTTCATCATTTGCATGGGCACTCATAGAGAATAGTGTCAATGCTAGCAACAACAGATTACAAAATAATTTCACTTTGGTTAAGCTCCTAAAACTCTAAATTTAACAGGTATTTAGAACACATTGTTCATGTAAAGTTCCCACCAATACACTCATGTTAGCATATTACAACAAAAATTCAATTAAAAACGTGATGCAAATCTAGGATTTGGAATATTTCACTGTTTACACGCAGTTATATTGTTATACACTGGTCTCAGGTATTCATAATGAATTAATTTCATTTACTTGTTGTTTGGATAATGAGTAAATATTTTTAATGCGGCATTTGTCTTGAAAACTCTGATTAGGAATGCTAAT
>CAMZLQ010000062.1 GCA_947311585.1 uncultured Alcanivoracaceae bacterium | reverse complement strand
AAACTGCCCTGCTGCAAAACCAGAGGACCACGCCCATTGGAAATTGTAACCGCCCAAATGTGCACTAACATCCAACACTTCACCAACAAAATATAAGCCTTTGACTTTTTTGGATTCAAATGTCTTTGAAGACACTTCATCGGTATCAATACCGCCACGAGTGACTTCTGCTGTGCGATAACCTTCTGTTCCATTTGGTTTGAATTGCCAGCTTGTTAACTGTTTAGCAATTTGTTCCTTGCTTTGCTTCGAAACTTCAGCCAACGCTTTAAAAGCGAGTCTTTCAAACCACAATTCACATAAAGTATTGGCTAATTTTTTGCTAAAGATTTCATTCAAAACGGTATTAAGTTGCTTTTTTGAATTGGTATTTAATAACTCAACGACATTACAATCTGGCATTAAATCAATTGTTATCGTGTCGCCTTGATTCCAATAACTGGAAATTTGTAAAATAGCAGGTCCGCTCAATCCGCGGTGAGTAAATAAAATATTTTCGCGAAAGGACTGCCCATTGCAAGTGACAATTGCATCAACTGAAGTGCCAGAAAGAGCTGAGAAATCCACTTTCATTCTATCATTTAAAGTAAAAGGCACCAGTGCGGCTTGAGTCGCTAGAACCTTAAGCCCAAATTGTTTAGCAAGCTCATAACCAAACCCCGTTGCTCCCATTTTGGGAATGGATAAACCGCCTGTAGCAATGACCAATGACTCGCATGAAAAGTCTCCTTGATTGGTTTTGACTTTAAAGCCTTGTCCTGTTTTAGTGATTTTTTCAACCCCGCAATGGTCTCGAATAGTGGCCTTTACTTGGTTACATTCATCTAATAACATATTCAATATATCTTTAGACTTAGTGTCACAAAACAATTGCCCTAGCTTTTTTTCATGGTAAGCAATCCCGTGTTTTTCGACTAAGGCAATAAAATCCCATTGCGTGTAACGACTCAATGCAGATTTGCAAAAATGAGGATTGTGTGAGATATAATTCTCAGGTTGTATATCGTAATTGGTAAAATTACAACGCCCTCCTCCTGACATCAGAATTTTCTTGCCCACTTTATTAGAATGATCAAGGACTAGCACTTTACGTCCGCGATTTCCCGCACTGATTGCACTCATCAAACCAGCAGCACCTGCACCGATAACAATGACATCAATTTTATCCATTTACTTAGTTAATAAATCAACACGAATTGGCGTTTCAAAATGAGCACCAGTATCGCTCATGTGCGCCATAAATTTGCGTTTGACTTCTTCCATTAGTTCATCGTTTAATTGGTGATTGCTGTGCGTGACATTGATAATTAATTGTTCAAAATCACTAAATTCAGGATAGTTACGCGGTGTTTTAAAGAAAATTTGCTTCACCAGTTTTAAATCACCTGCTTTTACGCACTTTATAATCGAATCAAAAGCCGCTGCTCTAACCTCTTGCTCATCATGAAACAAACGCAGTATGTCATTAAAATCACCCGCAAAAATTGGCTCCGAAATATATGCCAAGCCTTCAGGCTTTAACACTCGGGAAATTTCTTTCATGGCATCATCCATATATTCCATTGGTACATGATGCAAGGATTTGAATAAAAGAATAATATCAAAACTATTGTCTTCAAAAGGTAAATTTTGAGAACCTGCAAAAACAAAATCCACATTGGGCAAATCATTAATTTGCAAATTTTTCTTATGTTGAATTTTATCCACTTCAGTAGCGGTGACATGCCTATTCTTGCCACCTTGTGCAATAATGCGTGTGAGCTTTGCCTTACCACAGCCTAATTCAAGTATTTTTTTGTTATCAAACGACAATTCTTGGTTAAGAATTTCACGTTCTTTACAGGTTTTATTTATCGGTGATTGTGCTATTTTCATGTTCTTTTAACCTTGACTGGCTTGTGAAACTTGCATAATTCGATTAGCTGGACGTGATAACTGAACAAGCAAATACTCTTTAAAATCTTCATCGTAATCTTGGTATTTTAACGCTTGTTGCATACAAAATAACCATGCATCGCGTTCTTCTTCATTAATTACAAGGTGTTTATGCACCATCGGGATTGATATTCCGCCGTATTTTTCACCGTATTTTCGCGGGCCACCAAGCCATCCCATCAAAAATAATGCCAATTTATCCTTAATCACATCCAAAGAGTCTTTATGCATAGAACGGATGTGCTGTCCTTTTGCTTGTGTTTCCATTTCGTGGTAAAAATCATCCACTAATTTTCTTATGCCTTTTTCTTCACCTGCAGCTTTGTAAGATGCATCTAATCTACCGTAATTATTCATTTATATTCTCAATATTTGACTAATGTTATACTATTGGTTTCAATAGCCGTTAAAATATGCGGTCAATTTATTAAATATCAATTTATGAGTGGATTATTTTTCATCTTTATTAGTGCGGTGTTCATCAATAACTTCGTTTTGGTGAAATTTTTAGGTTTGTGTCCTTTTATGGGCGTATCGAGCAAATACCAATCGGCACTTGGAATGGGTTTGGCAACGACCTTTGTCTTGACGCTTTCATCCATCTTAAGTTATTTCATTCACACGTATTTATTGGTGCCTCTAGGACTTGAATACCTTAAAACTTTGAGCTTTATTCTGGTGATTGCTGTCACTGTACAAGTCACTGAACTGATATTGCATAAAACTTCTCCTCTACTCTATCAAGTTTTGGGGATTTTCTTGCCCTTGATTACCACCAACTGTGCTGTTTTGGGTGTGGCTTTGCTTAATATTCAAGAACAGAATAATTTAATTGAATCTGCCGTATTTGGATTTGGTGCATCAGTTGGCTTTACCTTGGTGTTGGTTTTATTTTCTGCTATTCGTGAACGCATCGAAATGTCAGATATTCCCGAATCATTCAAAGGTACGCCTATTGCCTTAGTGACCGCAGGCATTATGTCTATTGCTTTTATGGGTTTTGGTGGAATGGTACGCTAAATGAATCCTTTTGTTAGTTTAATCATTATCTCACTTGTCTCATTAGTCTTTGGACTGGTTGTCATGTGGGTATCGAAAAAATTTAAAGTCGAAGGCAACCCAATAGTCGAACAAATTAATGCCATATTACCACAAACCCAATGCGGACAATGCACTTATCCAGGATGCAAGCCTTATGCTGAGGCCATCGCCAATGGCGAGGCAGCAATCAACCAATGCCCTCCAGGGGGAGAAGAAGGCGTTAAAAAATTAGCCGAACTATTAGACGTTGAGGTCTTAGAGCTAAATCCAGATAATGGCGAAGTTAAAGCCATTGATACAGTGGTTGAAATCGTTGAGAAAGATTGCATTGGTTGCACTAAATGCATTCAAGTCTGTCCTGTTGATGCCATCGTTGGTGCGGCTAAACACATGCACACCATTATTATTGACGCTTGCACTGGCTGTGACCTCTGTATTCCTGCTTGTCCTGTTGATTGCATTATTAGCATTGAAGCTCCATTGCCCAAATTTATTCAACGCATTGAAAAACCAGCACTCTATGAGACAATTGAAGAGGCTAAGCAATGGTAAATTCTGTCAATTCGCAACAACTGTATAAATTACAAGGTGGCATTAAATTACCGCACCATAAGAATGATTCCCTGCAAAATGGTTTGTCCCGTTTACCCATTGCAGATAAAGTTTATATGTCACTGCGTATTAACCGAGGCAATATTGCCAAGCCTTTAGTAAAAGTAGGCGACTGGGTTTTAAAAGGACAAATTATTGCTAAACCCGATACCATTAAGGGTTCGTATATTCACGCCTCTACATCGGGTGAAATTACGGCCATCCAACAACGTGCAACAGCCAGTCCAGAAGCAGATATATCCTACGTCATTGAAATCACATCAGATGGAAAAGAAAAATGGGTTAATTTAGCTCAAACAAAGATCAACCAATCCTATATTGATTCGGTTACACCAGAAGATATTATCAACAGTATTCACGAAGCGGGTCTTGTTGGACTTGGTGGTGCAGGTTTCCCAACACACCTTAAATACAATTCGCAAAACAACAGTATTAATACACTTATCGTCAATGGTGCTGAATGTGAACCTTATATTACCTGTGACGAACAACTCATGTTAGATTTTCCAGATGATTTAATTAATGGCATATTACTCATGATGAAAGCCTCTGGGGCGAGTCAAGCCATTTTTGCTCTTGAAGATCAAGTCGGCAACATCAAATCCAACATAGATAAACGAGTCAAAGACCGAAACATTCAAAACATTAGTGTGGTAAAAGTTCCGACCATCTATCCTGCTGGTGGTGAAAAACAATTGATTAAAGTCTTAACAGGCCTTGAAGTTCCTTCTGGTGGTTTACCCTTAAACCTTGGCATTATTGTGCAAAATGTCGGCACGATTAAAGCGTTAAGTGACTATATAGCCGAAGGGCGTCCTTTGGTTGAACGTATCGTCACTATTGCAGGAGACTGCATTGGCATGGCGCAAAATTTTGTCACCGCTATTGGCACTCCGATGAGCCATTTACTGCAACACGCTGACTTTGACAAAGACAAAACGCATCGCCTCATCATAGGTGGCCCAATGATGGGTTATTCCATGCCAGATTGTTCTATTGGCATAGACAAAACCACCAATTGTATTTTGGCATTAAGTGAAAAAATCACCCAGCATTATGGCGACACCTTGCCATGTATTCGTTGTGGCGAATGCGTCAATGTCTGCCCTGCTGGACTTTTACCGCAACAATTACACTGGTATATCAAAGGTGAGAATCTTGAAAAAGCACGAGAACATCATTTGTATGACTGCATCGAATGTGGCGCTTGTGCTTGGGTTTGTCCCAGTCAAATTAAACTGGTTGATTATTATCGTTACGCAAAATCGGAGTTGAAATATTTAGACTACAAACGGGAAAAATCAGATAAAGCCCAGATTCGACATGAGCAACGTGAAGCCCGTTTGGAACGTTTAAAAACCGAAAGAGCCGCCAAACGCAAGCGCACAAGAAGGAGAACAAGCAACCCAGATAAAATTAAACAAGATTTAAATGCAACCATGGAACGAATTCAAAAAGCCAAAGCGGAAAAAATCGCACAACAAAAAACCAAAAAACAGGAGACAGACAACAATGCAGAATAAGGTCTTCAACACCGAAAGTGCACCGCATATCCCGAACAAAAACAGCGTTGCCAAAGTTATGCTAACCGTTTGGCTTGCTCTTGTGCCTGCTATGTTTGCTCATGTACTCTTTTTTGGTACAGGTATAATTATCCAACTCACCCTCAGCATTCTCTTTGCGCTATTTTTTGAAGCGATCTCCTTGAAACTGTTGGGCAAGCCAATCAAATTATTTCTTAAAGATTATTCAGCATTTGTTACTGGGCTATTGTTTGCTTTATGTATATCACCCGTTGCTCCGTGGTGGATAAGCTTTATTGGCATGTTTTTTGCCATTGTGGTGGCAAAACATTTATTTGGCGGACTCGGACAAAATATATTTAATCCAGCGATGTTAGGCTTTGCTGTGGTTTTGATTTCCTTCCCACAAGCCATGAGCATCTGGTTACCTCCGCATTCTATTAGTCCTTATGCCATGAGTTTTGTGGAAAATTTGCATGCCATATTTTTAGGGCAGTTCCCTACCGCAATTGAATTTGACACTTTAACCCAAGCCACACCCTTGGATTTAATCAAAACAGGCATTTCGCAAGACAAAATGATGAGCGAAATCACAACAGGTGTTGTCTTTGGTGATTTTGGTGGCTTAGGTTGGGAATGGGTCGCCAATATGTATTTTATTGGAGGAGTTTTCCTCATCTATAAAAAAATCATTACTTGGCGAGTACCAACTGCGGTTATTTTAACAACAATTGCTTTTTCATTGCCCTTCTATTTATTTGATGCAGATAATTTTATTGGTCCACTGCAACACCTCTTTTCTGGCGGGCTGATGCTTGGTGCCTTTTTTATTGCCACCGACCCTACCTCAGGTTGCTCCTCACACAAAGGTCAACTCATATTTGGTGCAGGAGTGGCTATTATGACTTTATTGATTCGAGAATTTGGTAACTTCCCAGACGGCGTAGCATTTGGAGTGTTAATTATGAACATGTCCGCACCATTAATTGACCGTTTGACTATTCCTAAAGCATTTGGGCAAGAAAATAAATGAGTCCTTTTATTAAAATCCCTCTTGTTTTAGCCTTGGTGACATTTTTCACCAGTGGTCTCTTGGTTTTTAGTGAAAAAGCAACACACGACAAAATAGCTCAGCAAAAGAAAATGTTGTTATTAGAAAGCTTAAAAGAGTTAATTCCTGATGAGCTACACGACAATGATTTAACCCAAGACAGCTTATTAATCAATCACCCTGAACAACTTGGGCACCGTAAAGAACAAGCTTTGTATGTTGGCAAATTAAACGGTAAAACAACCGTTATTGCAGTGCCAGTCACGGCGCGAAATGGTTATTCTGGCGATATTGATTTAATGGTAGGAATTAAAAACAACGGCGAAATAACCGCCGTTAAAATTTTAGAACAACACGAAACACCAGGACTTGGTGATTTAATCCAAGCCAACAAAAGCGATTGGCTTAAACAATTTCCAAGTCTATCAATAAACAAAGTTGGCATAAAAAACTGGAAAGTCAAACGCGATGGTGGGCAGTTTGACCAAATTACTGGCGCAACCATAACGCCACGTGCGGTTGTCGAAGCGATTAAGCATGCCTTAGAATTTCAACACGAGTTTTTAACAACCACACATAAAGAGGACACAATCAAATGAGTGGATTTATACGTAAAAGACTAATTGATGATAACGCAGCACTGGTGCAATTATTGGGATTATGCCCTTTGTTGGCAGTTTCCAATTCGGTGGTGAACGCACTTGGACTTGCCATTGCCACTGTCTTTACCCTTGTGTTAACCAATGCTTTGGTCTCTGCCATCAAGCCAATTATTAGCAAAGAAATACGCATTTCTCTGTTTGTGCTTATTATCGCTAGTGTGGTAACGGCATTAGAAATGTTTATGAATGCTTATTTCCATGAATTGTATTTGATTTTAGGTATTTTCATTCCGCTTATTGTCACCAACTGCATCATCATGGCACGCGCCGAAAGTTTTGCTTCCAAAAACACTATCTGGCTTGCCATAAAAGATGGATTTTTTACTGGTTTAGGTTTTGCCTTGGTTCTCGTTGTTATCGGAGCCATCCGCGAAATCCTTGGTAATGGCAGTTTATTCAATCAAGCCCACCTATTGTTTGGTGAGTTTGGCAAGGTCATACAATGGCAAATTTTCGAAGACTACCACGGTTTTTTAATAGCCATCCTACCGCCTGGCGCCTTCTTTGTATTGGCTATTCTGATTGCGATTAAGAATAAAGTTTCTAAATAAACCTGTCAAATTCTATATTTTTTTTAAACCTCATGCAATCCCATCATCACTTTTTCAGGCGTCATGGGCGAGTGAAATTTTATTTGATAATCTTTATTAAAGGCTTTGATGGCATTGGCAATGGCAAAGTAAGCCCCTATTCCATACATCAAAGGTGGTTCGCCAACGGCTTTTGATTTGAAAATTGCCATGTCGTGACCTTCGGTTTCTAGTGCTTCGACGGTGATGTCTTTGGCAATAGAGAATATATCGGGAATTTTGTAGGTCGATAAGGTGTTGGACAACAATCGGCCTTGTTCGTTGTAAGCAACCTCCTCCATAGTCATCCATCCAATGCCTTGAGCCAATGCCCCTTCGACTTGACCTAAATCCACACCTTTGTTCATGCTTTTGCCGAAATCATGGACAATATCCACACGGTCAATTTCATAAGTACCTCGCAGGCAATCAACGGTTGTTTGTACTAATGCAGCACCATAAACATGGTAAGCAAAGGGATGACCTTTTTCTTTGCTTTTATCAAATTTGATTATGGGTGTCGCATAGTGTGCATTTTCTGTGAGGCAAATGCGTTTCCAAAAGGTTTTGAAAACTAAATTTTTCCAATCAAGTTCAGTCTTTTCACCATTAACTTCAACCCAACCATTATTTATTGCTAAAGTATCAACTCCAACAGACAATTCATCAGCAGCCACATGTTTGAGTCTATCTAATAAGGCAGTACAGGCTTTGAGCAAAGCTTTACCGTTTAAATCGGCAGTAGCACTGGCAGCCGTTGGTGATGTATTGGCAACCCGTGTGGTATTGGTGGTTTCTAGTTTTATCAAATCTGGGGTAATCGAAAAAGTTTGAGCTGCCACTTGCAGCATTTTAGTGTTAACACTCTGTCCCATTTCCACTGCTCCTGTGGAAATGCCGACACTGCCATCTTGGTAAATGTGCACTAAGGCACGGGCGTGATTCATGGGTGTGTTGGTGAAAGAGATACCAAAACAAATCGGCATCACTGCCATGCCTTTTTTGAATTGTTGGTTGTTTTGATTGAATGTTTGAACCGATTGCTCTGCTGCTTCAATATCAACCTTTTCATTGAGTTGCTTCCAGACATTTTGTGCCTCAACTTTTTCGGCGATTTGCCCATAAGAGAAGGTGTCATTTTCACGCAGTAAATTGGCTTGTTGAATTTTGTATGCAGGGACTCCCAATTGTTCTGCGGCTTTGGCAATAGCCGATTCAATCACAACCATGCCTTGCGGCCCACCAAAACCACGAAAAGCCGTATTCGGTGGCAAGTTAGTTTTGCATGAGTGCACTGTTGTTTTAACATTGGGAATGTAATAAGTATTTGTCGCGTGAAACAAGGTGCGTTCGGCTATGGCAGGTGACAAATCAGCAGCAGCTCCTGAGTTTTGCAAAAACCGCACTTCAAACGCTTTGATTTTGTAATATTTATCCAAACCAATTTTAAAAGTACTTTCATACGGATGACGCTTACCCGTCATTTTTAAATCATCGTGGCGATCGAGTATTAATTTGACAGGTTTATTTAGTACGTGTGTTGCCAAAGCTGCCATACATGCCCACGGTGTGGCTTGGTCTTCCTTGCCACCAAATCCACCACCCAATCGCGTGACATCCACTTCAATTTTGTGCATCGAAACACCCAAAATACGAGCCGCAATGCGTTGCACCACCGTTGGGCCTTGGGTAGATGACATGAGTTTGATGCAACCATTTTCTTGTTTTTCAGCATAAGCGCCTTGGGTTTCCAAATACAAATGTTCTTGTCCGTTGGAAAAAGTCTCATCTGCAAACACGTATTGACAATCATCAAAAGCCTCATCCACATCACCCAAATTAAACGAACGTGCATCATTGATAAATTCACCCTTTTCAAAAGCCTCTTTAGCCGTTGTGATGACGGGTAATTCAGTATAGGAAACCTCTATCAGCTTGCGGGCTTGTTTGGCAATAAAATCACTTTT
>CAMZLQ010000061.1 GCA_947311585.1 uncultured Alcanivoracaceae bacterium | reverse complement strand
TGCTTTTTGTTTGACCTCACCAAGCATAACATCCGCACAAACTTCTGCCAACTTTGGCATAGCCAGCAATTACCTTTGGCGCGGTATTACCCAAAGCAATAAACATATCGCCGATTCAGGTGGGTTTGATTACGCTAACAATTCTGGGTTTTACCTAGGTTCTTGGGCGTCAACACTTTCAAGCGGAAGTTATGAACTGGATTTGTATGGAGGTTTTAGCACCCAAATTGATAATATTACCTATGATATGGGCATTATCAGTTACCAGTACCCTAATGATAACGATTATTTTAATGAAGCCTATTTCAGTATTGGTCAAGCTGGATTTACTGCAAACTTAGCTTATACCATTGGCTCGAAAGACAATACAGGGGTCACTTTTAGTCAAGGAGATTTATATTTTTCGCTGGCTTATTCTAAAGAATTACAAAATGGCATAGAGTTAGGCGCAACAATTGGTCGATACGATTTCGATCACACGCTAGGAGATGATTACAGCCACTTAAATTTAAGTGCGAGCAAGTCGGATTTTACCCTAGCCATTGATACAACAACAGGTCTTGAGAGTGTAAATGACACAACTTTGTCATTGGCATGGTCTAAGACTTTTAAATTTTAAACGAGGTAATCACAATGAAAATGGTAAGTGCAATAATAAAACCGTTTAAACTGGATGATGCCCGTGAAGCTTTATCAGATATTGGCATTAGCGGCATTACAGTAACGGAAGTTAAAGGATTTGGCCGACAAAAAGGCCATTCGGAGCTCTATCGAGGAGCGGAATACGTGGTGGATTTTCTACCCAAAGTTAAATTAGAAATCGCTGTGGATGATGCATTGGTCGAGAAAGTAATCGAATCTATAATTTCGGCAGCAGCAACAGGAAAAATAGGCGATGGCAAGATTTTTGTCAGTGATTTAGAGCAAGTGGTGCGTATTCGCACAGGAGAGACGGGCAATGATGCGTTATAGAAGAAAAGAGGTATTTTTACTAGTCGTGGAACGTGTTAAAAAGTTGCAAAAAGATCTAAAAAGTCTTTTGCCTATATTAACATTGTTAATTTTACCTAATCTTGCTTTTGCTGAAGATGTTTTGTCCGCTGGCGACACCGCTTGGATGTTAACCGCAACGGCTTTGGTTTTGTTAATGACCATTCCTGGGTTGTCTTTGTTTTATGCAGGCATGGTTCGCAGTAAAAATGTTTTATCGGTAATGATGCAATGTTTTGCCATCACGGGCATGATGAGTGTTTTGTGGGTGGTTTATGGCTATTCCTTGGCTTTTTCTGATGGCGGTAGTTTAAATAGTTGGATTGGTGGATTGGATAATTTTATGTTAGTTAATATTTCAGTTGATTCTCTATTTGGAACAATTCCTGAAACGGTATTTATGACTTTTCAGATGACCTTCTTCATCATTACACCAGCACTTATTGTTGGTGCTTTTGCCGAACGCATGAAGTTTTCTGCCATGTTGTGGTTTATGGCTCTTTGGGGAACCATCGTTTATTTGCCCATCTGTCATTGGGTTTGGGGTGGTGGCTGGCTCAGTCAACTATCCACGGGACCACTTGATTTTGCAGGTGGTACAGTCGTTCACATTAATGCAGCTGTAGCAGGACTCGTTGCATCGGTTATGATTGGTCCACGCAAGGGCTACAAAAAAGTCTTGATGGCTCCGCACAATTTAACTTTCACACTGATTGGCGCAGCCCTGTTATGGGTCGGTTGGTTTGGATTTAATGCAGGCAGTGAATTAGCCGCCAATGGCACCGCAGGCATGGCAATGGCTGTGACCCAAATAGCTACCGCTATGGCTGCTCTGACGTGGATGTTTGTGGAGTGGCTCAAACACGGAAAGCCTTCTGTTTTAGGCATTGCATCAGGTGCAGTAGGTGGTTTGGTTGCTATCACACCAGCATCAGGTTCGGTTGGACCAACTGGTGCACTTGTCATTGGTTTTGCCGCAGGTGTTGGTTGTTATTGGGGTGCAACGGTGTTGAAAAATAAATTCAACTACGATGACTCACTAGATGTCTTTGGTGTTCATGGTATTGGCGGAATTATTGGTGCATTATTAACTGGTGTCTTTGTTTCGGCTGGACTTGGTGGTGTTGGTTTCGGAGAAGGTATCACCATGGCAGCACAATTGGGAGCTCAAGCCATATCAGTTATTGTAACGTTGGTTTGGTCAGGCATTTTAAGTTATATCATATTAAAAGTGATTGATAAACTTATTGGTATTCGCGTTCCTGAAGAGGACGAAATCGAAGGTTTGGATATAACTAGCCATGATGAACGAGGGTACAGTTTGTAATAAACTGTTATTGGAAACTAAAAAGGCGTTTATTTGCGAACGTCTTTTTATCTCATTAAGTCCTAAATGGTTATTTAAAACCAAACAAAGCCAATCTGGTAAGTGGGATTTATCCCACTCTAAGCCTAGTTTAAAGCACTTTTTACGCTTGAAGTCTTAGGTAAACCCTTTATATACTTCTGTTTTAGGTTTTTACAGTATTTCTTAAGATTATCCACCGTTCCTATAGCCTTGTAATACCATTTATCGAAGTATTTAATATTGAATCATCATTTAAAACCAACAAATCCCACTTACCAGATTGGCTTTGTTGGTTTTAAAT
>CAMZLQ010000060.1 GCA_947311585.1 uncultured Alcanivoracaceae bacterium | reverse complement strand
GCTGCCATAACCGAAGCACTCAATAAGTGTTTGGCGTAAAAAGCTTGTTGGGCTAAGTCATCACCACCCAAAAAGCTAACATAAGCCGCTAATACACCACCTGCAACGGTTGCCATGCCACCAATCATGACCAATAAAATTTCTGAGCGGTTCATCTTGGCAAGATAGGCTTTAATCATCAAAGGTGCTTCGGTCTGACCTAAAAATATGTTGCCCGCCACTGATAAACTTTCCGCACCAGATATATTTAGGGCTCGTGTTAATATAATGGCAAGTCCTTTAACAATTTTTTGAATAATCCCTAAAAAGAATAAAACCGATGTTAGGGCAGAGAAAAAGATAATAGTAGGCAATATCATAACGGCAAAATTGACTAATGGAGATTCTATTTTCCCAGTTGCAAATGAGTTGAATAAGAAACGAGTGCCTGCTTTGGTAAATTCCATAACATCAACAAAGCGATGGCCTATAAATTCAAAGGTTCCTTTAATGGCAGGAACATATAAAACACCAACCGCAATAATCAACTGCATTAATAAGCCTATTCCCACAACTTTCCAAGAAATGTTTTTTCGATCAGAGGAAAAGATATAGGCGATGGCGATAAGGGAAATCATGCCAATTATTCCACGAGAAATGGAAGTGAAACTTATGCCTTGTGAGGCAATTAACTCATTCATATTTTTATCGTACTCTTTTTCAAAACTAGCCTATCATTATAAATGCGTGTAAATTAACAAGTCAATTGACCTGCTGTAATTAATAAGATTATTTGGTTTCAGAATTGAGGCAGTTAAAGAATCATACCTAAAAAGGTTGTGCCCTAATTTCGCCACAATTGAGCATAAACTATCATTAGGTTGTCTGTTTGTTGACATTTTTTCTTGATTTAATAGCACCACGCTTTAAACATGAGGAAAGAAAATGCCAGAGAAGATAACGACGACCAAACATATTCGTCAACAGCTTGAAGATTTGCATCAGCAAAAATACAACACAGCAATCAAGAAAAAACCAAACAGAAAACTTTATCAAGGTTTGCAATTAAATTGGCGGACAAACACGATTATCATGCTTGTTTTGTTTTATGTGGGTTTGTATCAGGTGCAAGCACAGGCTCAAGATTATTTCAACCTTGATGATATTGACACGGGCATGATGCTTTCCTACCATGAACAAGGCAATGATTACTCGGCATTAACCTTGCTTTCATCGCAATACGACATTGACATAACGGGTATTGTTGCGCAAGTCAAAATCACCCAACGTTTTGTCAATGACTCGCCTAACTGGGTGGATGAAGGCATGTATGCTTTTCCTGTGGCTGCCAATGCTGCGGTTTATCAAATGAAGTTAATTATTGGTAAACGTGAGATTGAAGGCGAAATTCATGAAAAAAAACAAGCACAAGAAATCTACAACCAAGCCAAATCAGAAGGCTTGGCTGCCAGTATAGTTAAACAATACCGCCCGAATCTTTTTACCACCGATGTGGCAAATATCATGCCAAATGAAATCGTTAAGGTGGAAATCACTTACCAACAAACATTAACCTACGACGCAGGGCATATTGACTTTCGTTTACCTCTGGCGATTAAAAGTCGATACATGCAAGAGCGGTTTCTTGCAGATGAGGATTCTTCTGACTCCCAAGAATCCAATCTGCAAGGCACTGGTCTTCCAACAACAACGGTTTTGGTTGACAAAAATCGCCGCATTCAGATAAGTTTAGAAGCCGGTTTTGAGTTAACAGACTTGCTCAGTTTAAACCATAAGGTCTTGGTTTCGCAAAACAAAAACAAACACATCATCGCCCTAAATGATGGGATTTTATACGATGACAAAGACTTTGTACTGCAATGGTACCCAAAACAAGGAAACACACCCAAAGCCGCGATGTTTAGTGAAAAACTCAATGGGCAAGAGTATGTGTTAATGATGTTGTTGCCACCTAGATCAACGCAAGTGAATACACAAAAACGTGAAGTGGTGTTTATCATTGATACCTCAGGATCAATGGATGGAAATGCCATGAATGCCGCTAAAGATGCGCTGTTATTTGGTTTAACGCAGTTGGATTATGAAGATAAATTTAATGTTATTGAGTTTAATTCTAATGCGCGAGAACTTTTTGATGGTGTTCAAGAGGTCACTACCGAAAACTTAGATAAAGCCATTGATTTTATTGATTATTTACGAGCTGATGGTGGCACAAATATGTCACCAGCATTGGCATTAGCCATGAATGATGAGGTCGAAGAGGGTTATTTAAAACAAATTATCTTTGTTACTGACGGTTCAGTTGGCAATGAAGCGCAGTTGTTTTCTCAGATTAATAAAGACATTAATAAAGCCCGCTTATTTACCGTTGCCATTGGTGCAGCACCAAATAATTATTTTATGAATAAAGCCGCCTTGATTGGTCGCGGCACTTACACCTCTATTGCTGATTTAAACCAAGTTGATAAGCACATGAATGAACTTTTTGTCAAACTCTCTTCGCCAGCTTTAACCGATGTGTTTGTTGAATGGAACAGTGCGGTTGAGCAAAATCCTCGGGTCATTCCAGATTTATACAGCGATCAACCCGTGATGATAACTGCCAAAATGAAAGATTTTAATTCACAAGTGGCTTTAAGTGGTTTTAGTCGCAATAAATCGTGGTCAAAAGCCTTTAAACTTAATAAAGATGGGCGTTCAAAAGGCATTGCCCGATTATGGGCACGTAATCAGATTGAAGACTTAACCGATGATTTAATGCTAGATTCTGAAATAGACCGACAAGCCCTTGAGCAACAAATTACCGATATTGCCTTGCAACACCACTTGGTCAGTGAATTTACTTCGTTGGTGGCGGTGGATAGAAATCCTGAATTAAGTCGTTTGGTGGCTTTACAAAAAAGATCTGAACAAAACCATGAAGTCTTGGCACAGGCAAATTTCCCACAAACAGCCTTGGGGTGGAAGTTGCAATTGATGATAGGTTTGTTTTTATTTCTTGTTGCCTTTGTATTAAATAGATACCACCATGAAAGTTAAAAAAATATTTGTTTTGGCAATTGTGACTTTGGGGTTTTGGCATGTGAGTGCATCGGCTTACATGCTCTCCAAAGCCTGGTTGTCGCAGTATTTGATTTCCCAATCGTGGCAACAAACCCTAAAGGATAACAAATTACATAAGCCGTGGTCATGGGCAGACACCTATCCAGTAGCAACCATCAATTTTGAGCGCATTAAACAAAGTAGCGTTGTTTTAGAAGGCTCAAGCGGTCGCAATCTTGCCTTTTCCGTTACCCACCTTAGTGCCAGTGGCATGCCTGGTGAAAATAAATCCATGATATTATCTGGTCACAGAGACAGTCACTTTGCCTACCTCCAAGACGTGCAAAAAGGCGATAAAGTAACGGTGCAAACAACCCAAGGTGAGTTTCGATACAAAGTCAGTGAATTAAGCGTTGTTGACAGCCATAAGCAACAGTTGACTATTTCCAACAAACAAGAATTGATTTTATCAACCTGTTATCCTTTTAATGCCTTAATGGCTGGAGGCAGTTTACGCTATGTTGTTAAGGCAAGCAGGCTTAAACCTTAACGTGCTTTTAATTCTTTAACAATAGCCTTAGCGACTTTAACTGTGCTGTCTTTGTCTCCACCTCTGGTGTTCCAGTTTATGGTTCTAACCACAAAAGAATTATTTCCAGAAAGAACTGAAATCTGGTGGCTGTTGTTTCTTCGGTAATAAATGGCTTTATCTCCAACGTTGGAAATATTTTCTTGTTCCTTGTAGAAACTGATAACCTGTTCTTCAAGAGCAAAATGGGTCATCTCCGTGATTCCCACCTTTTTCATATCAAGTGCTGTGCCCATTTCTGTCAGCTCTAAATCAACCTGAAAATTAATGTCGCCTTTTTTAAAAGATACACCACATTCGCGGTATTCTTCATTTGAGAATTTAATTGCTAAGCCATTGATACCTTGGATACTAGACTCAACTGCTTTCTTCAACATGCCGTCACAAGAGTTAGAAGATGCTGAGTTGTTATTGGACTCTCCACAGGAGATAAGTGCCGTAATTGTTAAAATTAAAATTGTTTTGTTTGTATTGAATCGCATAATTTCCTCTATAGTTTACTTAGTTGTTAATACGACAATTAAACCAAAGTGGTGACAAATAACAGGATTCAAATGTATTGGACTATCTCATCAACACCATTTTCACTGCCTTCTGGCGCCCCTAGATTACCACTTGGAGAAAATATTCAGCTTGAGTTAGCCCCAGTTGTTGTCCTATTATCTAATCTTTACTCACTTATTATACTTGGAGGTGTAATTATGCTTATTTCATTGGTGTTTTTAAGAAGAAAATCTAAAAAAGCGTTGTTTGTCCACGAGTTAGTTTTCGAGAACCCAATAAACGGTTGGCGTGGAGGGTTTGGTTCCTTTGGATTGTCGGTTTTAACCGACGTTTTTTAGGTATAAGGTTGGTTTGAGTGGGATAAATCCCACTTACCGATGATTTCTAATTAATGGGTTGATTTTATTTGGAGCTAAAAAAATTATTTTTTTGTTGACAAAGTCTCAATGGGGGGGGTAACATGTATTTTATAAATGACCAAGGAATTAAGTAAAAAAATATTAAAAACTCAACCATTTGTTTACAATAGTGTTTTTATTACGAGAAAAGCCCATGAAAAAATACATCACTAACCCCTTTTATATTTTAGCTTTCGTATTTGCTTGCAGTACTGGTCAATTATCAGCACAAACTTTTGAACCTCCTGTTATTATCGATCCACCAAATCCAATGGTAGGGGATACCATTCGAGTGGGTTTATTTACCACTTTTTATCCTCCTTGCTTGATTCTTCCATGGCAAAACCAACAAGGTGACACACATTTATTTGAGTTCAATAACAACCAAATTGATTTTTATGTTGTGGCATTAACAACCCCCCTTTGTAACCCTTTTCCTGTTTCTCCAGCACCACGTGAATTTTATGAGTTAGGGCAGTTACCTGAAGGGAATTACTCAATGCAAACATACGGCATTGGTCCATTTACACCACTTCCTGTACCAATTACTGACCCTCCTACCTATTTTCCATACACTTACGGTGGTTTATTAACTTTTGCGGTAACAGCACCCAAAGTAGTTGATTCATCCTCTAAAACCAGCTTATTTATTTTAATAAGTTCATTCTTTTTTTTAACTTTATTCCTTTTGAAAAGACAAAGTAGTAATGAATTATTGTGGGGTAAGTTATGAATAAAATAATTGTTTTTTGTGGCTTTATGTTTATTATTAGTATATCTAAATCACAAACTTTTGAACCACCTGTTATTATCGACCCACCAAATCCAATGGTAGGGGATACCATTCGAGTGGGTTTATTTACCACTTTTTATCCTCCTTGCTTGATTTTACCATTACAGAATCAGCAAGGTGACACGCATTTATTTGAGTTCAATAACAACCATATTGATTTAACTGTTATAGCTAGTGGTACTCCCCTTTGCAATCCTTTTCCTGTTTCTCCTGCTCCAAGAGAATATTATGAACTTGGACAACTACAAGAAGGAATTTATACTTTGCAAACTACATGGGTTACTGAAATCATGCCGCTACCTGTACCTCCAAATATTAATCCCTTCTTATATGGACAACAAATTACTTTTTCAGTAACAGCACCCAAAGTAATTGATTCATCCTCTAAAACCAGTTTATTTATTTTAATAATTTCACTCTTTTTTTTAACTTTATTCCTCTATTGCCCAATGGCAATTATGACCCCACAACATTAATTGGGTTAAGAAATGTACTTAACGCCACAGCAGAGCGTTCTGTTAATGGCTTGGGTCATGACGAAAAATTTGGATACGGTCAACCCAGTGCTAGAAAAGCCCTTGAATTAATTTTAGGCAAGTCTAATGGAGTGCAAATGAAAACGAGGTTAACGCCTATGTTTACCAATGTGTCTGTAGGTGCTAACAATAATGTTTATACGCCTTTTCCGCAAATATCTTTAGCTTATTTGTTGGTCAACGGGGCAAATGGCTATACGCCTGATGCAAGCAAGCCACTAGTCTCTGAATTCCCAGAATTTTGGTATGATACGGTTAATTTAACTCTGCCTGCTCCACGTGCAGAGTTTT
>CAMZLQ010000059.1 GCA_947311585.1 uncultured Alcanivoracaceae bacterium | reverse complement strand
TTCAAGAATTTCCAAAGCAATGGTTGCTTGTCCTTCGATAATTTCTAAATCATCAAAAGGGGGAATATAGAGATAACTGTTTTCTTTGCAAAACCTTTTGGCAGCTATTCCCGTCTCATCAAAGGTATCGCCAATAAGTTTTACTTCAATTTGATTCTGCCCAAACATTTTAACCTGTTCGATTTTTTGATTAGGAGTGGTAATTGGCATAAAAATCGTGCCTTTAATTCCCAGCTTATGACAGGTGTATGCCACGCCTTGGGCATGATTACCCGCACTGGCACAAACCACGTGTTTGACATCGTGTTGCGAGATTTTATTATAAGCCCCACGAATTTTATACGACCGCACCTGCTGCAAATCTTCACGCTTGAGGTAAATATTGGCGTCATAAATTGCCGAATACTGTAAGTTTTCTTGCAAAGGTGTGCGTTGTACAACCGCTGAGATGCGCTCTTGCGCGGCTTTTATGTTATCGATTGTTGGGCTTTGAGTGTGCTTCATAATTAATTTGTTAATCTATAAAAAGTTTCTCTTTCTGTCTTATCTAAATATCTTATATTGAATATATTTTCGCTGCACATTCTTAAGTCTATAATTTTGTCATTATATGTAATTAGAGTATATTCTTTGCCTATAAAATACTGAACATCACAACTATTCGAAGACATTGATAATTCACCTTGCTTATCTACAAATGGCAAGTTGACAAGTCCAGTAGCAATTAATTTGTCAATTTTGATTCCTTTATAGGTTTTATAAACAGTAAGTTCAATATTCAGTTTTTGACTTGAGATTAAATTTTTATTAATCTCTCCAACTGTAGTAATAGATGTGATAACGGCAAAATATACACCATCAGCTTGGTTAAATCTTTCTTCAACTGATAATTCGCTTGATATACATGTGCAAGCATTAACGACTGTGCTTAATAATGAAGTAATTAAAATTAGAGCCAATCTAAAACTTCTAAATGATAGGGTTTTATGATATTTTTTTAGCATTATATTTCCTTAGTTGGTTTTGAAAACTCTTCATTCCCGTGAAAATGGGAATCCAGTTCTAATTAAGATACTGGATGCCCGCCTTTGTAAGTATGACAATAGAAGGTAAAATTATTATCCGCGTTAATCTGCGTTATCTGCGGATAAAAAACGTTTTAACTATTCTGCGGTCTTAAACCACGCACGGTTTTGCCTGTTTGCCAAATTTCTGATTCGCGGACTTCTTTTAATTCAGCATCTAACTTTTCACGATAGTCGGGTTTGGAGTTGGCTTCAATAGTGATGCGTGCTTCATTGCCTGTTTTTACACTGTCGTACAATTCTTCAAATAAAGGCTCGTTTAAGTCACGGAATTTATGACGCCAATCCAATGCACCGCGTTGAGCTGTGGTTGAGGTGTTGGCGTACATCCAGTCCATACCATTTTCGGCGACTAATGGCATTAAGCTTTGGGTTAATTCTTCTACGGTTTCGTTGAATGCCTCTGATGGGGAGTGACCGTGTTTGCGGAGCACGTTGTATTGGGCTTCAAACATGCCAGCGATGGCTCCCATTAAAATGCCTCGTTCACCTGTTAAGTCCGAATACACTTCGCGTTTGAAGTCTGTTTCAAATAAGTAACCTGAACCAACACCAATGCCCAGCGATAAAGCGGTATCTTTGGCATTGCCTGTGGCATCTTGGAAGACTGCGTAGCTTGAGTTTAAGCCTTTGCCATCTAGGAATAAAGTGCGAAGTGAACGCCCAGAACCTTTGGGGGCGACTAAAACCACGTCCACGTCTTTGGGTGGAATGATGGAGGTTTGTTCGTTAAATGTTACGCCAAAGCCATGTGAAAAATACAAAGTGTCGCCTGCATTTAAATTTGCTTTTACTGTATCCCATGCAGCAATTTGACCAGCATCGGATAGTAAATACATGATGATGTCGGCTTTTTGCGTGGCTTCATCGATTGGAAATAGTGATTTTCCTGGCTCAAAACCATCATCGATTGCTTTAGTCCATGAAGGAGATTCTTGACGTTGTCCAACGATAACATTAAAACCATTGTCACGAAGATTTAATGCTTGTCCAGGACCTTGTACGCCGTAGCCAAGTACGGCTATGGTTTTGTCTTTTAGGTTGTTTTGTGCTTTTTCTAGTGGGTATTCTTCACGAGTTACCACTTCTTCCATTGTGCCGCCGAAATTTAATTTTGCCATTTTATTGCTCTCTATTTAAGTTTAAGTTAATTGTTTTCTTTTGTCATTCCCGTGAAAACGGGAATCTAGTTTTATTTAGAACTGGAACCCCGCGTTCGCGAGGATGACAAATATTTAAGTTCTTGGGTGTTGGCTTTTGCCGACAATTCATGGACTAAATTCCATGCCCCAAGTTAGTTGTTTCTATATTCATTTCATGGACTAAAGTCCATGCTCCAAGTAAGTTGTTAATAATTTATTTTGCCTATACTGATGGGGCCTGATCGGACAAATTCTAAAATTCCGTAGGGTTGTAGTTCATCAAATAGGGCTTGGGTTTCGTGTTTGTGTCCGGTTTTTTCTATCACGGTGTATTCGCGATGTATGCGTAGTATTTTGGCATTGTGTTTGCGAATGATGTCTTCGGTTTGGATGTCATCAATCATGACCTCTGATGGAATTTTGTACAATGCTACTTCTTGCTGTACGATTAAATCATCGGTTGCGTAGACGGCTTTTAAGACATCGACTTGTTTTTCAATTTGTTTAGTAATGCGCCTCACCAATTTTTCTGTGGTATTGACCCGAACCGAATAGCGGTAAACGCCATGGGTTTCTGTTTCTGATACATTTAAGCTGTCTATGTTGAGTTTTATTCGTGAAAATACTGCGGTGATGCGGTTGAGTATTCCTGCACGATTGCGTGAAAACAATGCCATGGTGTAGTCTTTTTTGGTGTCGTCAAATGTGCTGTTGATGTTGTGTTGCATATTATTTTAACCTCATGTCTGATACAGAATCGCCTGGAGATATCATTGGAAAAACGTTGTCTTCTTGCCCAACCATGACTTCGAGTAAATACGCGCCGTCGGTTTCTAACATAGTTTGCAAGGCGTGTTTTAACTTCTCACGTTGCGAGACTTTCGCCGAGGCAATATTATAAGCCGATGCCAGTACTTGGTAGTTTGGGCTGGTGATTTCTGTGGATGCATAGCGTTTGTCGAAGTACAGTTCTTGCCATTGTCTGACCATGCCTAAAAATTCATTGTTTAAGATGATGATTTTGACATCAATTTGGGTTTGCATGATGGTACCAAGTTCTTGGATATTCATTTGCACACCGCCATCACCGACAATACCAATAACAGTTCGTTCGGGTTTGGCTAATTTTGCACCCATGGCTGCTGGTATACAAAAACCCATTGTTCCGAGTCCGCCAGAAGTTATCATCGAGCGGGTTTGTGAATATTTAGCATAGCGGCAAGCTGCCATTTGGTGTTGGCCCACATCGGTGACAATAATGGCGTCGTTTTGTGTTAAGTCGTTAATCATGTCGATAACTTCTGACATGGTTAATGCTTGTTTACTGGGAGTTAAGTCTTCTTTGATGACGGCATCGTATTCTTGTTTGTGTAATTGAGAAAACTCCTCACGCCACTTCGGGTACGCTTTTTCGATAATTCTGTCGGTTATTTGTGGTAAGGTGTATTTAACATTGCCAAGAACTGGAACATTAACGCGAACATTTTTGTTTATTTCGCTGTTATCAATTTCAAGGTGGATGATTTTGGCTTGTTGGGCATAGGTGTTGAGTGTGCCTGTCACCCGATCATCAAATCGCATACCAATAGCAATGAGCAGGTCGCATTGATTGGTCAACAAGTTAGGTGCGTAGTTTCCATGCATTCCGACCATGCCAACATGGTTTGGGTGGTCGTTGTTGATGGCAGATAAGCCCATTATGGTGGCAGCAGCAGGAATGCCACTTTTTTCTAAAAAGGCTTTGAATTCGTTTTCCGCCTCGCCAAGAATAACGCCTTGCCCAAATACGACTAAAGGTTTTTGTGCCGCATTTATCAAATCGGCAGCCTCTTTTATGGATTGTTCTTTTGGTGTTGGTTCGGGGAGGTAGCTGTTAAAGTGCAAGCATTTTTTGTAACTGAATTCCAAAAAATCCATCTGCGCATTTTTAGTTATATCAATTAAAACAGGTCCAGGACGTCCTGATTTGGCAATAAAAAAGGCCCGTGCCATAACTTGCGGGATTTCTCTGGCTTCAGTTATTTTGTAGTTCCATTTAGTGATTGGCATGGATATGTCAATAATGTCAGTTTCTTGAAAAGCATCAGTTCCCAATAAATCCTTATGAACTTGTCCAGTAATACAAACCAATGGTGTTGAATCAATTTGTGCATCGGCGATACCCGTGATTAAATTGGTTGCACCTGGTCCTGAGGTGGCAATACAGACACCAACACGACCACTGGCACGCGCATAACCTTGAGCAGCTAAAATTGCACCTTGTTCATGGCGAACCAACACGTGTTTAATTTCTTTTTGGAACTGATGCAATACATCATAGGTTGGCATAATCGCACCGCCTGGATAACCAAACATAATTTCCACATTTTCAGCCATAAGACTTCTGATTAATGCCTCAGAACCGAGCATTTTTACGGCTTCGTCGGCTGGTTGTTCATCGTGTATTTGTTGCCAATTTTTGTTGATTATTGATTTAATTGAGTTGCTTTCTGCTTTAAACATCGGTTAAACACCCCTTTGATGCGGAAGT
>CAMZLQ010000058.1 GCA_947311585.1 uncultured Alcanivoracaceae bacterium | reverse complement strand
CCTTTTTGTATGTTGGACGAAGTGGATGCGCCATTGGATGATGCCAATGTTGGTCGCTTCTCGCAAATGGTTAAGGAAATGTCGGACAAGGTGCAGTTTTTATTTGTTTCGCACAATAAAGTCACCATGGAAATTGCCAACCAACTCAATGGTGTGACCATGCGAGAGCCAGGCGTATCACGATTAGTGAGTGTGGATTTAGCCGAAGCAGAGAAACTCATAAATGATTAACGGTGCTTTTTTTGTAATAATTTCATTCAAACTCAATAATTGCTTAACCTTAGTCGAATAATCAAGTATGATGCGTCCTCGCAATATTTGTGAGTGCTTCAGTGTGCGCGCAAATTTATAAAAAATTAAATAAGAATGAACGATTATGACAGATTTATCAAAATATAGAAATATAGGAATTTTCGCTCACGTAGATGCTGGTAAAACAACAACTACCGAGCGTATTTTGGCGTTAACAGGTAAAATTCACCAAACAGGTGAGGTACATGATGGCGAGGCTACAACTGACTTCATGGATCAAGAGCGTGAACGCGGTATTACTATTCAGTCAGCTGCAACCAGTTGTATGTGGAAAGATCACCGCTTAAACATTATTGATACTCCAGGTCACGTTGACTTTACTGTGGAAGTTTATCGTTCATTAAAAGTACTTGATGGCGGTGTTGGTGTGTTTTGTGGGTCTGGTGGTGTTGAGCCTCAGTCAGAAACTAACTGGCGTTATGCCAATGACTCTGAGGTTGCTCGTGTTATATTCATTAATAAATTGGATCGCATAGGTGCTGATTTTTACCGCGTTGTTGAACAAGTAGATAAAGTATTGGGAGCAACTCCTTTAGTGATGGTTTTACCTATTGGTATCGAAGATGAGTTTGTCGGTGTAGTGGATTTATTAGAGCGTAAAGCTTATATCTGGGAAGATTCTGGTAATCTTGATTTTGAAATCAAGGATGTGCCTGCTGATATGGTAGACAAAGTTGAAGAATACCGTGAAAAACTCATTGAAACCGCTCTTGAGCAAGACGATGAAGCATTGGAAGCTTATTTAGAAGGCGAAGAGCCTTCAATGGAAGTTATCAAAGCCTGTATTCGTAAAGGAACTAACACAATGGATTTCTTTCCGACTTATTGTGGTTCAGCCTTTAAAGATAAAGGCGTGCAAAATGTATTGGATGCTGTGGTTGATTATTTACCAAGCCCAACAGAAGTTAAGCCACAGCCAGAAGTGGATTTAGATGGTAATGAAACGGGTGAATTTGCCATAGTTGATGTCAATCGTCCATTACGTGCCTTAGCATTTAAAATTATGGAAGACCGTTTTGGGGCGTTAACTTTTATTCGTATTTATTCAGGTAAAATGGATAAAGGCATGCAAGTATTAAATACTTTTACGGGAAAAACCGAAAGAATAGGTCGTATTGTTGAAATGCACGCCGATGACAGAATCGAATTAGAAGGCGCACAAGCTGGTGATATTGTTGCGGTATTGGGTATGAAAAACGTCCAAACTGGGCATACACTTTGTGATCCTAAAAATCCTGCGACACTTGAGCCTATGGTTTTCCCTGATCCTGTTATCTCAATGGCAGTTAGTCCTAAAGATAAAGCGGCATCAGAAAAATTATCCAATGCCATTGGTAAGATGATTAAAGAAGATCCATCGTTCCAAGTGGAAACCGATGAAGATTCTGGTGAAACCATTCTTAAAGGCATGGGTGAGTTGCACTTAGATATTAAAATTGATATTTTAAAACGAACCTACGGTGTTGATGTAGAAGTTGGTGCTCCACAAGTTGCTTACCGTGAAGCCATAACACGCAAAGTTGAAGACACGTACACGCATAAGAAACAATCAGGTGGTGCGGGTCAGTTTGGTAAAATAGACTACATTATTGAACCAGGTGAAACAGGTTCTGGTTATGAATTTGAATCAACTGTATCAGGTGGTAATGTACCTAAAGAATATTTCCCTGCAATTGAAAAGGGATTTAAATCATTAATGGAAGAAGGTGTTTTGGCTGGCTATCCTTGTACAGATATTAAATTTACCATAACAGATGGTGCTTACCATGCGGTGGATTCATCAGCGATGGCATTTGAATCAGCAGCAAAAGGAGCTTACCGTCAGTCCATGCCTAAAGCGGCTCCGCAATTAATGGAACCAATTATGGCAGTAGACGTATTTACGCCTGATGATCACGTAGGTGATGTTATTGGTGATTTAAATCGTCGTCGTGGCATGATTAAATCTCAAGAACCAGCAGCAACGGCTGTTCGCATTAAAGCCGATGTGCCTTTATCAGAAATGTTTGGTTACATTGGTTCATTACGTACAATGACATCGGGTCGTGGGCAATTCTCTATGGAATTCTCACATTATAACCAATGTCCTTCTAACGTAGCTGAAACAGTTATTGCTGAAGCTAAAGCTCGTAAAGAAGCAAAAAGCTAAAGAATATAACTCGATGACCCTAATGGGTTGAGAGAGTGTTTTAAATTAAAAAAGCCCAAGAAGTTATCTCTTGAGCTTTTTTTTGAATTATAATAATGAAAGAGTCAAAATAATGATAGCTTGAAAATTAAGATTTGTTAAATGCACCTCGGTCATGTTAATATTCTACTTTTAAAATACTACATAATTTTTGTTAAAGCATGAATACTCTAAAATCGTTTTTTATGTTAATTGCTCCCCTAGTTTTAATGGCTATTGTCGGGTATAGCATATACCAATTATTAGTGACTGCTTTTGATTTGGCATGGCTTGCTGTTTTATTAAGTTCTTTACCTTTAATGGTTTTTCTTATGCAAGTTATGGTTTTTCAGTCTACACCTAGAACCCACGAATTTTTACCTACGCATACATTGATTGTTTCATTGGGTCTTGTAATGATATTAATTATATCACTATTTCCTAGCCTTAATAGCACTCTTCAAATTAACACAATAGCTCTTGTTCTAACCGAAATATCTGTTGTCATTTACATTGCTTACATAGTTTGGTATTCTTCATTGCAAAGAGGTATAAATTTACATTTAAAAGTAGGTAGCAGCCTTCCTCCTTTTACTGTATATGAAAATGGCGAGAGACTTTCTTCAAAGTCGTTCCTTGGTAACCCGCTTGTTATCATTTTTTATCGAGGTAATTGGTGTCCTTTTTGTGTTGCTCAAATCAAAGAATTAGTAAAAGATTATCAAGAATTGGCTTTACAAGGGGTTGGGTTTTTACTTGTCTCTCCACAACCTGATGGCAATACAGAAGCTATGGCAAAACGTTTCAATGTCCCATTTAAGTTTGTATCCGACCCTGATAATAACACTGCAAGGCAACTAGGTCTTAACCATGACAATGGTTTACCGGCAGGAATGAATGTCTTGGGATATAACTCTGATACAGTATATCCTACTGTTATTGTTACGAATAGCAAGGGTATCATAATTTATTTAAATGAAACAGATAGTTTTAGGGATAGACCAGATCCTTTGGAATATCTTGAACTAATTACTAACGATAAATCAGTTTAATTTATTGAAATAATGGCTCGGTGCGACAGTGTTTAATTTCTTCTTGGGGAATTTAACTTTGCTCTTTTTCAAAATCTATAAAAAAACCCGATTAAATCGGGCTTTTTTATAGATGGTGTTCAATAGTTAAGCAATGATGCTTACGTGTTGACGATTCTTTGGACCTTTTTTAACAAATTGTACAACACCATCTTTTAGTGCGAACAATGTGTGGTCTTTGCCCATTCCAACATTGACACCCGCGTGAACTTTAGTTCCACGTTGACGAATGATGATGTTACCTGCTCTTACAACCTCGCCGCCATATCTTTTGACGCCAAGGTATTTAGGATTAGAATCGCGACCGTTCTTGGTACTACCCGCTGCTTTCTTATGTGCCATGTCTTATGCTCCTGTTAATATGTTAATTAGGCTTTGATTGATTTGATTTTGATTTCAGTATAGCTTTGACGATGACCCATTTGAGTCATTGAGTGCTTACGTCTTCTGAATTTGATGATTTTAACTTTCTTGGCTCTTCCATTTGACATTACTTCAGCTGTTACCTTTGCGCCTTTAATAAAAGGAGTGCCAACTGTAATGTTTTCTCCATCAGATAGCATTAAGATTTCATCTAATTTAACTTTAGCGCCTTGATCTAGGCCAAGTTTTTCTACACGTAATACATCGCCTTCTTTGACTCTGTACTGTTTACCACCAGTTTTAATAACTGCATGCATGATTTTTCTCCAAAATATTTTATTTGTTAATGAGGTAAAATACCTCTAACGCTACGGTCAATGTAATCAATGCAGACAAGACCATAAGCTACTAAGGGCGAGGATTTTACTGATAGAGAGGGTTTTGGTCAACTTTTTTCTCCCTTTTGTTGTGGATTATTGCTACAAAAATTAAAAATAGCATCTATTAACAAAAAAAGTTAAAATTCGTCTCATGAAAACTTATCTTTCTTTTAAACCAACTGCCAAGCAGTTTAGCATAAATCGTGCCTTGGCGTATGGCGATGGGTTGTTTGAAACCATTTTGTTGCATAAAGGCGATATGCCATTGTGGTCTTTGCATTGGCAAAGGTTGCAATCGGGTTTGCAACAGTTAGGCATGCAAAAAATATCTGAATCTCTGCTGTTGGATAAAATTAACGCCTTGCGTGCAGGGCAAAGCCAAGGAGTGGTTAAGGTGATTGTGTTTCGAACAAGTGGTAAACGAGGTTATTTAGGGAGTTCATCAGAAGTTGATTTTATCGTCACTATTGCTTCATTGCCTGAAGGTCAGATTAGTCATGAGTTGTCGGTTAGTTCTATTCAATTATCGCATCAAAAGAGATTGGCAGGTTTAAAGCATCTTAATCGTTTAGAACAGGTTTTAGCAGCAAACGAGATGGTTGGTTCAGCTTATAGTGATGCGCTTATGCTTGATGTAAAAAATAGAATAATTGAAACCATCAGTAAAAATATTGTTTTGATTAAAGGCAATTCACTGTATTCACCAAAACTCAATAAATGCGGTGTTTATGGTGTGGCATTGCGTTGGCTTGAGTCACAAGGCTTTGAAATAAAGTGGAAAAAAATTGAATTTAAAACCATGGGTCAGTATGATGGATTTTTAGTTTGTAATAGCATTAGGGGATTTAATGCCATTACAAAAGTTACCGATAAGTTTCAATTTAAGGTTGATTTGCCTTTGATTGATGAAATTCAAAATAAATGGTTATTAACAATTAATTCATGATAAAAAAACTATTTCTTGCTCTCATATTTGTGACCACAGTAACGGCTGTTGTTGGTTTTTATTACTACCAACAATACCAGCAGTTTTTGTTACAACCTGTTTTCGCACAAGAGAAAATATTAGAGATAAAAAAAGGGCAAAATTTCACCGAGTTTACCCATAACCTTTTATCGAAACAAGCAAATGGCAAGCCTTGGATGTGGCGTTTGTTTGCAAAGTTGGAAAAAGTAGGTGGGTGGTTGAAAGTGGGTGAGTTCAACATAAGTCAGGATGATACGCCAATAAGGATGATGGAAAAAATTAAAAATAATAAAGTGTTAACCTACCATTTCACCATTGTTGAGGGGTTAAATTGGCGAGAGTTAAAAGCTAAAATTTTAGCCAATGACACGTTAATCCATGAAGTGGGTGATTTGAGTGATGAGCAGTTATTGAAGTTATTGGGTTCAGATAAAGCGACTCCAGAGGGTTTGTTTTTGCCTGAAACCTATCAATTTGTGCGTGGTGACAGTGATGTTGATTTGCTAAAACGTGCGCATCGTGCATTAATTCAGGGTTTAGAAAAACAGTGGCAATCACGCGATGCAAATTTACCTTACAAAACGAGCTACCAATTATTAATCATGGCATCAATTGTAGAAAAAGAAACATCGCTTGCCAGTGAGCGAGAAATTGTGTCGGGAGTTTTTGTGCGGCGATTGCAAAAAAACATGCGTCTGCAAACTGATCCGACTGTCATTTATGGATTGGGAAAAAATTACGATGGAGACATTCGCACTAAGGATTTAAAAACCGATACACCTTACAATACTTACACAAGAAAAGGATTGACTCCAACCCCTATTGCCATGGCAAGCATGGAATCTATAATTGCCAGTGCACACCCTAAACAAGGCAGCTCACTTTATTTTGTTGCCAACAATCGTGGCGGGCATTATTTTTCAGATACTTATGAACAACACTTAAAGGCGGTTAAAGACTACCTCAAAGGAAAAAAACTGTAATGACAAACAAGGCTCGATTTATTACCTTAGAAGGTTCTGAAGGTGCAGGTAAAACAACAGCACTTAAAACAATCAAAAAAATTCTCAATAAATGGGGGGTAGATTATATTTGCACGCGAGAGCCAGGAGGTGAGCCCAATGCAGAGAAAATTCGTGAAATTTTGCTGCATTCGGAACATTTGCATGCTAAAACCGAATTGCTACTTATGTTTGCCGCACGAAATGAACACATTCAAAACGTAATCAAACCAAATTTAGCAAAAGGTGTTTGGGTTGTTTCAGATCGTTTTGTTGATGCTAGCTATGCCTATCAAGGCGGAGGTCGCAAGCTCGGTCAGGATGTGGTTAAATGGATGGATGATTTCATAGTGGGTGATGTGCAAGCGGATTTGACTGTGCTAATGGATATTGCGCCTGAAATAGGCTTGGAACGTATAAAATCAAGAGGACAGGCAGACAGAATCGAACAAGAAGGCTTGGATTTTTTTCATCGAATCACTCAATCCTATCGAGATAAGGCTAAACTCAATCCGAGTAAATATGCCATTATTGACGCATCAAAATCATTTAAAATCGTTAAACAATCCATTATTTCGGCGTTTGAGTCAAAAAAACAGGAGTTAATGCCGTGAGTTTGCCTTGGTTAAAAAACAATATCGAACAATTTACTTCTTTAGTTACCGAGCAAAGAGTGCCTCATGCTATTTTGCTTTCTGCAAAAGAAGGAATGGGCAAGGTTGATTTAGCAAAAGAAATGGCTCAACTTGCGATGTGTGAAAATATAACTGAAAATGGAGCGTGTTTTCAATGTGGTGCTTGTGAATTATTGAAAGCTGGTAATCACACGGACTTAACCCTTATTAAAGCAGAAAATGCGGTGATTAAAGTTAGCCAGATTCGTAAACTAACCAGTGACGTGGTATTGACCTCTTCAAAAAACCAGCATAAAGTTATTATCATTGAAGAGGCCGAAAAAATGAACGCCTCATCTGCGAATGCTTTGTTGAAAACCTTAGAAGAACCACCACAAAAAGTTTTGATTATTCTAACCACTAATGAGATTGGCAGATTATTGCCTACAATCAAAAGCCGCTGTGTTAAGATAAATGTCCCTCCACCATCGCACGATATCGCAAGTAAATGGCTTGCTAAACAGTTTGAATCAAAAATTGAGGATATTAATTTTGCTTTGTTTATATCTGATAATTCGCCACTTGTTGCTTACTCAATTTTGCAAAATAATACATTAGATGAAGTGAAAAACATGGTCAAAGATTTGCTTGCTTTGCAACAACAGTCTGTTGAACTTTTAGAGGTGAGTAAGAAATGGTACAGCAATAATTGGCACCACCACTTAAACTATATTTCAGTGATATTGCTGAATAATTTGGCACTAAAACAGGGTCTGAAAAGTACAATTGACAATTGTTTTACTATGAATGTTCCAGAACATGGATTGCTGCTATTTGTTAAAAGTATTTATCGGTTTAGTAAAAGACTTGAATTGCCTTTAAAAGTTGAACTGCAGTTGGAAAAATTACTGCTAACATGGAAAAATATGTGTGGGAGTGCAAATCATTAAGAATTTTTTTAAAAATTATCAATAAATACTGTAAAGAGCAGTTATAATGTCTAATTAAGATTATTAAAAGAGGTTGTTGAGTATGGCGTTTATGGGAGCAGGAATGGGCAAAAAGGGAATTCTATCTTGTGATGTAAAAGATGTCAGTGAGTTGCATAGAATTTATATTCCCTTTATTGAAAATGGAGGGCTGTTTATTCGTACAAATAGCCAATATAAATTAGGAGATGAAGTTTTTTTATTATTTTCTTTGATTAATGAAGACAAAGTTCCGGTCACGGGCAAAGTTGTTTGGATAACACCAGCAGGAGCCAGTGGAATAAAGCACACGGGTATTGGAATACAATTTTCTGATAACTCAGATATGGAACAAGTACGCACTAAAATTGAGACTCTTTTAGCTCCATTTAAAGGAGAACTATTGCCGACAGAGACGATGTGATTGCCAATGAGTTTACCATTGTCTGCCATTTACAAAATTGAAAAAAAAATTAGAAATGCTACTAATTTTCAATACATATCGAGTCAAAAGACTGAAGAAATTATTGATGCCCTAACGCAAATTTCGGCACGTTCAGGGATGGCTGTTTATATTTGGATGTCAAACTCTGGTTTAGTAAATATTCGCTCAAGACAGACGCCGTTACCTGCGACTCAATCAGTGCTTGAAGCATTGAAATATGCAACTAAAAATCATTATTTTGCTGTGTATGTCTTTCCAGGTATAAATAATGTAGATTTACTTGAGTTAAAATCAACCTTGCCATCAGCAACCACTTTTTTAGAAGTTAATGAGAATACGCGGTTTTTATTTTTGATGAGCGAAAACATGAACTTTAATTTTTTAGAACGTCATGCGGAAGAAATTGAATTGGAAAACAAACACGTCAAAAAATATAAACTTAGGGATGCAAAGTGGGTTGTCTCTAATAGTTAATGATGATGTCAGATAAAAATTCTAAAAAGCTAGAGCGCTCTGAAGAAATGCTGGAGTTGTTTTTTACTGACTCTATTCAAGCACTGCTTGTTGTTAGTTCGCAAAGCCAAAAAATCATCCTTGCAAATGAAGCCATGTATGAGTTATTAGGTATAACAGATGATTTGTTGCTTGGAAAAATGTGGTGTGATTTGGATTCTAAAGCTAATAAAGATAAATACCTTGACTATATTAAACAAATTAATTCAACTGGGAAAACTACTTTTTCTGCCCAATTTTCCCATCAAAATTCAGAACAAGTTTTGAGTTGTGAATATCATTTGGGTTTTCTTGATGGTGAAATGGTCTATGTGGGTTTATTTAAAAAGCGACAAGTAACAGATTGTTCAAGTAGTCTTGTTGAATATATTGATGAGATAAACCATTTGCCAATTAATAGCCAAGAATTCAAAGTCTATTTCGCTCAACTTAAGAAAAGATTTAATCTCGATTTTCTTGTTTATTTTGAGAATGGAAAGGAAGCAATTCAAGAAGTTGTTGTAGTTGCCAACACCGAGGTTAAAAATGCCATTGCTGATTCAGGGCTAAGTGCCTTTGTTACCATTAGCAAGTCAAAAAAGAAATGTGAAATTAATCGAATCAGCGATATGAATGATCAGTATTTTAAATTACTGAACTTACTGAAAATAGAAACTCTCTTGATTTATCCAATTCACCATAATCAAAAAGTGTTGGGTTCAATTGTCGTAGGCTATGACACAAAAAATAATAACGAAGCCATAAAGGTTGTTTTGTCAGCTTTGGTTGGTCGATGCCAGTTGTGTTTGTATGAAAAAATCATTATTAGTCAGAGGGACAAAGAAGGGCAGGTAGATAAATTAACTAATTTGCCTAATAGAAATTCAATGACTGAAAAGCTATCGACGATTATTGATACGGGTATTGATTTGAATCACTATTTATCACTAATGATTATAGATTTTGAAAAATTAAACTACTACAACAAAAGATACGGGATTGAAATAACTGATGAAATAATTGTAAACTTGTCCAAAGTTCTTGTAAAAGCCATTGGTTATAGCGGTCAAGTTTATAGGCTATCAGGAGATGAATTTTTGGTGTTATTGAAACCACATATTGAAAAAGAATTTGTGGGAGGAAAAGCGACTGAAATTCTCTCCTTGCTCAGTCATTCCATCTTATTGTCAAATGGCGAAGAAGTGAGTGTTAATTGCAATATTGGCATATCAATTTTCCCAGATGATGGACAGACGGTTGCAAGCATGATGAAAAATGCTGATATGGCATTATATGATGCGAAGTTGAAAGGAAAAAACAATTTTCTAATTTTCAAGTTTTCTGAAACAGGGCAAGCATTAAAGCAAAAGATAGAAATGGAGGAGAATCTTAGGTTGGCTATAGATTCTGAACAGATAAAAGTGTATTATCAACCCAAAATTGATGCAGTTACTGAAGATATTGTAGGCTTTGAAGCCTTAGTAAGATGGGTAGATCCAGAGCAAGGCATAATAAATCCTGGACAATTTATTCCTCTAGCTGAGGAGACGGGGCTTATCAATGACATTGGTGAGTATATTGTAAAACGAACCTGTCAAAAGATCATGGAGTGGCAAATAAAATTTGGTTTAACGCTCACCTGCTCAATTAATTTATCGGTTGTTCAATTAATGGATGATCAATTGCCAAAAAAATTAGAAAGTATAATCAATGCATCAGGAATTCATCCGCATTATATCGATTTTGAGATAACTGAAACCATAAGTTTGGACGTGGTTCCAAATTTGGTGGAATTGCTCAATCAAATTGTGGGAATAGGGTGTACATTGTCAATAGACGATTTTGGTACAGGGCATTCCAGTTTGGATTACGTGAAAAAAATACCAGCGCACTACATAAAAATTGATCAATCATTCGTTGCAAATATCGGATTAAATCCCGAAGATGAAGCCATCTTGGATGCAACAATTAATATTGCAAAACGATTGAATCGAAAAATCATAGCAGAAGGTGTTGAAACCGAAGAACAGCGTGAGTATTTGCTCGAAAGAGAATGTGAATATTTCCAAGGCTTTCTTTTTTCTAGGCCTCTGCCTGAAGAAGAAATTGAAGAGTTATTATCGCAAAGGATAAAACTCATGGGAACCACATAAAAATATAATTTATAAGATTTCATCAAAAAATATTAAACTTTTGTTAACGATACATGTCATAGAAGGCGTCAATGAATAAAAAACAGGATAAGAAAATCGAAATGTCTGAAAAAGCGGTAGATTTAGCGCTCGTCAAGCAAGCACAAAAAGGAGACATGAAGGCCTTTGAAATGCTCGTTCAGCGATATCAGCAAAAAGTTGGTGGTGCGATTTCCAAATTGATAAAAGATTACCACGAGATACAAGACATTACACAAGATGTTTTTGTTAAGGTGTATAAAGCTTTGCCAAACTTTCGAGGAGATTCTGCCTTTTATACATGGATATACCGAATAGCAATTAATACCGCCAAAAATCACTTGGTAGCAAAGGGCCGACGTATTCAAAATTCAGATATAGAACCAACAGAAGCAGAAAACTACTCAGGCGGATTTGAAAATCAAGATTTTGACACACCTGATGCACATTATGAGAGACAAGAGGTGGAGCAGGTTGTGTATGACTCTATCGCACAACTACCTGAAGATTTGAAACAAGCCATAGTCTTACGAGAACTTGAAGGCTTGAGTTATGAAGAAATTGCAGAAAAAATGAATTGTCCAATCGGAACAGTGAGATCAAGAATATTTAGAGCACGAGATGCAGTAGATAATGCTTTAAAACCATTACGTAAAAAAGAATACAAGAGAACAAATTATGTCAGATAAATCAAACGAACAAATCTCAAACTTGATGGATGGTGAGCTTGAAATCAATGCCAGTAAGTTTTTACTTAAAAGAATGGCTGCAGATAAAAGTTTGTCTGAAAAATGGGAAAGTTATCATTTAATTAAGTCTTGTTTGCAAAGACAAGCTAATGAACCTTTGGTTATTGATGTCGCAGCTAAAGTTTGTCAAGAGCTATCACAACAAGACCAACTCAACTTAAATGCGTATACTGCTGATGCAAAACGTTCAACTATTCACAAGTGGCTTAAACCCGTTTTGGGAATGGGAATTGCAGCAAGCGTTGCTTTTATGTCGGTTTTTATGATTCAAAATAAGAATGATGCGGGAATAATTACCAATGAACAACCAACAATTGCTTTGCAAACGGGGTTAAAACCCTTGCCTGTTAATATTTCTGCAAATATTGTCAGTGGCAGTCAATCTATTGTAAAGCCTCCGGCTTCTTTAAGTCGCTTTCCTTCGGTTTCGGCTAAAAATACGTACAACTATAATCAAGGGTTTTCACAAACAAATACGATGCCCTACTTGATTATTCTTAACCAAGATGAGGCAAAAAAACAATTAACTCCATTCCGTATTAATAATATCAGTGATTAAATTAGCACGCATTTTAAAGATTGATGAAAAAACAGTAGAATTGCAACTTGAAAAAAATGGTTCGTGTGGAGATTGTAACAAGGGTTGTTCTGATGGCTTTTTAAACTTCATTTTTCCAAAAAATACGACTTTATCAGTGAGTAAAAAACAAGAGATGCTCTCTCAAACACACTTGGATGATAAAGATGCATTTTTTTCACAAAAGTATCAAAAAGGCGATGTTATTGGCATGAAATTTAACGAAAATCAGCTTTTTAAGTTGGCACTTGCACTCTATGGCTTGCCAATTTTATTAATAATTGTTTCATTATTGTTTTTTTATTATCTGTTTTCACTTGTTGATTTTAATAATGATTTAGGTGGCGTTATTGGGCTGATTTTAGGTCTTGTTATTTCAAAAAATGTCATTAAATTGAATCGTGACAAATTTAAACCTCAGGTTAAATTTTTTAAGTAAATCTATCGAACTATTTCTTGGTTCATGTTGTCAAAAAATCATATAAAATATTTTGGAGAAATTTAATGTTTAAAAAGTTAATGTTAAGCTTTGTGTTTATAACAGTTTCACAAATGGTGAATGCCAAAACAGTTGCCTTACCTGATTTTACCGATTTGGTTAAGCAAACAGGTGCTGCTGTTGTTAACATTACAGCACGACACAACGCAAAAGAAATTGATAATAATACTCGAGTGCCAAGACAAAGAAATCCGCTTGAAGATTTGTTTGGACTGCCCAGAGGTTTTCACAGCCCACAAGAGCGAGACTCCGTAGCAGGAGGTTCTGGTTTTATTATTTCGCATGATGGTTATATCTTAACCAATCGACATGTTGTTCATGATGCCGATGAAATTGTAGTCAAACTGGTTGATAGAAGAGAGTTTGATGCAGAGTTAATTGGTGAAGATGAAGCCAGCGACATTGCTCTACTAAAGGTTAAAGCAGAAAATCTTCCTATTTTATCTATCGGTGATGCGGACACTGTTGAAATTGGTCAGTGGGTGATGGCAATTGGATCACCAATGAGTTTTGAACATTCCGTTACCAAAGGCATTGTTTCTGCTAAGGGTCGTGCTATTGGGAAACAACAATATGTGCCATTTATTCAAACAGATGTGCCCATAAATCCTGGCAACTCAGGCGGTCCTTTGATTAATATGAATGGTGAAGTTGTTGGAATTAATTCAATGATAGTGTCAAATTCAGGTGGTTACATGGGCTTATCTTTTTCTATTCCAATAGATGTGGCAATGTCTGTTGTTGAGCAACTAAAATCAACAGGCGTCGTTAAACGTGGGCTTTTAGGCGTTAATATTCAACCCGTTTCACAGAAAATGGCAAATTATTTAGGCTTAAAAACGCCAAGTGGTGCATTGGTTACTAACGTCAACAAAGACTCTGCAGCCGAGAAAGCAGGCATTCAAGAACAAGATGTCATTGTCGAATTTAATGGCGAGAAAGTGGCAACTTCTAATAGCTTGCCTCCCTTGGTTGGGTCAGTACAGCCTGGAACAAAGGTTAATGTGAAAATTGTACGAGATGGTGATTATAAAATCATTAAAGCAGTTCTTGGTGGTTTGGATGAAGCAGAGGTCTATGAGACAAGTTCTGGTAAACAGGTTAAAAAGCTTGATATGGGATTTGAAATATCAAACCTTAGTGCCGAAGAAAAAAGTGCATTAGAGTTGGAAAGTGGTGTGTTGGTCAAAAAGATAAATAAACGCTCAATCCAAAGAGCTGGATTGCAAGTGAATGATGTCATAATAAAAATGGGTAAAACACCGATTAAATCCGTCAAACAGTTTAATAAAGAACTCAAGAAATTAGACAAAGATATGCCATTAGTCCTTTTAGTGCAAAATTCAGGGGCAAAACGCTTCATCGTTATTGAACGTGACTAAGCCATTAGGTACAATAGCTCTTTTAAAAATCCCGTGTTTAAGCGGGATTTTTGCTTATTTGGATTTAAATTAATGCAACATATACGAAACTTTTCAATTATTGCCCACATCGACCATGGTAAATCAACTTTAGCCGATCGCTTTATACAGCATTGTGGAGGTCTATCAGAGCGTGAAATGGAAAAACAAGTTCTTGATAGTATGGATATTGAAAAAGAACGCGGTATTACCATTAAATCTCAAGCCGTAAGTTTAAAATATACAGCAAAAGATGGCATTACTTATGATTTAAATTTTATTGATACGCCAGGTCACGTAGATTTTTCCTATGAGGTTTCTCGTTCACTGGCTGCTTGTGAAGGAGCTTTGTTGGTTGTGGATGCGGCTCAAGGTGTTGAGGCACAGTCTGTTGCTAATTGTTACACAGCAATAGAACAAGGCTTGGAGGTCTTGCCAGTTATCAATAAAATTGACTTACCTTCTGCGGATATAGAAAAAGTTAAACAGGAAATAGAAGACGTCATCGGAATTGATGCATCAGAGGCAACTTTGACCAGTGCAAAAACAGGCGTTGGTATTGAAGATGTTTTGGAAGCAATAATTAAACACATTCCTCCTCCTACAGGTGATAAAGACAAGCCATTACAAGCATCAATTATTGATTCGTGGTTTGACAACTATTTAGGAGTGGTTTCATTAATTCGTATTTTCAATGGCACACTGAATAAAAAAGATAAAATTCGCATTATGTCACTTGAAACGGATCAAATAGCGGATAATATTGGAATTTTCACCCCAAAACGTTTGGAGACGGATTCATTACAGTGTGGACAAGTAGGTTTTGTCTCAGCATCAATTAAAAATGTACACGGCGCTCCAGTTGGAGATACGATTACCCTAACAAAAAATCCGGCAGAGAAGCCATTAGATGGTTTCCAAGAATCACAACCTCGTGTTTTTGCTGGTTTATTTCCAACTTCAGCAGATGATTATCAAGGATTGCGTGAAGCATTGGAAAAACTGCGTTTAAATGATGCCGCATTGGATTTTGAGCCAGAGTCATCCACCGCTCTAGGTTTTGGTTATCGTTGTGGTTTTTTAGGTATGCTGCACATGGAAGTTATTCAAGAACGAATCGAACGCGAATTTGATATTGATATGATAACCACTGCTCCAACGGTTATATATGAATTGGTTAATAACAAAGGCGAAGTGGAAAAGCTCGATAATCCTGCTGATTTGCCTGAAATGTACCAAGAGATTCGCGAACCCATGATTACCGCTAATATTTTATTGCCGAATGAATACGTGGGCAATGTGATTGGTTTATGTATAGAAAAACGTGGTATCCAAAAAAATATTCAGTATTTAGGTTCACAAGTATCTCTGCAGTTTTTAATGCCATTAAGTGAAGTGGTTTTAGACTTTTTTGATCGATTAAAATCGGTATCTCGAGGTTATGCATCTTTTGATTATGAATTCAGTCATTTTGAAACGGGTGATTTAATTCGTCTTGATATTTTAATCAATGGTGAACTTGTTGATGCGCTATCGGTCTTAACTCACAGAGCCAATGCACGTAAACGGGGTAAAGAATTAGCCGATAAGCTAAAAGAGTTAATTCCCCGTCAAATGTTTGATGTGGCAATACAAGCTGCCATTGGAGCGCATATTATTGCACGCACAACGGTCAAAGCTTTGCGCAAAAATGTGACCGCCAAATGTTACGGTGGTGATGCATCACGCAAGCGAAAATTATTAGAAAAACAGAAGCGTGGTAAGAAACGCATGAAACAAATAGGACGAGTCGAAGTACCGCAATCAGCCTTTTTAGCCATACTTAAAGTAGATTAAATAAATGTCATTCTTGCGAATGCAGGAATCTTAAATAACAGAGATAATAAATAATGAATGAAATACATTTTGATTTTGAAGCCTTTTTAACAATAGCCAGTTTGGTTACTGGATTATTGTGGTTGTTGGCTATGTACTTTAAAAAAGTAAGCACAAGCCAATCATTTTTAGCCAAAACCGTGGATGAAATAGGTTCATTTTTCCCCGTTTTAATCTTTGTTCTTGTTGTTCGTACCTTTGTTTTTGAACCGTTTAGAATTCCATCTTCCTCCATGATGCCGACCTTGCTTACAGGAGATTTTATCTATGTAAATAAATTTTCCTATGGCTTAAAATTGCCAGTTTTACATGATACCATTATTGAAGTTGGTCATCCTAAGCGCGGAGATATTATTGTGTTTAGGTACCCTAAAGACCAGTCCGTTGATTACATAAAAAGAGTAGTGGGTTTGCCTGGAGATAAAATTCATTACGATCCTTATAAAAAAGAACTGACAATAAATGGCAAATTAATTGGTCAAGAGGTTGTTGGTTTATATAAGGGCTTAGTTGATAGTCCTGAAAATCGCGAGTTGATTGAAAAAAATGAACAGTTAGGAACTGTTAATCATAAAATTTTCACTTGGAATCATCATTATGGACCAACTGATTTTCTTGATGTGGTTGTGCCTGAAGGGCATTATTTTGCTATGGGAGATAACCGTGATAACAGTGCAGACTCTCGAGAGTGGGGTTTTGTACCTGAAAGAAACCTTGTTGGACGGGCTGTTTTTATCTGGATGCATTGGCGAACAACTGATTTCTTTGAAGGGCTCAAGCGTATTGGTACAAAATTAATCTAATTGATAAAGCTGAAGATTTATTGAATAAATGAGAGCACATGTTAAAATCATTCAATTTAAAACAAAGGTGAAAAAATGAAAACAATAAGAAATCAACACGGTATGTCCATGATAGGACTAGTCTTGTTTATGAGTTTGCTTGGCTTTTTTGTTTATGCTGGCATTAGGTTGGGACCGATTTACAGTGAATATTATTCAGTTGTTAAAGCCATGAAACTGGTTGCAAGTAAACCAGGAGCATCAAGCAAGTCACCTAAACAAATAAAAGAAGAAATGACAAAGAGTTTCTACACCAGTTATGTAGAAAGAGTAACCGCTAAAGATGTTAAAGTGATTCGTACTCGTGGTAAACAACTGCAAGTTAAGTATGATGTACAAGAACCTTTTATCGGCAATCTAGACTTCCTTATCCATTTTGATAAAACAATTCCTCTTAAATAGCGATAAGACTTCTCAATATGAAAGTAAACAACATCTTAGGGCAAAAAATTGCTTTTAATGATGAATCATTGTTGCAACAGGCACTGACGCATCGAAGTGCCAAAAAACACAACAATGAACGTTTGGAGTTTTTGGGCGATAGCGTGCTGGGTTTTGTGGTTACTAAATGGTTGTATTTGACTTATCCAAAACTCTCTGAAGGAAAACTCACGCGCATTAGAGCTAGCCTTGTTAAAGGTGAGACGCTGGCAGAAATTGCACGATACAATCAATTAGGTGACAAGCTCATTTTGGGTTCAGGGGAGCTTAAATCAGGAGGTTTTAATCGTTCCAGTGTTTTAGCGGACACGGTTGAAGCCATATTTGGCGCTGTTTTGCTTGATAAGGAAATAGAATTTGCTGAAACTTTTATTTTAGCCGTTATGCAACCGTGGTTAGAAAAAATTGATCCCAATGTTTCCGATAAAGATGCAAAAACAAGACTGCAAGAACACCTTCAACAAAATGGCATGAAAGCACCCAATTACCTATTGGTTTCTACTCAAGGAAAAGACCACTTAATGACTTTCACCATACAATGCGTGGTTGAGGAGTTAAACATTATTGAAAAATCAATGCACAGAAGCAGAAAAAAAGCCGAACAAATTGCAGCACAATTAGTGCTAAATAAAATAGAGAAATCATGAAAAACAAATGCGGCTATGTGGCAGTAATCGGGCGTCCAAATGTGGGAAAATCCACTCTTATTAATCGCATTGTTGGTGAGAAAGTGAGTATAGTCACAGCAAAACCCCAAACAACGCGTCATCAAATAATGGCGATTTCTTCCCAAGCTAAAGGTCAAATTCTATTTATAGATACTCCTGGCTTGCATCAAGGATATAAAAAAGCACTCAATAAGTACATGAATAAGGCGGCAGCTTCTGCTGTTTTAGATGTGGATTTAATTCTGTTTTTAGTTGAGGCATTGAAATGGACTAAAGATGATGAACAAGCATTAAAAGCACTTAAATATACTCAGACTCCTGTAGTTCTGGTGATTAACAAGGCTGATTTAATTAAGAATAAAGAAAAGTTGTTACCATTTGCTAATGACATCTTTCAAAAATACGAGTTCGCAGAGATATTTTATATATCAGCTTCAAAAGGCAAAGGAACCAAGGATTTGGAAAATAAAATTTATCAATTATTACCAGAATCAGAAAATTTTTATGCAGAAGATCAATTGACTGATAAGTCAACAAAATACCTGATTTCAGAACTTATACGTGAGCAGCTAATGCTGCGCTTGCATCAAGAGTTGCCTTACAGCTTAACCGTTGAAGTCGAGTCGTATAAAGATAAGGGTGATATTGTGCATATTCACGCCCTTATTTGGGTTGAAAGAGAACAACAAAAAAACATGCTAATAGGCAAGGGTGGTGACTCGTTAAAGTCGGTTGGTATTAATGCACGAAAAGAAATTCAAGACCTCATCGGTAAAAAGGTTCATCTCAAACTGTGGGCAAAAGTAAAGTCGGCTTGGGCAGATAACGATCGATTACTGCAACAGCTAGGTTATAAAGATGATTATTAATGGCTAAATACCAAGAGGCATCCGGTTATATCATTCACATGAGGCCATTTAAGGATAGTTCTCTTATTATTGAATTTTTCAGTCAAGAGTTTGGTTTGTTGCATATTATTGCAAAGGGAATAAAAAAAAATAAACAGCTAAAATCGCAATTGCAACACTTTAATTTGTTATCTATCCAGTTCTATGGAAAATCCAGCTTGAAGAATTTGACTTCGTTAAATGTTGTGGAGAACTACAAACTCATATCATTGGTTAATCGAATGTCGGCTTTGTATTTAAATGAGTTGCTGCACTTTAGTTTGCAACAAGGAGAAGTGGCAGAATTGCTTTTTAAGTCCTATAAAACAGCATTGCACAGTTTACCCAATATGAAACTATCTCTGGTGCTACGCACGTTTGAGTTTCAGCTGTTGAAATATGTTGGTTTTGAGTTGTCAGTCAATCAATTTAAAAACCCTAATGACTGGTTAACAATGGATCAAAACCATGGATTGGTTAAGACCACTCAAGAAAAATTAAAATTGTGTTCCGCATCAGATTTGGCTCGCTTTATTAATGGGGAGAAATTGGCTCGAGATGAATTAAGACGCATTAATAAAATTATGTACGCGGCAATCAACATGAGTTTGTCATATAAAAAGCTATATTCGAGAGATATGTTGCAGTCTTTGCTCTCAAAATAGAATTTACGCGTGTGAGTTTTTCGTATGCAATTCGTTTAGGTTATAATTATCCATTTTTTTAAAATACTGAATGAAGCCCCTTATCAGGCGAAGAACCAAGGAAGAGATTGTGTTATTAAAGTTTAAAATAAGCCAAAACTAGTCAAAGAGTCGCATTAAAATTATAATAAGCTATTATAATTTAATTAACGATACAAATGACTGCGCAGTATAATCCACAGACTTTAGAAAAAGCCATCCAAAAAACATGGGATAAAAACAAAACTTTTCAGGTAACCGAAGATTCAAGTAAAGAAAAATTTTATTGCTTAAGCATGTTTGCTTACCCTAGTGGTAATTTACACATGGGACATGTTCGCAATTACACCATTGGCGATGTCATTTCACGCTACCAAAGAATGTTAGGAAAAAATGTCATGCAGCCCATGGGTTATGATGCATTTGGTTTGCCTGCTGAAAATGCAGCCATTAATAACAACACAGCTCCTGCCAAATGGACCTATGAGAACATGGATTACATGACCAAGCAATTCAAACAATTGGGTTTGGCTTATGATTGGTCACGAGAATTGGCTACCTGTGATCCCAAATACTATAAATGGGAACAATTAATATTCACTAAGTTACTCGATAAAGGATTGGTTTACCGCAAAGACGCAACGGTCAATTGGGATCCTGTTGATCAAACCGTGTTAGCCAATGAACAAGTCATAGATGGCAGAGGTTGGCGTAGTGGCGCATTGGTTGAAAAGAAAACCATCCCACAATGGTCGATGAAAATTACCGCTTATGCTGAAGAGCTATTATCTGAAATTGATAACTTAACTGGCTGGCCTGATTCGGTTAAAACCATGCAACGAAACTGGATTGGTAAGTCAAAAGGCATAGAGTTAGATTTTCAAGTGGAAGATTATTCGGATAAATTATCGGTTTACACCACACGCCCAGACACTTTATTTGGTGTTAGCTATTTAGCCGTTGCTCCAGAACATCCTTTGGCATTGCGTGCCGTGGAGAAAAATTCAAAATTGCAATCTTTTTTAGATGAATGCAAAAAAGAACAAAGCAACGAAGCCGCCATGGCAACCATGGAGAAAAAAGGCAAGTTCAGTGGTTTTAACGCTATTCATCCATTTACAGGTGAAAAAGTGCCTGTTTGGATTGCTAATTTTGTACTCTTTAGTTATGGAACAGGGGCAGTAATGGCAGTGCCAGCTCATGATTTACGTGATTGGGATTTTGCCAAAAAATACGGTATTACCATTAAACAAGTGATTGAGCCTACCGATGGGTCGAGTATCGATGTAAATCAAGGGGCATATGTTGAAAAAGGGCGTTTAATTCATTCCGAACAATTTAACGGCATGGATTTTGATGAATCATTTGCTGCTATTAAAGCCGAGTTGGAAGCCAAGGGTATTGGTAAAGAACAAATCAATTACCGCTTACGTGATTGGGGAGTTTCTCGTCAACGCTATTGGGGTTGTCCGATTCCAATTATTTATTGCGATAAGTGTGGAACAGTGCCTGTACCAGAACAAGACTTGCCTGTGCTATTGCCCGAAGAGGTCGTGTTTGATGCAAATGGTGGTTCTCCCATTAAGCAAATGCCTGAGTTTTACAATGTGTCGTGCCCGCAATGTGGTAAAGGTGCAAAACGTGAAACCGATACTTTTGATACCTTTATGGAGTCATCGTGGTATTTCGCACGATTTGCTAATCCTCATAATGATGAATCTATTTTGGATGAAAAAGCCAATTACTGGTTGCCAGTTGATCAATATGTGGGGGGTATTGAACACGCTATTTTGCATTTGTTGTACGCTCGTTTTTACCATAAATTATTGCGAGATTTAGGTTACGTGACATCCGATGAGCCTTTTAAGAATTTATTAACACAGGGTATGGTGTTAAAAGACGGTGCTAAAATGTCAAAGTCCAAAGGCAATACGGTTGATCCCAAAGAGTTAATTGAAAAATTTGGAGCCGATACAGTGCGTTTGTTTTCGATGTTTGCCGCTCCTCCAGAACATTCGCTTGAATGGTCAGATGAAGGTGTTGAAGGTTCTCACCGATATTTAAAAAGAATTTGGCAAAACATATCAGAATTTGCAGCCAAGGATTCTAGCAAAGTTCAAGTTATTCAAAATGATTTAACCTCAGAACAAAAAGCACTGCGTTGTAAAACCCATGAAACCATCAAGAAAGTTTCAGAAGATTTTGGTGTGCGCAAAGTCTTCAATACTGCCATTGCGGCTTGCATGGAATTGACCAATGCCTTAATCAAGTTTAAAGATAACTCTGAAAATGGTCTTGCTGTTAGCAAGGAAGGCTGGACTGCGATTGTTAAAATGTTATCCCCCATTGTCCCACATATTACCCAATCATTGTGGGAGCAATTAGGCAATCAAGGATTAATAGTGGATGTTTGTTGGCCTGATTTTGACGAATCTGTAATGGTAAAAGATGAAATTCAAATGATGATTCAAGTTAATGGCAAATTACGGGCTAAGATAAATGTGGCAGCAGATGCCACTAAAGATGAAATCCAAACCATGGCATTGGCAGATGAAAATGTTAAGAAGTTTTCCGAAGGAATACAGGTTCGAAAGGTTATTGTTGTACCCGGAAGATTAGTCAACATAGTGGTGGCTTAGGTGAATTTGATTAAAGTAACGTTGTTGATTATTTTGTTTTCAAGCTGTGGTTATCATCTGCGAAATACAAATTTAGGAGAGCAATACCAAAGTGTTGATTTAACCATTGAATCCCGTTCTTTGTTAAAACGTCCGTTATTAAGAGAATTGCTAGCCTCAGGAGTGAAAGTTACTGAAGATTCTGATGTAAAATTAGTGATTAAAAAGGATCGCTTGGTAAAAATCGTACAATCGGTGGGTGTCAATAATCAAGTGCAAGAATATCGGCTGGAATACGATGTGCAATACACAATCGGTGATACAAAACCTCAAAATGTTCACCTTGAGCGAGACTATTCATTTGATGTGCAAGAAATTGCGGGTGGTCAATCAGAAGAACGCACACTTAGAAATAGATTGGCGCAAGACATGGCTCGAGCGATAATTCGCCAACTTTCAGCGACCGTAAAATAAGTGAAAATTTACACAAATCAACTCACTAATTCATTAAATCAAGGTTTGTCCTCATGTTATTTAATTGTTGGGGATGAGCCATTGCAATTAATGGAATCCGTTGATGCGATTCGCAATAAAGCCAAATCCCAAGGTTTCACAGAAAGCGAAGTTTTGCATGTGGATAAATCCTTTAAGTGGGAGTCTTTATATTCAAGCATGGGAACCATGTCTTTGTTCGCTGAAAAAAAGATACTGGAGTTGCATTTGCCAACAGGAAAGCCAGGAACATCAGGTTCTAAAGCACTGGTAAAATTTGTCGAAAATATTCCAAGTGATATTATTTTATTAATTCAATGCCAAGAGTGGACGGCTGCCAACGATAAAACGAAATGGGTAAAGACAATTGAGAAAAATGGTACTTTTATGCGCGTTTATATGCCAAAGCCACAGGAATTTGGTACTTGGCTGCAAAATCGTTGCCGACAGATTGGCTTGAATGTCGAAAACCAAGCCATAACAATTTTAACTGTTCGTTTAGAAGGTAATTTACTGGCAGCTGCACAAGAATTGGAAAAGCTCAAAATGCGTTTTGCCGATAAAATGATTTCTGCAAGTGAAATAGCAGGTTTGGTAGCGGACAATGCACGATTTGATGTCTTTCGTTTAACCGATGCCATGCTTGAGAATAATTTAGCTCGCTGCATTAAAATGATTAGGGCATTGAAGCAAAATAATACTGCTTTGGTGGTTATTCATTGGGCAATTGAGAGGCAAACTCGTACACTTTTAAGTCTTGCCAGTTTAAGAAGAAATGGTCAGCGAATTGGTCCAGGAGATTACCGCAAACATGGAATATGGCAAAACCAGCAAGCAGCAATACAATCGTGTTTAAATCGTTTAACAACGGCTGAACTTGAGCAATTGCTAGCAAAATTAGCTGATTTGGATTTAATCATTAAAGGCCAAGCATCGGGAGATGCTTGGCTAGCACTGGAACAATGGTTTATTGATTTTTGTTAGCCTCTGCTTGCAACTTCTTTAAGTCTTCAATGACTTGACTGCTGTGAGAACTGGCAGTTACATCTTCATAAAATTTGACAATAATACCTTCAGGATTAATGATAAAGGTTTGTCTTTTGGCATAATGCATCAGTGGTATTTTCTTTACAACTTTATAATCATTCGCCATTATTTCATCCTTATCGGCTAGTAAGGTGTAAGGTATATTGTATTTTTCTGCAAACTCCTTGTGCGATTCTATGTCATCTAATGAAGCACCCACTACAACTGCCCCTAATTTTTCGATGGCTTTATAACTTGTGGTGAAGTTTTTTGCTTCGGTTGTGCATCCAGGCGTGTCATCCTTTGGGTAAAAATATAAAACCAACCATTTACCTTTATACTCTTTAAGTGTGTGAAAGACACCGTGTTGATCAGGTAAATCAAAATCAGG
>CAMZLQ010000057.1 GCA_947311585.1 uncultured Alcanivoracaceae bacterium | reverse complement strand
GCCAAAATTTTCGGCTATTGGTGTGGCTTTTTCTTTCAGGGTTTGCATGATTTCAGTGCGCTGTGTCGATATCACTTGTTGCAATGTTCTGTGTGAAAATTCTTCTGACAAAGCATTTTTTATAACGTCACTTAAACGACTTTCAGCCGAAGCTTTACTGCCATTAAATGTGGTGTAGTATGTGACCACATCTTTGATGCGCCATTTCACAAAATAATCCACATCCAAGTACTCTTTATCTGTATTCATTACTGGAGCTGGTCTGTTATCCATGGTTTGAATGCGTGAATCAAATTTTTTGATGATATTCAAACCCGGAACCATCAAATGAAGCCCTGGTGTGTAATCGGACTTAACCACTTTACCAATTTTGAGTTTTATTGCCAGTTCCTTTTCATTAACGGTAAAGGTAAAAACTTTAAATCCAATAAGTGTTAAGACCAATAAAATAAGTAGCAAGGGTAATTTATTATTCATGATTATTGCCCTCCTCTGCCAACGCGCGGAGTGGATGTGCGGTCATTACGTTGGTATGATGTCGTATTTTGTGGTGGTGCTGTAATTGTTGTTGTGCCCATATAAACAGGCTCTTGCTTTTTCTTCATCATTTGATCCAAGGGTAAATACATCATATTATTGCTGTTTTCAGAATCAATAAGGACTTTCGAAGTGTTTGCCAAAACTTTCTCCATTGTTTCTAAATACAAACGTTCTTTGGTTACATCAGGTGCCAGTTCGTATTGTTGCCTAATCAAATTGAATTTTTGCACCTCACCTTCTGCCTTAGCGATAGTGGCTTCTTTATAGGCTTCGGCATCTTGTCTTATTTTTAACACGTTACCCTCGGCTAATGGAACTCGTTGACGCTTGTATTTATTGGCTTCATTGATATATGTTTTTGCATCCTCGCGTGCCTTGACCACATCATCGAAGGCATCTTTTACTTTTGAGGGTGGGTGAACTTCTTTGAAGTTGAAGTTGGTGATTTGTATGCCGGATTTATAAGAGTCCATCATTTTTTGCAGGACATCAACAATATCGCGACTGGCAATTTCACGTGATTCGTTAAGTAAATGATCCATAGTGTTAGTACCAACCACTTGTCTTACCGCACTTTCGGCAGCATGCATAACCGTTGCGTGCGGATCTTCTAACATAAAGAGGTAGTTCTTAACTTCCTCTCTTTTGATGCGGTATTGAATTGAAAATTCCAAATAAACGAGGTTTTTGTCTTCGGTCAACATTTCGCCAGATTCATCGGTTGAAAAGAGGTTTTCAACATTAACTTTATAGACCTCAGAAATGGGTTTTGGCCAAGTAAATCTAAGACCTGGTTCCATGGTGCTGGTGTATTTTCCAAATGTGAGTACCACTCCCCGTTCGGCTTGCTCGATTTTGTGGGCAGAAGTAAACAAGGCATAAACAACTACCGCAAGTGCAAGCAATAAAACAGGAAGCAGAACGTTGGACTCAGGTTGTTTCTGTGCCGGTGCATTGCCTCCCATGCCTAATGATTTCTTAATGTTTTTAAAGAAGTCCGTGATGAGTTTTTCTAAATCAGGTGGTTGATTGCCACCAGAACCCCAAGGATTGTTCGGTTTTTTGTTTTCATCTGAATCATTATTGTTTGATTCATTATCATTTCCGCCAGGTTTGTTCCAGGCCATAAATTACTCCAGTTTAAAGTAGTGCGTGGATAAATTCACCACATTCATCATTTCGAGCTGCCAAGCTATTCCATGTTTCAGGAGGCAACTCAATAGTTAAAGACCAGCTATTGTCTTGGTTAAATTGTTCTTCGCGAATACCGTCGTAGTGGTAAAACAAAGCACGAAGTTTTCCTAAGTGCGCTGGCAAAACAATATTTTTTGTAACATGGGTACGATTGAAGCGTTCTTCAATGCCTTTGATGAGGTTTTCTATGCCTTCACCCGTAACCGCAGAAAGCCAACATTGTGACATAAGAGACTTTTCATCGCACTTTGTTTTTGCCGAAACGTGCGCTAAATCAATTTTATTATAAACTTCAATGACGGGTATTTTATCAGCTTTAATTTGTTTTAGTACAGAATTGACTTCATTAATGTGTTCGTCTTGTTCAGGATTATTGCAATCGATGACATGAATAAGCAAATCAGCCTCAATGGCCTCTTTTAACGTTGCTTGGAATGCTGCCACCAAATCATGCGGTAAATCTCGAACAAATCCTACCGTATCACTTGCCACCACTTCATTGCCTGCAATATTGGGAAGTTTTCTAACCGTTGGATCCAATGTAGCAAAGAGTTGGTCGGCTGCGTAAACCTTAGCGTCGGTTAGGCGATTAAATAAAGTAGATTTGCCTGCATTGGTATAACCGACAAAAGCAATCATCTTGGTGCCATTTTGTTTGCGGGAATTTCGGCCTTGTTCACGCTGTTTTATGACCTTATCAAGGCGTTTGTTGAGTTTTTTTACGCGAATTGCCACCAACCTTCTATCGGTTTCGAGTTGTGTTTCACCTGGTCCTCGCATTCCGATACCGCCTTTTTGCCGCTCCAAATGAGTCCAACCACGAACCAATCGAGTCGACAAATATTTAAGTTGTGCCAATTCAACTTGCAGCATGCCTTCATACGAGCGGGCGCGTTGGGAAAATATGTCTAAAATCAGAGACGTTCTATCCAGCACTTGTGCTTGGCAGAGTTTCTCAAGGTTTCTTTGTTGAACGGGTGATAAGATAACATCCACTAAAACCAAGTCAGCTTCTAATTGCTCCACTTTTTGGGCAATCATATCCGCATTACCAGAGCCAATATAAAACTTAGGTTCAGGAAACTTTCGTGCCGTTGTGATTACTTCGAGTATGTTTGCACCAGCCGATAAAGCGAGTTCTGAAAATTCGGAGATCTTTTCTTTATGCCCACTACCAGCGATAGGGCAAACAAGGATGGCTTGGTTTCCTTTTTTACTGCGTTCTTGATCTAGCAAATGTAGTTTTGTTTATGTAAAGCCATATTATAAAACATGGCTTTAGCATTACAACTTTAATTTTAGATTAATCGTTCTTTTCAAACTCTTGAGTATTGACATGCTTCGAAGGAACAATCGTAGATACTGCGTGTTTATATACCATTTGATTGATGTTGTTATTTAGAACAATGACAAACTGATCAAATGATTCTATTGTGCCTTGTAATTTTATGCCGTTGATTAAAAAAATTGAAACAGGGATTCTGTCTTTTCTAAGAGCATTTAAAAACGGGTCTTGAAGAGAAGTGCCTTTTGCCATTAGTTTGTTACCATATATTATTATTATAAAAACGAATAATAGCATAAAAAAACAAGATGATTTTAGCTTTAGTGTCAATGTAACATTTCTTTACCTTCTGCCACCAAAAAGACTTTTCCAAATAGCATTAACAATTTTAGTTCCAAATTTTCTTGCTACCGTCTTACCCGCAGCTTCCCAAACAGTTTGCTTTCTTCTGCCTGATGTTCTTTTTTTGTTGGCTTTTTCTCTTTCTAGCGTACGTTCGGCTTGCTCTTTTTGTTTGTTAATTTGTTCTTGTCTGGCTTGTAATTTTTCGGCAGCTGATTCCTTATCCAAATCTTTATCGTATTTACTGCCAATAGGTGAGCGAGACATTACCTTTTTGCGCTCGCTATCAGTAGCAGGGCCCATGCGGCAACGCGGAGGAGCGATTTTAACTTTGTCTACAATACTTGGAGCACCCTCTTCATTGAGTGTCGAAACTAAAGCCTCGCCAACACCTAATTGGGTAATAACATCTTCGGTTTTAAACTTAGGATTGGGTCGAAAACTTTCTGCCGCGGCTTTGATGATTTTTTTATCTTTGGGTGTATAAGAACGCAAAGCGTGTTGGACTTTATTAGCAAGCTGTCCCAAGATTGACTCAGGAATATCGCCTGGTGATTGGGTGCAAAAATATATCCCCACTCCTTTTGAACGCACCAAGCGTGCGACTTGTTCAACTTTTCGCAACAATTCTCGCGGTGCTTCATCAAAAATCAAATGGGCTTCGTCAAAGAATAAAATTAATTTTGGCAGTTGTTGGTCACCCACTTCAGGCAAAGACTCAAATAATTCTGTCATAAGCCACAACATAAAAGTGGCGTACATTTGTGGGTTCTGGATTAAATCGCGTGAATCCATAATGTTGATGATTCCACGCCCTGATAAATCTTGTTTCATTAAATCAGACAATTCTAAGGCTGGTTCTCCTAATAAATTTTCCACCCCTTGTTGTTCTAATTTAAGTAAACGGCGTTGGATAGCACCAATGGATGCGCTGGTGACTCGTCCATACTTGGCTGAAATATCCTTGTGATTATCGCTCATGTAAGTCAACAACTGCTGCAAGTCTTCTAAATCAAGCAAAGCCAGCTTTTCTTCTCCGGCTAATTTAAAGCCAACATTTAACACCCCTTCTTGCACATCGGATAATTCCAAAAAACGACCCAATAACATCGGACCAAGTTCAGCAATGGTTGTGCGAACAGGATGCCCATATTTGCGATAAATGTCCCAAAAAACAGTCGGAGAACCTTCAAATTTATAATCTTTAACATCCAATTTTTCAGCACGAGCAATCAATTTATCCTTGGCTTTACCTGCTTGAGACAGCCCTGAAACATCGCCTTTAACATCGGTAACAAATACCGGTACCCCAAGTAAGGAAAAGTTTTCAGCCAGCACTTGAACGGTGACGGTTTTCCCTGTTCCTGTTGCGCCAGTTATTAATCCATGTCGGTTGGCAAAATGCCCCAAAATTTGCGCAGGGTGTTCGCCTTTTCCAAAATGCAGTTTTTTTATTTCAAAATCTTCACTCATTACTTTATGCTCCAAATCGCTTACTTATCCAATTAAACATGGCACTCATGCCGAGTGCATCGCCACCTTTTGGGTGACCTGCTCGACCATTTGACCAACCAAAGGTATCAATGTGTACCCACGGAATATTCTCACCAACAAATTCTTGCAAAAATAATGCAGCGGTAATGCATCCCCCCATTGGCACAGAACCTGTATTGCGTAAATCAGCAATATCAGGCACAATTTGTTTTTTGTAGGGTTGGTACAGTGGCATAGACCAAAGTGGATCAAAAACCTCATTGCTGCATGCCATTATTTCGGTATTAAAATCATTTTCATTGCTGAACACTGGTGGCAAATCCGCACCTAAGGCCACTCGTGCTGCACCAGTTAGTGTGGCAAAATCCACAATAAGCTCAGGATTAAACTCAGATGCATAAGTTAAGGCATCGGATAAAACCATACGGCCTTCTGCATCCGTGTGACCAATTTCAACCGTTAAACCTTTACGCGTTGTAACAATGTCTCCTTGCCTGTGTGCATTACCAGCGATAGCATTTTCAACCGCAGATATAAGTACTTTTAAACGCACTGGCAAGTTCAAACGCATAATCATTTGCGCTAATCCCAATACATGAGCCGCACCACCCATGTCTTTTTTCATGTTACGCATCGAGTTGGCTGGTTTGACATTATTACCACCTGTATCAAAGCAAACGCCTTTGCCAACAAGACAAATCAAAGGGTCGGTTGCTTTCCCCCAATTGAGCTCAATTAAGCGCGGTGCTTTAAATGAGGCGCGCCCAACCAAGTGAATGGCAGGAAAATTTTGTTGCAATAAGTCTTCACCAACAATTTCTTGGTAACTGGCATTGTTTTGTTCGGCAATACTGGCAGAGGCAATGGCAAGCTCTGTTGGTCCCATGTCATCTGCAGGTGTGTTGATTAAATCTCTAACCAAGTTTGTTGCACTCACCGTTTCCATAGCCCTTTGGTGATTGACTAAGTTGTTGACTGTTAATATTGCACAAGGTTTTTGTTTTTTGTATCGATCAAAAGCATATGAACCAAGTCCCCAGCCGACAATGGCTGCACTTACCAAATCATTATCATCAGAATCAATTAAATAGTAACCCAAGGGCAATTCTTTAGGTAATCGACTAAAATCATGAGGATTCTTAGCAGTGCCAATAACACAAAAAACGTGTTCAAGGTTTCTGTGCGGATCTAAAACACATAAATGACTGCCAATTTTGTTAGTAAAGCCAAATACATCAACAAGATTTTTAATGTCTTGGGTCTGTTTTACCAACCAAGCATCAAAAGAGTCGGATAAAATAGCAATAATTGGAGTTGAATTAGCGTTAACTTGTTCTGTAATAGTAGACGTCATAGAGACTCATTGAATAATAAAAAAAAGTATTATAGCAGTGAATAGGTATTTGAAAAACCTGTCATTTGCAGAAAAATGTTAAAATGTGTAACCAGTTATACTTTTACAGACTATAACTGGTTTAATTACTTGTTAATTTTAGGAGACTCAAATGATAAAAATAATAGTGTTAATAGTTGCTTTATCCGTAAACTCAAGTCAAGCAAACCCCAACACGGTTATTCACATGGGCATGCATTTAGATAATCAACAAAACCTAATTCAACCCGATAAATACTTATTAAGTCAAGCAATAAAGTCATACCGAGCAGGAGGTCATCAAACCGCTTTAAGCTATTTCAAAAAATCTTCAGCCTTAGGTAATGCGATGGCACAACGGTATGTAGGTTTAATGCATGTGAATGGATTAGGCACTAACAAAAATTATGTAACTGGGTATGCGTGGTTAAAATTAGCGGCCCATGATAACACGCCGAAAAACAAACAATTACGCGATCAAGTGTATAATTTATTAACTTCCATTCAAAAAAAACAAGCCCAAAAAGTTTATGAAGAAATTAATAACAATTATGGTGAAATCGCGGCATTGACCCGAAGAGATCGCTGGGTAAGAAAACAAAAAATGAAAATGACAGGAAGCCGAACTGGCAGCTTAGCTTTTGCACCGATTTCATTTGACACACCTCATGGTAATGGTATTTATAATCAAATGAAATCTTATGTAGACGATTATGACTTTGGTTATGTTAGCTCTGGAGAAATCGTCCCAAAAGAAGACGAATCAAAGGCAAAAGACAAATAAATTCTTATTTTGGTGGAATCACAAGCTGCGGGTCTAATCGGGTTTTACCCAGATTAATGCGCCAATCCAGATGCGGACCCGTGGCTCGTCCTGTCATGCCGATTTCTCCTATTTTTTCACCTTGAGACACGTGTGTTCCCACTTCTACGTTGACCTGTGATAAATGCATAAATGTTGTTGTCAACCCATAACCATGGTCAATAATTATGGTGCCACCAGTATAATACATGCCCGTTTGGGCAAGTCTTACGGTACCCGCGATTGGCGCAACAACTTTTGTCCCTACCTTATTAGCAATATCCATTCCATAATGAGGGCGTTTGGCTTGCCCATTTAAAATACGGCGAGAACCATAAACACCACTGACTCTTCCATCTGCTGGCCAAATAAATTTTTGCAAAAAATCATCGCGTTTATCCACATAAGAACGTGCTTTTGCGACCAAAATATTGTCTGCCTTAATTTGAGCGTATACTTTCGCTGGCGGGTTGACCTTATTTTTAGGTAAACCATTAATTACTTCGGTTGGGAATTTACGTAATGTTGGCGAAATGCTGGATTTATAAGTGATGTTGTCAATGGTTATTGCCAGATTTACGGGTTTGTCATCAAATCGACCAAAACCAAACATAAAATAACCGTCTTTGTTGGTTAAGGTTTTTTTGCCATTAACGGTAACAAGAGCCGATGGTGCTGTTTGTGCAATAATGAGTCCACCTTGGGTCGGTATGCCTTTAAGGTTGAGAAAATAGTCCTCTGCAAAAACAGAGTGAGATAAGAGTAAAATAATTAATAATTTCATACGTCGTTTTTTAATTGGTTGATAAAAGACATGAACACTGCACGGCAACACCTTCGCCACGCCCACAAAATCCAAGTTTTTCGGTGGTTGTGGCTTTAATGCTAATTTGATTCGTTTTGAGGTTCATGACTGCGGCTAATTTTTCACGCATTGCCACAATATGCGGCTGCATTTTGGGTTGTTCACAAATTATTGTGCAATCAATATTATTAACACGATAGCCTTGTTCGGTAATTAAATCCATAGCGTGTTTTAAAAATACCGAACTATCGCAATTTTTCCACCTGTTGTCATTAGGTGGGAAATGCTGACCAATATCACCCAAAGCCAAAGCCCCAAGTAAGGCATCAACCAGTGCATGTATCAGCACATCACCATCGGAGTGTGCAGCAAAGGCTTGAGTAAATGGAATTTGAATGCCACCAAGGGTGATAAAATCACCTGCACAAAAAGCATGCACATCAAAGCCCGTGCCTATTCGAATGGTCATAGTTTATGCCTCTTGAGAATAAATTCTGCCAATAAAAAGTCCTCAACGTGCGTGATTTTAATGTTATCACTGCGTCCTTTAACCATTAAAGGCATAATACCAGCTTGTTCAAAAGCAGAGGCTTCATCGGTTGTGGTCTTGGCATCGGCATTTTCCAACACATCAACCAATTGCCTAAAGGGAAACATTTGCGGTGTTAAAGCAGCGCGTAATTTATCGCGCGAAATGGTTTTTTTGCTGTGCTTTCCATCATCAGAATATTTAATCGTATCATTAATGGCTTTAACCAATAACCCACCTTGATTTTGGGTATTGCACTGGTTAATTAACTTAGAAATGTCATAACTTGTGATACAGACTCGTGCCGCATCATGCACAAGAATCCATGTGGTGTCATCAATCATCGGTTCAATAATTTTCAAACCATACAGAACCGATTGCCGACGGCTTGAGCCACCTGTGGTGTACATTAAAGGTTTAGTCGCTTTTAGCTCAATATCGTGCCACAACTCTTGGTTTTTTGGCATAACCAAGACAATACCCTCAATACTATCTAAAGCATCAAAAGCATCAATACTGTGCTGAATTGCCAATTTCCCTGCAATTTCTAAAAACTGTTTCGGCGTGTCCGATGCAAATCGCTGCCCACTGCCAGCAGCTACAATAATGGCATACATAATAAAACATTAATTACGAAAGTGGATAGTTTACCATTAAACCTAGTCAATCATAATGTAATACTGAAATGCTATTGCAAAAAGGACTTAACTGTACAGTTTCAAAACATTTCAGCACTATACAAGCAGAAGCTAAAAAAATAACTGAAATTATTGATTATGAGTAGTAACTTGTTATGATACAATGCAATAAATCATCAAACCCTCAATAGATAAAGGACATGTATATTTCACCGTTAAAAATCAATCATATTAACTATCTAATTAAATCAGGTGAAACTAAAATTAAACAAGCTAAAAATAAAAGCCTCCCTAAATTCATTCAAAATGTAATTAATGAAATTATTGACCAATATTTATATGCTGATTTAACTAAAAGACCGTGGATTATTGGTTTTAGTGGTGGAAAAGACTCAACTGTAATGTTGCAACTGGTGTGGAAAGCACTTGAACAAATTAAAAACGGCAACAAACTCACGAGAGAAATATTTGTTGTTTGTAACGATACAATGGTAGAAAATCCAGTAGTCACAGAATATGTGTATAGAGTTTTAGATAAAATTGAAATTGCTGCACGTGACCAAGACCTGCCAATTCGAGTGATTAAAACCATCCCTAGATTGGAGGATTCTTTTTGGGTAAATATGATTGGCAAAGGTTATCCAGCACCAAACAACGCATTTAGATGGTGCACAACACGGCTAAAAATCAAACCTACATCTCGATTTATAATTGAGCAAGTTTGCAAACATGGAGAGGCAATAATCCTGATTGGTACACGTAAAAGTGAGAGCGTTCAGCGTTCTAAATCAATGAAAAAACACGAAATTAGAGGCAAAAGACTGAGTAAACACCCCAATCAAGCCAATACCTATATGTATGCACCTGTTAGAAATTTAGAATTGGAGGAAATTTGGTATATTATCAATACTATGGAATCGCCTTGGGGTGCTGACAATGGAGAATTATTTAAACTCTATGCTGATGCCAGTGCTGATGACTATGAATGCCCGACAGTAGTTACTTCTGACAAACACAAATCCTGCGGTCAAAGTCGTTTTGGTTGCTGGACGTGTACAGTAGTTAAAAAAGATAAATCAATGACTGCTTTAATTGATAGTGGGATAAAATGGCTCGCACCTCTGTTAAAATTGCGTAATCAAATAGTTGAAGAGAGAAATATTCCCCAAAACCGTATGACTACTCGTAGAAATGGTCAAGAAGCGGTTAGAGGTTTTGGTCCATACACTCCCGAATATCGTGCATCGCTACTAAAAAAATTATTAGAAGTTCAGAAACAAGTACAAATAGACAAGCCAAATTTAGAATTAATTACCAACCAAGAATTGGTTGCCATTCAAACAAATTGGTACCGCGACTTATTGTTTGATCAAAAAGTTTCCAAAATTTACCACTTAGCCTATAAAATCGAGATTGATATGACAGACCATAATAATAAACATGAAAAAGAAATAAAGTTGCTCAAAGAGGTTTGCAAAGACAACCCAAAACACTTTGATTTAATCCAAAATTCATTAACTTTATGTAAAAACAAATCCCTTTTAAATAAAAAAAGAGGGTTAAAAGGTGACATTGAAAATTTAGTTGAACAATTTGCTAAAAACAATAGCAAAAGAATAAAATAATTATGTTCATAAAAGAAATAGTATTAGATAACTTTCGCATCTACAAAGGAAAAAATAAGATTAACTTGTCGCCTGATAATGATAAAAATATTATTGTTATTAGCGGTAAAAATGGTTTTGGGAAAACCACATTTTTAATGTCTCTTGTTTGGTGCTTATATGGCAAACAAATGGAGAAAGTGGATGAACTATACTTGAAAGAAATAGCAGATAAGGGCGGATACGGGAAATACATAGGGAACAGCCTTAACCGATTAGCAAAAGTTGAAGGAGCGACAAATTTTTCTGTCTCTGTAATCTTTACGGATGTAGATATTCCCGATATAACGTGTAATGAAATTAAAATCACCCGTAGTTATGACACAATTACCAGCACAAGTGACCAAGTAGAAGTGCTTGTTGATGGATTTCAAAATGAATTGATACAAGATTTAACTACCGATGGTAAACAAGATGGAGAAGAAATATTTATCAGAGAATTTATTTTGCCCATTGAAATTGCCAAGTTTTTCTTTTTTGACGCAGAAAAAATTGTATCTCTTGCAGAAGTCAATTCACCCGAACAAAGAAAATTGTTAAGTAAGGCCTATACCGAAGTTTTAGGTATAAAAAAATATGAAGATTTAAGAGATACCTATGAAGGACTTCAAGATAGTTACCGAAAAAAATCAGCAAAGCCTAAAGAAAAGAAAGAACTCATACAAATTGAAGCAGATATTAAGGGCACAGAATTAGAACTTGAAATTATAAATGAAGAAATTCAAAAGTTAAAAAATGAAAAAATGGAGGTACGCAGTGAATCACAAGAATTACAACAAAAGTTGATTCTTGAAGGCAACTCCATGACTGTTGAGCAGTTAAATGAGTTGAGAGACGAAAAAGCAGGGTTAAATAATAAGATCGAATCATTGCAGTTACAGCTAAAAGATTTATTTGATTTGATTCCTTTTGCACTAGCTGGTGAAAAACTAATGGAAGTCTCTAGTCAATTAGAGGATGAAAAAGCAATTCGACTAAACCAATTTAAACAAGATGATATAAATAAAAAAGTCAATCTTATTTTAGATGATTTAGAAAAAGAAAAAAAGAAAATTGAAACAGTGATTTCCTTTGATATTCGAAATTTTTATGAAAGTCAAATACAAATTTTAATAAAAAAACATTTTTTCTCCAGCTTAATAGAAACACCCGATAACTTTCAAAGTTTACATGATTTCACCGACTCTACAACAAATGAATTTAATCAATTAATCAATAATATCAAGCTCAGATTTAAGGATAAATACAATCAACTCAACAATGATTATAGACATTCAAAAAATCAAATTGATTCAATTAGTCGAAAAATCAGAAATGCCGAAAAAAACAGTGATGATGAATATATTTCTTCTCTTCGAAATAAGAAGGATAAGCTCGATAGACGCATAATGAATATTGAAGGTGAGATTGATGAAAAAAATGAAGCAATTGGTGTGTTAAAAAATAAAAAAACAACATTAAAACAAAGACGAGAGGAGCTAAGAAAGAAAATAGATGCTTCAAGACAGTACAGTGAAAATGACAAAATACTAGAAGAACTGGTTGCTGAGTTAAAAGATTTCATTAAATCCTTTAAAGATGAAAAGAAAAAATCTTTAGAAGAAAATATGCTCAATCAGTTGAACACACTTCTGCATAAAAAAGATTTTATTAAACGTGTGGTTGTGGATATAAACCGACATGGAGATGATGTTGATATCAATTTATACAACAGCAGAAAAGAAAAAATAGATAAAGGTTCATTATCTATGGGCGAGAGGCAAATGTATGCCTCTGCCTTATTAAAAGCCTTGGTTGATGAATCTGATATTGAATTTCCGGTGTTTATCGATTCGCCCATGCAAAAATTTGACAAAGACCATGCCGAAAATGTTATTAAAGAGTTTTACCCAAAAGTTTCTAAACAAGTGGTATTGTTTCCTTTGATTCATAAAGAATTAACATCAGATGAGTTTCAGTTGTTGAAACCCAAAATAAGCAAATCGTTCTTAATTCATAATACCAGCACAGACTCATCAGAATTTATCAAGGTGAAGCCTAAGAACTTAATAAAAAAATACAACCAACTATATGCAAATTAATATAAAAACATCTAAAGCCAACCAATCTGTAGTATCCAGTCTTACAAGCAAGTTACCAACAGGTGCAAAAGAAAACGTTATTGCCCGTATAGCTCTTGCTTACTCCTTGCAGCTCAATAAAAAATTCAGCAAGTCAGAATTTAATCAATACGACTCCAAAGGCAAAGAATACAAAGACCATGTTTTATTTGATGAGAAGCACAGAGACTATTACATCGCACTTGTCTGTCAACATTATGGCATTTACAAAACTGATGAAAATATACCAAAATACATTAAACTGCATATTGATTTTGGCTTAGAGCAAATGGATAATTTATTTTCCAATAGTAACAATTATACCTTTTTTGATTTTCTCACCAGTCATTTAGACAAGGGAATTTCTTCCTTACAAAGCATAACTGTCAATTTAGAAGCTGTTAAAAATCAAAATCAAAACATAGAAAAGTCCTACTTTTCAGAACCTATCAAAATAACTGTTGGTAAAAGTTTAAAAACTAAAGAAGCTATTGTGTTAGGATTTAATAATACAAGCTTATACAACAACAGTCATATTGCTGTCGCAGGAAGTTCAGGTACGGGTAAAACACAATTTGCCTTAGAATTATTAAAACAAATAAGTGATAAATCTAACCACCATGTCAATTTTATTTATCTTGACTTTAAAGGACTGAAAGAAGATGATTTAAAACAGATGCAACCTTTCTTTGACAAAACAAAGGCAAATTTTATTGATGCACCAAATACTCCTTTCCCTGTGAATCCGTTGTCATTTATTGACGGTATTAATGAAACAAACAAACAAATGGGCATTGATAAATTTGTTGACATTATTTGCAAATATTCAAATATTGGTATAAAACAAAGAGGGACTTTACGTACCGCAACAATGGAAGCATTTTTGGATAAAAAAGCAGGTCAATATCCATCATTTAGTGAAATAAACGAAGTTTTGCTTAATCTCGTTGGAGAAAAACGAGATACTTTAACAGAAATTATTGATGAATTAAGTCGCTATAACATCTTTGAAGAAGATAAAGAATCACATTTATTTTTAAATCAAAACACCTATCTTTCCTTATCAGGTGACTTATCTAACTCAGTTAGATTCACATCGTTGTTTTTAATTATAAACTACATTTACAACACCTTTATGAATATGGAAAACTCTGCAACTAATGGTAATTTCAAGGGTATGCGTTACATTTTACTTATTGATGAGGCTCATGTGATTTTCAAAGAAAAGAAATACCAAGATATTATCGAAAAAATATTGCGAGAAATACGCTCCAAAGGTGTGTCAGTTGTGCTATTATCACAAGGCATAGAAGAATTCAATCAACCCAATTTTGATTTTTCTAGCATGTGTGAAATGTCCTTCTTGCTTGATACAAAAGACAAAACCAATACAAATTTAATTAACAAATTTCTCGGGTATAGTAAAACAGAAGGCATAAAAGCAGCCAGAAGCCTAGAAAAAATCCAAAAGGGTCAGGGAATAAGTAATATAAAAGAATACACCAAGGCCGAATTATTTGAATTAAGACAATTTTATCAAAATCAATATGAATAATAAATCACCAGAACCATTGGAAATAAGCTTTGAACAGTTAAAGCTTGATGTTTCAAATCCCAGACTACCTAAATCAATTCGCATGAGCGAACCTACTGAAAGACAGCTAATTGAATACATGCTATTGGATGCTTCACTAATAGAGCTGATGCTTGCAATTGGTGAAAATGGATATTTTCCTGGCGAACAATTGTTGGTTGTTGAAGATAAGGATAAAAAATTTAGAGTAATTGAAGGAAATAGAAGGTTAACGGCTGTCAAATTATTAAATAATCCTAGATTAGCAACAGTCCAAAAAAGTAAAGTAAGAAAAGTTATTGAAGGAACATCTGAGCGTCCTAAAAATATTCCATGTTTAAAGTTCCAAACAGAGTCTGAAATTCATAAATATTTAGGTTTTAGACATATAACTGGAATCAAAGAATGGAACTTGTTAGAAAAAGCTGAATACTGTTTTAGTTTAAAAACAACTTTATTTGGTGAAAAAATAATCAATCAAGCATCAATAGAAATTGCTAAAATGATTGGTAGTCGAAAGGACTATGTGCAAAGGTTGTTGGTAGGCTACCAAATTTTTCAAGTAATAGAGGATAATGCATTTTATAAAATACAAGGGTTAGATGATACTACGTTTTATTTCAATTACATTGTTGATAGTTTAAGACGACACAATATTAAAGTTTTTCTCGGTATTGATTTTGACAAAAATGAACCTACTGATAACATCAAGAATGAAAACTTAAAGAAATGGACAATTTGGTTATTTGAAAAAAACAACCAAGGCAAAACAAGAATAATTGGCAACAGTTCAGATTTAAACAATCTCAACTTATTATTGAAAAAAGAAAATAAACAGGCTCGTATTGCTTTTGATGAAGAAGGATTGTCATTAAAAAAGGCTATTGAATTAACAGGTGAACTCGACCAAGTTTTTCATGGTTTTATTTCTAGTGCGATTACAAGCTTAGAAAAAGCAGACTCCATGGTATTGAAGGTTAAAGAATACTATCTTAATTTTGAGGATGACTTAAGACAAATTAAGCTTCTATCCGATAAAATCAAATTAGCAGCACAGGCAATGAGAGAAAATGACTGATTTAGACTGTTTTTTTAATAACTTTACTTTAAAATTTTCAAACAAAGTACCCATTGATACAAAAATCTATATGTACGCAGATTATGTAGAATTAATGGCTCTTTTTAATAATAGAAACATTATAACTAAATCAGAAGTGTTAGACAGACTAAAGGACGAAGGCATTTTTGAGCAAGAATATCAACAAGGATTTCAAGCAGAAAAAAATGATAAGAATGAAGCATTTGTTGGACACATTTTTTTACTCCTTAACCAAAGAAGCTTATCTTTCAACAATGATTACCCTTTTATCTATAATCATGAAAAACTTGTATTAAATGAACAATTATTAATTAAACAAAAATTATATCTTCAATTACTTTTATCATCTAATCTTTATCTTTTCCCGAAATCCTTTGAATCTTTTTTAACATCAGAGTTTGAGATTATTTCAGAAAAAGCTTTGAAAAAATACTTGCCACCATTTGCAATTATTAAATCTTTCGGTCAAAACACAGAATTTAAAGGTTATACAAAAGATAAAATTAAACAACTTGCGAATTTAATGTGTATTGATTCTCAAGATTCATTCCTTGAAACTATTGCAAATAAAGGAACTAAGGATTTAGGTTTGGATATTGTTGGATGGCTTCCGTTTGAAGATGAGATTGGTAATCAATTAGCTATATTTGTTCAATGTGCATGTGGAAAAGACTGGAATAAAAAATTATCTGAAACAAAAAGATACAATCGGCTATTAAAGTCGTATTTAGCCGATTTCCAACACTCTATATTTTTGCCCTATTCTTTAATAAATTACAACAATTCCACGTTCTATGAACACCATGAGTTTGGAGAACCAATTTTGTTATTTGAAAGAAAGAGAATATTGTCTTTACTTGAAGAATGTAGTTTTTATAATCAATTAGAATCTAAGAATTTAGTTGAGAAGTGTATAGCTTATGAAGAAGATATAGTCTAATTTTGACAGTCACCTTCAAAACAATTGATTTTTGTCCTATTTAAAATTGGTTATACTTTTTTAACTAAATATTTGAAAACAACGAGGCGCTTTTAATAAAAACACCCAATGCTAAGCACACACAAACTTTTAATCAATCTAAACGAAGCGCAAACTGCGGCGGTGACAACCGATGCACAACATTCTTTGGTGTTGGCTGGTGCTGGCAGTGGCAAGACGCGGGTGCTGGTTTACCGCATTGCGTGGTTGTTGGCTGCCGAAGGGGTTTCGCCTTATGCCATTTTGGCGGTGACTTTTACCAATAAGGCAGCAGCCGAAATGCGTAATCGGGTGGCAGAGTTGCTGGAAACACCTGCGCGTGGCATGTGGATTGGCACATTTCATTCGATTGCTTTGCGTTTGTTGACTATGCATCATAAGGAAGCAGGTTTGCCGAAAAACTTTCAGATACTGGATTCCGAAGACCAATACCGCTTGATTCGTCGGGTTATTTCGGATTTGGAATTGGATGAAAAACAATGGCAACCGCGCATGGTTCAGGGTTTTAT
>CAMZLQ010000056.1 GCA_947311585.1 uncultured Alcanivoracaceae bacterium | reverse complement strand
TTCATTTGCGAAGGGACGTGCGTTAAGCCATCAATAAGTAATTCTTTTGGAATTTCATCAAATAAATCGGCAATTTTTTCAACGCCAATGGCATCAAGCATGGTTTTTATGTCATCACTGGTATGTGGAATAAATGGCATGGTTTTCTCTAATTAAAATTTTTAATACAGGTTATCGCTATGCAAGCAAAAATAATAAAAGCAATTCTAGCTCGGATTGAGTCAGTAAAATTTTACTCTTCGTCTTCAATAGAATTGCGGTATTCTTCTGCGGTCATTAAATCTTTTAATTCGTTGGCATCATCAATTGACATTTCAAAAATCCAACCATCATCATAGGGATTTTCATTAATGAGTTCGGGAGCATCTTCCAATGCGTCATTTACGGCAACAACTGTGCCTGTTAATGGCGCATAAATGTCTGATGCTGTTTTAACGGATTCAACCACACCGCATTCATCGCCTATGGCATAAGAATCTTCTTCAGGCAATTCAACAAAAACTATATCACCCAAAGCATTTTGGGCATGCTCGGTAATACCAATGCGGACATTGCCATTATCTAAGACTTCAATCCACTCATGGGATTCTACGTATTTAAAATTATCAGGTACATAACTCATAATAGTTCTCTTTTTTATTTTTTAAATTAATACTTTACCATTGCGTACAAACGGTAATTTTATACACTTAACATTTAACTCTTTTTTACGAATCTTAACTTTGACATTTTCACCCATGTTTTTGTCAACAATCGCCATGCCGATAGCAACCTTAGCAGATGGAGAAAACGAACCACTGGTGATTATACCAGTTAAACCATTTTCATCAACCAACTCTTGATTATGGCGTAAAATTCCACGTTCTGCTAAAACTACACCAATCATCTTCTTTGTGATACCTTGAGTTCTTAAAGTTGTCAAAGCATCGGCTCCAATAAAATTAAAATCCTCTTTTCGAACAGTCCAACCAAGACCGCATTCTAGAGGTGTAATTTCCTCGTTCATGTCTTGTCCGTACAAATGCATACCAGCTTCTAAACGTAAGGTATCACGCGCACCTAGACCACAGGGTTTAACATCTGCTTGCAATAATTTATTCCATAACTCAATAACTTTTTCTTGCGGAACCAAAATTTCAACACCATCCTCACCTGTATAACCCGTACGACCGATAAAATAATCGGTTTCATCAAGGCAGGAGAATTTTTTTAAAGAAGCCAGTTTTTTAGAAATATCCGAAGGTAAAACCTCAAGACAAGCCTCAACTGCATGAGGGCCTTGAACGGCAAGCATAGCCACTTTTGGACGTTCGGTAATGCTTGCATCAAAGGCTTTAATTTGTTTTTCAAACCAAGCTAGGTCTTTTTCTCGTGTGCCTGCATTAACAACAATTCGGTAATTGTTAGCCGCGCGTTTGTAAGTGATTAAATCATCTATAATCCCGCCTGATTCATTTAACATTGTGCTGTACAGTGCTTTGCCATCACCTAATTTACGAACATCATTAGCAAGAATTTTTAAAAGAAATTTTTCAGACTCAGGCCCGACTAAATCAACAATAGTCATGTGTGAAACATCAAACATGCCTTTGTCTTGGCGGACGGCATGGTGTTCTTCGATTTGAGAACCGTAATTAATTGGCATATCCCAACCGCCAAAATCAACCATCTTCGCGCCTGCATCAAGATGCGCTTGGTGTAAATGAGTTTTTTTCATTGCTCTGCCTTGCTATTAGGAAATTGCGTGAACTATACTAAAAGTCAATGCGATAAACAAACAAAAAAGGATAAATTATGGGTAATAGATTAAGTGCAATAATGACTAAAACAGGAGATGACGGCACAACAGGGTTGGCGGGCAATAAAAGAGTATCAAAAGCCGATGAAATTATCGCCGCAATTGGGGCAGTTGATGAGTTTAATAGCGCCATTGGCATGGCAAGAGTTGTGTGTCCTAATAAAGAATTGGATCAAGAATTAAATCAATTGCAGCATAATTTATTTAACGTTGGCGGAGATTTATGTCTTGAAGGTTCGACTTTGATTTTGCAACAAGAAATAAATGAAATTGAAAGCCTTATAGAAAAATATAATGCTCAGCTGCTACCGCTAAAAAACTTTATCTTGCCAACAGGCAGCGAATTAACAGCACGGATTCACATGGCACGCAGTATTTGCCGCCGTGCCGAACGGGAAATGGTAGCTGCCATTCAAATTCATGAGTTTAATCCTTTGGTATTGGTTTTTCTTAACCGCTTGTCGGATTGGTTGTTTGTTGTGGCTCGATTTACTGATGAAACGAATGAAGAGTTATGGTGTTAATTTGAGTTTAATTAGGCTTCTAAAGATTGCAGAATTTTTGAAATAAGACACAAAAGGAACCCTTAAAGGGCTCCGCTGAGGTGTTTTATGGAAGTAATCTCCTAAGTAAGGAGGAGTTGTTTTCTTCGGTTAATTGGTATGTGATGAATTTTTTCACTGGTGGAAATCGGTTGCCGAATCGCAAGAGACCTTTTCTCACTATTTTTGCTAACGGTTTATCGTTGGTGAAAAGTCCGACGATGCCATTCGTGCCAAGGTACAAAGGGCGTGAAACATTGCGGTGTTTGCGGTTATAGCGACGCAATAAAAATTCGGAAGCAATATCTTCGCCATTGTTATGAGCGTTGATAATGAGTTTGCTTAATGTATCCGCTGAGCGCAAACCTAAATTGAATCCGTGAGCGGTGACAGGATGCATGCCAACGGCAGCGTCTCCAATCAATGCAAAACGTTTAGCAAAGAATTTATTGGCATAGGTGGCAACCAATGGATAATTGTGGCGCTTGTCGAGTAATTTCATTTTGCCCAATTTGTGTCCAAAGCGCTCGGCAACATCTTGGTTAAATTCTTCATCAGTCATGGCAAGTACGTGAGCAGCATCGGGTGATTTGAGTGTAATAACTATGGATGAAATGTTATTTTTTAACGGTAAAACCGCTAAAGTGCGTTCGTAGTGGAAACATTCACTGGCAGTATCATTATGCGACAATTCATGACTCATGCGACAAACAAGGGCGCTGCGTCCAAAATCGTGCATATCGGCTGATATTCCCATCATTCTTCGCGTGATGGAAAAGCGAGAATCGGCACCAACAACAAGATTGGCACGAAATTTTTCTCCATTTTCTAAAACAACAACGCTATTTTTGTTTCCAGCAATAATAGATTCAACTTTGTTACCATAAAATGTAGTGATGTTTGATTTTCCTTGGATGGCATCAAAACAGGCTTTGCGAATGCTGAAATTTGGTACCATATAACCCAGTTCTTCAATATCAGATTTAGATGTGTCAAACTCAAGTGAATAATCAGAATCTCCATCAAAAACATCGGCTTTTTTGATAAATGAGATGTTTTGTTCAGGGATTTTTTGCCAAATTCCCAATTGTTTCATCAATTTAAGGGATAAATGCGTCAAAGCAATCTCTC
>CAMZLQ010000055.1 GCA_947311585.1 uncultured Alcanivoracaceae bacterium | reverse complement strand
GTCTGGACAATGGGGAGTAGAGTACATCTCCTCCTTTTGTACAATTTGATTTTAATGACATTTTTTTATTGCTCTAACAATTATTAGGGTGCATTGTGTTGGAAAAACTAAATAAAAAGCGTTATTCCAACACAATGCACCCTAATAATTGTTAGAGCAATAAAAAAATGTCATTAAAATCAAATTGTACAAAAGGAGGCGATGTGCCAGAAATTTGGGCGTTTATTATCGGGATAATTTTACTATTTATAATTTATGCATGGATATCATCAAAATTAAAAGCACGACGTAAACGAAAAGTCAGAGAAAGTACCGTCCCGTATGTTAGCGAGAATTTAAAAACAGGAAAAAAATATAACGTACACTTAAATGATGGTCGTATATTTGAAAGTATTGAGGTTGTTGGTACTTCCGAACCAGAAGAAGGGCAGTTTTCATTTACTGGTTGGGAAGAAATGCTTATCCTAAAAAGAGGTACAGGAAAACGAATATTTTTGAAGCAGTCGTCTATTCGCTTTATTGAGGAAGTTTGACATGAAATGCTCTAACAAGTCATTCAACGCTGACCGTTTTACACGCCGCTTTGCTCTGTGTAAAACGGCAGGTTAATTCAAACGTAAACTAAAACAAAAGCCAAGGGTACTTGTACCAGTCTTTGATAGTCATACCCTAAATAATATTTTTAGGTTAGGTTAATGGCGGTGAGGGAGGGATGTATTGAAAACGTCCTGTTTTCATCGCTTCGCGACGCCTGTGGCGATAAAAAATGTTCCTGACATTTGTTCGAACACTCGAAACGTTTCCGTTTCCACACTTTTACTTCGGACGTCCTGTCCTGCGCCCTTCGGGTCAGCTAAAGCTAATCAATTTGTTCCACACAAATTAGTCAGGCGTGCTTGAGTATCTCTAGAAATGGCGGTGAGAGAGGGATTTGAACCCTCGAAACGTTTCCGTTTACACGCTTTCCAGGCGTGCGCCTTAAGCCGCTCGGCCATCTCACCGTGTTGGGGGCGTGATGTTAACTGATTGTTTGTTGCATTTCAAGATTTTCAAATAATATGTGACTATTTACCTATTGTTTCGTTTATCAAGAAGGTATAAAATCGCAAACAAAATTAGTTAAGAGAAAATTTCATGAAATTATATAAAAGTATGGGTTTGGTTTTAGGTGTGGCTTTAGTTGTTGGTTGTTCGGCAAATAATGTTGCAAATCATAAAGTTAACAATAATAAAACAACCAAACAAGCACAGCAAAACAGCGATAAAATTTTCAGCATGCCGTATGTTATGCGCGATTTGGATAATGGTTTGCGAGTTATTGTATTGAAAACAGATTATCCTGAGGTGGTTTCGGTGCAGATTCCTGTGCAAACAGGTTCACGTAATGAGGTGGAAGCGGGTAAATCTGGTTTTGCACATTTTTTTGAGCACATGATGTTTCATGGAACCAAGAATTACTCTGCAGATACTTATGGTGCGATGCTTAAGGATATTGGTGCTGATCAAAATGCCTATACTACGGATGATTACACCAATTACCACACAACCATCACCAAAGATGGTTTGGAAATTTTGTTAAAACTTGAAGCGGATCGCTTTCAAAATCTTGAATATACTGAAGATGAATTCAAAAATGAAGCCTTAGCAGTGAAGGGTGAGTACTTAAAAAATTCTGCCAATCCTTTTTCTAAATTACGCGAAACTATTCGCGATAATGCTTTCTCTAAACACACTTATAAGCACACGACAATGGGCTTTTTTAGAGACATAGAGAATATGCCTAATCAGTATGAATATTCTCACCAGTTTTTTGATCGCTGGTATCGTCCAGAATATACCTCTGTCATAGTTGTGGGGGATGTGGATATTGAAAAAACCTTTGCTTTGGTAGAAAAATACTTTGGTTCTTGGCAACGTGGCTCATTCAAGACCAATATTCCAAACGAACCAAAGGCTACAGGGCAGGTATATAAGCATGTTAAATGGGACTCTCCAACACAACCATGGTTTACCTTGGCTTTTCATGGGCCAGCTGACACGGGTAAAACCGTTGATAAAGAAGCATTGGATTTATTAACACAAATCTACTTTGGTCGTACTTCTGAGGTTTATCAAGAGTTGGTTACTAACAAACAATTAGCCGATCAATTTTATGCTTTCACCCCTTCTAAAAAAGACCCAGGTCTGATTTATTTTGCGGCTCGATTGACCGATGCAAAGAATTTTAAAGCCGTTAAAGACGCAATAGTTGCCACGATTGTTAAAGCGCGCAGTGAATTGGTTGATGAATCAATGCTCAATGATTTGAAGTCAGCTTCTCGTTATGGTTTTGCCACTTCTTTGGATAATTCAGAGACTATAGCCGATATCTTGGCAAGTGTAGTGCAAAGAAATCGAAATCCAGAATTAATAAATCAACAATTCGCTATGTTGGAAAAAGTCACACCAACGGATGTAAAAATGGTTGCCAATAAATACTTGATTGATGACGGTCGAGTGATGGTTAGTTTGGCAAAAGCTGATAAGATTGATGGCTTGAATAATGATTTTAATTTGACATCTCTTGTAGAAGTTGCCAATAAAATCCAAGAGCCACAATTTAAGGTACTTGATAAAAGAAATCAAAGCCCTATTGTTGATTTGAACTTATTGTTTAATACAGGTGCTGCTTATGAAGATAATACAAAAAATGGCGTTGCAGCTTTAACCGCTAGTATGCTCACTGACGGTGGCTCAAAATTGCATTCTTCAACTGAAATCAATAAACTCATGCTACCAATGGCGGCAGGATTTTGGAGTCAGACGGATAAAGAAATGATGAGCTTTCGAGGACGTGTGCACCAAGAAAAAGCCCAAGAGTGGTTGAATTTGGTGCTTGAATCTTTATTAATGCCTGGTTTTAGAGAAGATGATTTTAAACGCCTAAAGCAAGAACAAATTAACGCCATTAAAACCGATTTAAAAGGCAATAATGATGAGGAATTGGGTAAAGAGGTTCTTTACAGCGAGCTTTATCATTCTCACCCATATGAGACCACTAATCTGGGTGATTTATCTGAATTAGAAAGCGTAACTTTGGATGATGTAAAAGATTTTTACCAGCAACAATTAACCCAAAAGAACTTAACCATTGGTGTGACTGGTAATTTATCCGATAAGTTATTTTCAGAATTAAAAACACAGTTAAACAAAAACTTAGCGACAGGAACTAAAGCCAATAGCAAAGTTGCTCAAGCACCTACATTATCGGGTCACCCTGTGACTATTGTAGAAAAAGAGACTTTAGCAACAGCTGTTTCCTTTGGGTTTCCAATAAATATCACGCGGGCAGATAAAGATTTTGTGGCTTTATGGTTAGTGCGATCCTATTTAGGTGAGCATCGAAACTCTAACAGTCATCTTTACAGTGAAATTCGGGAAAAACGTGGTATGAATTATGGTGATTATGCTTATATTGAATATTTTCCACGTGGTATGTATTTGACCCAACCCGATGCCAACTTAGGACGTAGTTCACAAATATTTCAAGTGTGGTTACGCCCATTAAGAACCAATAATGATGCGCATTTTGCCACACGCATAGCCATGTATGAATTGCACCATTTAATCAAACATGGCCTAACGCAAGAACAGTTTGAAAGCACCCGTAACTATTTGGAAAAATATGCTGGTTTATTGGTTAAAAGTCAAGACCGTATCTTGGGATATGCTTTAGACAGTGAATATTATGGCATTGGGCAATGGACAAAATACATTAAAGAAGGGCTTTCAAATTTAACGCTAGATGAAGTCAATCGTGTCATCAAGAAATATTTGCAAGAAGACAATATTCATTTTGTTTTTATTACAAAAGATGCCAAAGACATGAAGAAGAGATTGGTGTCAGAACAAATCTCTCCCATGAAATACAACTCAGCAAAGGATGATGATCTTTTGAAAAAAGATAAATTCTTACAAAAATATCCACTGAATATAAGAGCTAAAGATGTCAAGATTATTCCAGTTGAAAAAGTATTTGAATAATATTTATGAGACTTTGACATAACTCTGGAGCATTGGGAAAAGAATGAAAATTACTTCAGGAATGTATTTTTACGCAAGCCCTAATGAGGAGGAGTCCATGGATGGACGAAACTTAAAAGCACTAATCGAGGCAAAAAGTTAGTCTAATAACGCTCTATTTGCGATTTTTTTAACGCAGATTGGTGTTTTTTACAACTTTTTAACAGGTTCCACGAGTTGCACAAAGGTCTCTGCTATAATGACATCTCTATTGATGTGAATTTATCTTATATGTTAATTTTCAAACGTTTATTTTTATTTGTTATCGCCTTAGCTATTATTGCTTTTTCCATTGCCATGAGTGGTTTAAATAACCAAGAAGTTGTTTTAGATTTGTATTTCTTTAAATTTGAGTTATCACTTGGGTTTATCGTTGTGGCAACACTTTTTTCAGGACTGTTAGCCGGACTTTTTGTTGCTTTGTTTAGTTTTCATATTCCTCTTAAATCTCAGTTAAGAAAACTTAACCGTTCTCACGTACAATTACTGCAACAAAAACGCTTAGAAAACAGCGATGATTGAATTTTTTGCACTTATCTTGGTTGCATTAGTTGGCATTATGGTGGGTATTAATTTCAATAAATACCGCATTCAAAGAGAAAACATCAAACGCCTTGACCGACTCAATCACAGCTATTTTAAAGGCTTAAACTATTTACTTGATGACGACTCGGATAAAGCAATCGATGTGTTTATAGAGTTGGCAAAATCTTCGTCAGAAACCTTTGAGCCACAATTAGCACTCGGCAACCTCTATCGACGCAAAGGAGAAGTGGATAAAGCCATTAAATTACATCAGTCTTTAATTTCTAAGCCAAATTTACCCGAAAAATACCGCACCAAAGCCTTGTTAGCAATGGGTAAAGACTACATGAGCGCGGGTTTATTGGATAGAGCTGAGGTTTTGTTTACCGAATTGGTTGAAATTGAAGCGTATACGCCAGAGGCTTTGTTTTCTTTGTGTGAAGTCTATCAACAAGAACAAGACTGGATTGAAGCGATTAATACCGCTGCACGATACGAAAAGGTATCAGGACGGAAAATGCGCAATGAGATTGCTCATTTTAATTGCGAGTTGGCTGAAAAGAGTTTGCAGTCAAAAAATACCAAAAAAGCACAATCCTATTTAAATGCAGCCTTAAGTGTTAACCCAAAATGTGTCAGGGCGAAATTAATAGAGGCGCGTGAATTTAAACAGGCTAAAAAGTGGAAAAAAGCGATAGCTGCCTACCATCAAGCCTTGGAATTTGATGATATTTATGCATCAGAATATTTGCAAGATTTGTCTAATTGTTACCAAAACATAAATAAATGCGATGATTTTAAAAAGTTTTTATTGGAATTTATAAATACTTACCAAGGAATTTCGCCGGTGTTAGTTCTTGCACAGATGATTAAAAAGACTGATGGAATCCAAGCTGCTGAAAAATTTGTTGAAGAACAGCTCATCAATAAACCTTCAGTTCGGGGACTGGATTTATTGCTAAAGCTGAGTTTGGAAAATTCCAAAAAAGAAGATAAAGAGAGTACAAAGTTTGAAGTGCTTGAACAGTTAGTGAATAAATTGTTGGAAAAAAAGCCCAATCACCGTTGCCGTAAATGCGGTTTTGGAGCAAAAAAAATGCATTGGCAATGCCCCAGTTGTAAATCATGGGGCTCTGTTAAACCAATTTATGGGTTGGAAACAGAATAGTGAATTTTTTTTCAGTTTTACCTCTTTTTGGCTTTGTTTTTACGGTAATTTTAATGGTGATTTACCTTAAACTGAGTCATAAATACCAGTGGTTTGATAAACCGAATGAGGATCGAAAACAACACAGCGTTGCGGTTCCTACCTCTGGGGGAATTGTGTTTATGTTGCCGATTGTATTAGTGGCAATCTTTTGTTCTGAATTTTCTCTGTTTTCATCGAATTATTTTACCTTAGGACTTGTGGTGCTTATTGTGGTTGGAGCTTACGATGATTTCAAAAACCTTTCTGTGCGTTTTCGCCTTGTTTTGATTGCAATGGCATCGGCTTTATTGATTACTTCCTTATTTGCTATAGAAACAATTAACTGGTTATTATTAATCGTGTATTTTTTAGGCATTATTTGGTGGATGAACTTATTTAACTTTATGGATGGTGCTAATGGAATGGCCGTGTTACATGCGGTTATTGCTCTGTTGGCTTATTTTGTGTTTTTCTTCTTGTTTTCAAATATCAGTTTTCTATACCTTATCTATTTATTGTTTATTCTGTCTTGTTTAGGTGCTTTTTTATTATTCAATTTTCCTTGTGCAAAAGTTTTTATGGGGGATTCTGGAAGTCTATCTTTATCTTTTCTGATTGCTGCGATTGCTTTATATGGCATTGCTCATGGAATATTTAATCAATGGGTAGTCATTTCATTTCATTTGGTTTTTATTGTTGATGCCACATTAACGTTATTGACCCGAATTAAATATAAACACTCAATGACTCAGGCACATAACTTGCACCTGTATCAATCATTAATAGCATCAGGGCAATCGCATGCACAAGTTACAATTTTGTATGCTGGAGCCACAATTGTGATTGCTGCAATTACGCTAGGGATGCGGTATTTGCACGCAAATTCTGTTATTCAGGCAAGTGTTCTTGTGATTGAAACCTTGTTTTTAAGTATTTATTGGTTTAATTACCACCATAAAACAAAATTTAAACGTTTTATTAGGTAAAATTACGCACATGAATATATTCCATCCAAGAACAACGGTTGTTTTGCACGATTTATTTATGACATGGGCTGCATGGATAATAAGTTATGCCATTCGCTACAGTATTTGGCCAGAATCACCTGCCATTGAGTACATCAATGTTGAAATTGTATTGGTGGTTTTTTTACAAGGAATCATAGCCTATTTCTTTAATCTCTATCGTGGCTTATGGCGTTTTGCCAGTATGCCAGATTTAATTAATATAGCGAAATCTGCCGTGACTGGAACTTTTGTTATTGGCTTTTTATTATTTCTCATCTACCGTGCTGATGGCGTGCCTCGTTCGGTCTTATTGATGTATCCGTTGGTTTTGATGGTGCTCTGGGGTGTTCCTCGCATTGCTTATCGAGCGATAAAAGACTTAAGCCTAAAAACAACCAACGATGACAAGCAAAGGGTGTTGCTTGTTGGAGCAGGGCGTCTTGCTGATATGTTTATACGTCATGCCAATGCATCGGGCTTATACGATGTTGTTGGTATTGTTGAAGATAAAGAAAAATTCCAAGGAGCTAATTTACGTGGAGTTAAGGTCATTGGGCGTGTTAGTCGTTTGGATAAATATTGCAAAGATAAACATGTTCAAACCATTGTCATAACGCATGAAAACATAACCCCAGAACAGATGAAGGTTATTGTCGATAAAAATCTCGAGAATCAGTGTAAACTTTTAACCCTGCCCAATTTGGATAAAATGACAGAAAATGGTTTTGAAATTTCTGCATTATTGCCTGTTACTATCGACGATTTACTCGGGCGAGAAAAAGTGGATATCGATTGGTCAAATGTGGCTAAAAAAGTTCAAGGAAAATCAATTCTCATTACAGGCGGTGGTGGCTCTATTGGTTCAGAATTGGCAAGACAACTCGCCAAGTTGGATTTAAAAAGTCTTTGTATAGTCGATCATTCTGAGTTTAATCTCTATCAAATTGACAGAGAAATAAAAGACCAAAACAGTGATTTGATCGTTCAAAGCTTACTGGCAAATGTAACGGATAAATCGCATTTATTTCATGTGTTTTCACGCGTCAAACCAGATATTGTTTTTCATGCGGCAGCTTATAAACACGTGCCTTTATTGGAACAAATGCCGTGTGAAGGTTTCATCAATAATGTTAAAGGAACTAAAAATATCGTTGATTGTTGTGACCAATTTAATACAGAAAGAATGGTACTTGTTTCCACAGACAAGGCAGTAAACCCTTATAGTATTATGGGAGCAACAAAGCGTATAGCAGAAACTTACTGTCAATTTAAAAACATGCAATCCAAAACTGATTTTGTTATCGTTCGTTTTGGCAATGTATTAGGGTCCGCAGGCAGTGTGGTGCCCTTATTCAAAGAACAAATTGCCAAGGGTGGACCTGTTACTGTTACGCATGAGGAGATGACGCGCTATTTTATGACAATAAGAGAAGCGTGCCAGTTGATTGTGCAAGCCATGACTTTGGGCTCAAAAGGAGATATTCATGTTCTTGATATGGGCAGGCCCATTAGTATTATGAGTTTAGCCAATCGCATGATTAGTTTGTCAGGAAAAGTCCCTGGTAAAGACATAAAAGTAACGGTTACAGGCTTACGTCCTGGTGAAAAACTTCATGAGCAACTTTACTATGATGTGGAAAAACTCAATCACACCAGCCATAAAAAGATTTTTCATATTTCTTCTTCAATTAAACGCATTGATGATTTTGAACAATTACTTGATAATGCAATTAAATGTGCAAGCAATTTTGAACAAGAAAAATTAATGAATTGCATTAAGACATTAGTGCCAGAATTTGTCCATCAAGCGCACCTGAAACTGGTTAACACCAATAAAACTCAACAAACAATAAATTTAATTAAATAAATGAAAAAAATTACTAAAGCGGTCTTTCCAGTCGGCGGCATGGGAACACGATTTTTACCAGCAACCAAATCCATTCCAAAAGAAATGTTACCCATCATTGATAAACCCTTGATTCAGTATGCAGTGGAAGAGGCAATAGAAGCAGGAATTACCACACTCATTTTTATTACCAGTGCCAGTAAACATGCCATTAGTGATCATTTTGATCCAAAACCATTATTGCGTGAGAAATTCTTTAAGGAAGGCAAACAACACTTATTGGATAAATTGCATACAATCCCAAATGAAATCACTCGTGTATTTGTCCCTCAGGGAGAACC
>CAMZLQ010000054.1 GCA_947311585.1 uncultured Alcanivoracaceae bacterium | reverse complement strand
AATTTCCCAATATTTCATTTTTAACGCCTACCAAATCAAATACATTTACATTGCTGTCACCTGTCGCATCTCCTGGAACAAAACGTCCAATAGAAGTTGTTCTACGAGATTCATATGCAACAACAGCCGCAGCCGATGCCTCAACCACATCAGCAGCCACTGCAGACACAATTCAAGCAGGCATATTAGGCGGAACAGCAGGCATGATATTTGATGCATATGAATCTCGTAGAACAACTTCTATTGGACGTTTTGTTCCAGGAGATGCGACAGGTGACAGCAATGTAAATGTATTTGATTTGGTAGGCGTTAAAAATGAAATATTGGGAAATTCTTTTGCAACAGGAACACCTGATTGCAATGAATCTGGAACTGCCGCTAAAGTTGACATATTTGATTTAGTTTGTGTTAAAAATATAATTTTAGGCAATTAATCAACAAATAAACAAGAGGAAATATAATGAAAAATTTAATTAAAACCATATGTTTTACACTGCTTTTGGCAGGATTTAACAGCAATGCTAAAAACAATGCATCAACACTTTTATTAACAGAAACAAATGGGTCTTATGTTGTTGATTTCTTAAATGAATCAAATGTTACTGCTATGCAATTTGATATTGTAGCCAAAGGTGCTTTTAATAAAAGTTCACTAAGTTCATGTGCTGCGGGTTTACCAAAAACCCACACAGGAAGTTGTGCTATTCAAAAAAACGGAAATCTACGAGTGCTAATTTATAGTGATACCAACTCTTCTTTAGAATCTGGAAATTTGGGCAGCTTTAAATTAAATAATAAAATATTTGATGGGGTTGAAATCGTTAATGTATTAATGAGTACAAAACAAGGTAAAGAAGTTAAATCTGAGGTTGTTTTAGACTTAAGTGTTGATAAACGTCCAACGTTTAATAAATCATTAAAATAAATAATTAAATAATAATATTGGAGTAAAATATAAATGAAAAACATAAAAAGTATATTATCACTGCTAGCACTTTTATTGACAAGTGTTGCCATGGCTCAGCCAGGGCATGTAGTTGATACCACACAATCAGGCACGCCAGGTTCCACTGTTACCGTTCCCATCAATTGGTTAGGAACTGGAGCAGGTATTGTCGCATACACCGTTGAATTTGCCTATGATCCTGCCGTTTTATCGGTTGCTAATATTGGTTGTAGTGCCAGTTTACCTGCTGCTAGTGGAGAGAATGCACCATTAAACTGTAGTGACGATGGAACAAAAATCTCTGTTCTTGCAAATCCAAGCGCTAATTTATTAGAAATACAAGACGGGCTTTTGGCAAATGTTCAATTTACCATTAATGCAGGAGCAACACCTGGCGCTACAACTATTATTACTGTACAAGCAGAAGCTTATAGTGATAATGGCGGTAATCCTGTTGCACCTGTTGGTACTGTAAATGGTCTAGTCACGATTGTAGCAGGCCCTCAACCTGACTATTCATCAGCTCCTGTTGGTGGCACAACTATTGCCTTAAACGGTTCTATCGGTGCTAACCCAACATCTGATGTGATTATTACTAATGCAGGCCCTGCTGGCGCACCTAACCTTACAGGAAATTGTGCTCTAAGTGGTGTAGATGCTGCAAGCTTTAGTATTACATCAGCTACTGCTCTTAATGTGGCACAAGGCGCTAATCAAACCATGACAGTGGATTGTGATTCTGCAGCAGTTACAGCCGCTACATTAAATGCTTCATTGGATTGTACACATAATGGTGACGGTACAACCGAAGCAAGTCCTGTAAGTTATCCTTTAACTTGTGATATTGCAGCGATTTCACCACAGTATAATTCAACTCCAGCTGGTGGCACTGCCATTGCTATGGGTTCAGTCTTACAAGGCGGTACAAACCCAACGGCTTCAATTGATATTGATAATGATGCAGGTGATGCAACGACGACTCTAACAGGTACGTGTACGGCTCCTGCTCCTTTTATCGTAACAAATGGCGCATTTAATGTGTTACAAGGAGACCCGGCTGCAACAGTTGATATCGCTTGTGATGCAACAGCAGCACCTGCAGTATACGCAGAGGATTTAACTTGTACGCATAACGGTACAAATGTTGCCTCACCAGTTACTTATCCAATGACATGTGAAGTATTGGCAGCCGTTGCAACAGGTTCACAAAATCCAGCTAATGGCACAGGCCTTACAGTTGTAGTTCCACCAAGTGGCTCTGGAACAACTAGCGTAACATTCTCAGAAACTGGTGGACAAGGTGTTGATATTACTGACCTTACATGTACAGTTACTCCAGGTGTTGGATTTGCAATTACAGCACCAGGTGCTTTCCCTGCAACAGTTCCTGCAGGAGGCTCAATGCCAGTAGTGGTAACATTTACTGATCCAGGTGACGGTTCAGCAACCCCTGGTTCATTAGATTGTGAATACACTGATGGTACAGGTGCTGTAATAGTCTCTTATCCATTAAACTTCGTAATCCGTGCAATTAATGTTCCTGCATTAAGCATGATGGGTTATTTAGTACTAACTTTAGGTTTTGGTCTAATCGGATTCTTCGCATTCCGTCGCAGAGCATAATGCTTTAGTTAAAAAGTAAGTTTAAAAAAACCGGTACCAGTTACCGGTTTTTTTATGCCCAACAAAACCAAAAAAGCGTCGGCTAAAGCCAACAATCCAACAATGCCAAACTGGTAAGTGGGATTTATCCCACTCTTATTCTGTGTTTAATGCTAAGATACTTAAACTTAAAAACAAGGTTTAAAAGTTATGCATAAAAACCTAAATCATTACAGTGAGATTAATGCATACCAGTTTGTTACGTTTAGAACAAAAGACAGTATCGATGATTTCTTGTTGAGATTAAATACTCTAAAATATTCTAGCGAATCAAAAAAACAACAAGCAATCGATGAATATTGCGATACATCAAAAGCAGGTCGGTATTTAAATGGTGAAATAATATGCTGCATAAAGACATATTTAATCAGCCTAGAACCAGAATACCTAAAATTAATAGCACTTTCTGTTATGCCCAATCACGTTCATGTCCTATTTGTACAAAATCATGATTTAGCAAAAACCATGCAAAAGATAAAAGGTCATTTAGCTCGATTAATCAACAAAAAATTAAACAAACAAGGCGAGTTTTGGACCAGAAATTATTATGATACCGCTATTCGTGATAAACGACATTTTGACACAACTTATAACTACATAAAGAATAATGCTACTAAAGCAAAATTAACAGATGCTGAAAATAGATTTTATGGAATATACGAATAAAAGAAATAATCCAACAAAACCAAAAAAGCGTCGGCTAAAGCCAACGATCCAACCAAAGCCCAAATGGTAAGTGGGATTCATCCCACTCAAAGCCAAACAAAGCCAAAAAAGCATCGGCTAAAGCCAACAATCCAGAGAAACTCAACTGGTAAGTGGGATTCATCCCACTCAAATCCAAACAAAGCCAAAAAGCATCAGCTAAAGCCAATAATCCAGAGAAACTCAACTGGTAAGTGGGATTTATCCCACTCAAAGCCCAAGCAAAGTCAAAAAAGCATCGGCTAAAGCCAACGATCCAAAAAACCAAAATGGTAAGTGGGATTTATCCCACTCAAACATAATAAAGAGAACAAAGTGTCGGCTAAAGCCAACGAGCCAACCAAAGCCTAATTGGTAAGTGGGATTTATCCCACTCAATTATCCTTTCAACGTATCAATGACTAAAAGGTAGTTCCAATTGCCAACTATCGGAGGTTTTAGAGAACTCAATACCAAGTCCAATTAACCTAACAGGTCTTCGGTAACGGTTCCATGCTTTGTTAATAAGTTCTTTATAAGTTTGAATGGTGACATCTAACGAAATTTGTTGTGCCGTTGTTGTTTTAAAATTATCAAAACGCAATTTAATATAAAGTGCCTTAATCGGTAACTTGTGATTTTTGTTATTATTTTCTAATCTTTGCAGCAGTTTTGGGTAGAGTTTTTCAACCTCACCAAGGCATTGTTCCAAACTGGATTTATCATGAGTAAAAGTATCTTCGATACTTAGTGACCTCCTAATACTGTTGACTTGCACTTCTCTGTCATCAATGCCTCGACAAAGAGAATAAAGTTGCCTGCCAAATTTTCCAAATAATTTTATTAATTCTAATTTGGAATAATGTTGCAAATCAGAGCACGTCTCTATGCCTAATTTCAACATTTTTTTGTTGGTTACTTTACCCACGCCAAAGATTTTTTTAACAGTTAATGTGCTAACAAAAGAATCAATTGCATCTGGAGTGACCACAAACTGACCATTAGGTTTATTCCAATCACTGGCTATCTTTGCCAAAAATTTATTGGGTGCGATACCAGCTGAGGCCTTTAGGTTAAGTTCCTTGTTTATCGTTCCACGAATATCCTGTGCAATAAGTGTGGCACTGCCATTAAATTGGCTGCAATTAGAAACATCTAGATAAGCTTCATCAAGGGATAGTGGCTGAATGATTTGGGTATATCTTTTGAAAATGAGGTGTAATTGTTTAGATACTTGCCGATAAAGATTCATATGGACTGGTAACATAATTAAATTTGGGCATTTTCTTATCGCTTGTGACATTGGCAAAGCAGAATGCACTCCAAAAGCACGGGCTTCATAGTTACACGCTGCCACCACCCCACGTGTATCGGGTCGACCGCCCACGGCGACGGGTAAACCTTTTAAGTTTGGGTTTTCGCGCGTTTCAACCGCAGCATAAAAACAATCCATATCAATATGAATAATTTTACGCATCGATAATTCTATGACTCCCTACGGATAAATTATTGAGTGAGTAATGGCCAATACTTATACGAATTAAACGCAAAACAGGCAAACCAACATGAGCCATCATTCTGCGCACTTGTCGATTACGCCCTTCATTTAGTGTGATTTCGACCCAACTTGTTGGAGAATTTTTGCGTTGACGTATAGGTGGATTTCTTTTCCATACTACACTGGGTTGCTTTAGCTGTGACTTGATGGCAACGGCTTGAGCAAAGCCATCTTTGAGTTTAAAGCCCTTGCGCAATAAGTCAAGTTGAGGTTTCTTAGCAATTCCCTCAACCTGTACTAAATAAACTTTATTGACCTTTTTGTTTGGATTGGATAAATTGTGTTTTAACTGACCATCATCGGTTAACAACATCAGCCCTTCAGAATCGTAATCTAGGCGACCAATCGAATAAATTTGTTTGATGGAAATATAATCAGCCAAAGTCCTGCGACCATTTTCGTCCGTAAATTGACTAAGAACTTTAAAGGGTTTATTAAAAGCAACTAACATTTAAGGTTTAACCATAACAAAACAAGTGATGATAATTGTAAGATTGATAAATAAATTTAGCAATAAAGATTTGCCAATGACGCCATCATTTTGGTAAGTGGGATTTATCCCACTCAAACCCAATAAAGAGTACAAAGCGTCGTCTAAAGCCAAACTGGTAAGTGGGATTTATCCCACTCAAATCCAACAAAGGAACAAAAGCGTAGGCTAAAGCCAACGATCCAGAAGAGCCAAAAATCGTCTGGGTGCATTTTCAAATCCTCCATTGCTCATAAAGACAAGGTGAGTGCCTGGAGTTGATATATCTGCTAAAAAAGGCAACAAAGCATCGACAGATTCCATTGTTTTAATACCATTGAGTTCAAACTGTGCAAAAACATCGTCTTGCCAATGTAAATCAGGGTAATTCATCACTACCGCCACATCGGCTTGTTGTAAAGAAGAAGGCAAGGCGTGAGCGTGTGCACCTGCACGCATGGAATTGCTGCGTGGTTCAACAACAACGATAAGTTTTTTATCACCAATATTGTTTTTAAGCCCTTCTATGGTCGTAGCTATCGCGGTCGGATGGTGTGCAAAATCATCGTAGATGGTAATCGAATTAACCGAGCCTATACGTTCCATGCGTCTTTTAATGCCCTTAAATTCAGTAAGCGCGCGAGCACAATCCTTAAAAGATATGCCTGCAGATTGTGCTGCCGCAATAGCAGCCGTAGCATTTAACATATTGTGTTTGCCGATGAGATCCCATGTTATTGAACATTGCATCTTGCCATTGTTATAAAGTGCAAAACTTGAATAGTCAGAACAATGTGGAACAGCATAAATATCAGCTGTTTTATCTGTTCCAAAGGTTACAACAGGTGTCCAACAACCCATATCCAAGACAGTTTTAAGGTTATCCTCATCTTTGTTAACTATTAATGTGCCAGAGCGTGGGATGGTGCGTATAAAATGATGGAATTGTTTCTTTATCGCATCCAAATTTTCAAAAATATCGGCATGATCAAACTCCAAGTTATTTAAAATTGCCACATCAGCATGATAATGCACAAACTTAGAGCGTTTATCAAAAAAGGCAGAATCGTATTCATCGGCCTCGATAACAAAATTATCAGAATTCGTATTGCGTGCAGAGATCCCAAAGTTTTCTGTCACACCACCAATCAGAAAGCCAGGGTTATGGTTGTTATATTCCAGCAACCACGCGAGCATAGATGCGGTCGTTGTTTTGCCATGAGTACCCGCCACGGCAAAGACCTTTTTATGACGCAATAAGTTTTCACCCAACCAGCGGGGACCTGAGCTGTAACGTTGCTTGCTTTCCAAAAGAGTTTCAATTACAGGCATACCACGAGTCATGACATTGCCGACAACAACTTGGGCATAAGCCTGGCTTAAAACAGAATCATCATAACCTTGATGCATTTGAATTCCCATGTTTTCCAATTGAGTACTCATCGGTGGATAAACATTTTGATCAGAACCGCTGACTTCAAAACCTAAAGATCGCGCTAAAACAGCAAGTCCACCCATAAAAGTCCCACAAATTCCAAGGATATGTATTTTTTCTTTTGTCATAACGAATATTTTAAATGATATAATCGCAAAATGAAAAAAGATTACGATAAATATGTCAATGCTAAGGGATTAAGATGTCCTCATCCATTGTTGCAATTAAAATTGGCAATAAAACAAGCCAAAAAAGGAGAAATTGTATTACTGGAAGCCACAGACCCACACACTGATTTAGATATTGAAGTATGGAGTCAAAGATTTCATCACACAATTATTAACACAAAATGCAATGAAGATAGTTATAAATTTTGGATAAGAAAATAGTGAGAGAGGGTTAATATGCTACAACGCAAAGAAGAATAAAATTGGTTTTGGGTGGGGTAAATCCTACAGGCTAATAATATTTAATTGATTTATTCAAATTCCATAGCACGAAAAATACGACCGATGTTTTGTTTAGCTAAATCATCAAAGGTGTCTAGTTGCTCATAAGCGGACAAATCCATTTCGTAGGCTTGTTGTAAGTCGCCATCCTCATCGAGGATTTTTGCCACTTGGTGGCGAACGTATTTTAAATAGTCTACGGTGTATTTACTCACTTCAATCATGCTTGTCGGTGTGCCGTGTCCTGGGATAACGATTTGTGCACCTAATGGTTCAAACTTGGTTTCCCATGTGTTTATCCATGCGGCAGTATCGGTGTGTTCGGTGACAGGTAATAGGCGTTGGTGAAAAGCCATGTCGCCTGAAATAACTAGCTTTTGTTGCGGTAACCATACCACAATATCACCAGGTGAGTGAGCAGGACCCAAGTGCAGGGTTTGGATGATTGTGCCGCCCATGTTTAATTCAAACTTTTCATCAAAGAGAATATCAGGAACGGTAGCTTTGGTGAGCTTTCCTTTGTCTTTTTGCCTTTCTTGCATGCGTTTTACCGAGGCTTTGGCGTAGCGCTTCATAACAGCGGCAGCGTCTTTGTGGGCAACGATTTTTGCCCCTTTTTCTTGCCAATAGTTTGAGCCGAGCATGGCGTGACCTTGGGCGTTTTCTAAGATAACGTATTTTACGGGTTGTTTGGTCAGTTTTTTGATTTCTTGGTGCAAGGCTTTGGCGAGTAAATAACTGGCACTGGCATTTACCACTACCACACCATCGTCGGTGATGATAAAAGATAAATTGTTGTTGTGTCCTGAGTTTTCATAAGTCGGTGCGTCTGTTTCACCGATGGCAGACCACACGTTTTCACTTACTTGTTGTGGGTAGTTGTAAAGCAGTGAGTCAGGGGCGAGGTAGGATTTGGGTTTATCAGAATCAGATGGTGGAATTTTGACATTAAATTCACAGGCTGTTAATAACAGTGTTAAGAGTGTTGTCATAAGTATTTTGTTCATTGCGTGAGGATAACACATTTTAGTATGAGTATTTCATGCAAAAATAGAATTTATAGCAAAATAGATTGGATAATATCGTGTTTAACAAAATTGTTAGCATAACATTAAATTTTCACAGCTTTGTCACAAACTCTCATTTACCTTGTGAAAAGCTATTTGTAAAGACGGTTATTAGAGTAAAATGACCCTTTATTCTCAAACTTATTACATTTATGCAATTTAAGAACGCTCGAATATTTCGTCTCCCTGAAGATTTCGCAATTGAATCTGGGGACTTTTCAGAAAAACTAGAACACGATGCACTCAAACCATGTGGCCCACAAGACATGGCATCGCAAGGATGGATTTCGCCATTTAATCGTGAAAGTGAGGTGTTTTGTTGGCAAAGTGGCAGTGCGCAATTGCTTATGTTTGCCATTGAAGAAAAAATCTTGCCGGCAGCGGTTGTTAATCAAGAATTGCAAGAAAAAGTCTCGTCTATCCAAAGTGACACAGGCAGCAAACCTGGGCGTAAAGTGCAATCGGATATGAAGCAAGAGATTTTATTTGAGTTGCTTCCTCAGGCATTTACTAAGTTGAAAAAAATGGGCGCCTATATTGATAATGAGTTGAGTTTATTGGTGGTGGATTCTGCCAGTCAAAATCCAGCTGAAAATCTGGTCTCGCAACTTCGACAAACCTTGGGTTCTTTTAAAGCCGAGGCATTTGGTGAGTCATCCGCCATGGCAACAGTGTTGACCAAATGGGTAACTGACGGTCATGCCGAAGGCGGGTTTGAATTTGGTTCTAGCATTGTTTTGGAAACATTGGATGAAGCCAAAAGCATTATTCGAGCGAAAAATGTCAATTACCTTACCGATGAAATGCAACGCCACATTGAAAATGGTTATTTAGTCACGCAAATTGGTTTGATTTTTAATGACCGTATTGAATTGACATTGACTCATGATTTTGCGGTTAAAAGCATTAAGTTTACCGATGTGGTTTTGGATGAACTGGAACATGAAACTATCGAATCTGAAGAACAGTTATTGGATTCGCGATTTACTTTGTTGTCTTTAGAGTTGCGCGAACTTTACAAAGCTTTGTTTCATATTTTTTCTGAAAATATATAGATAATTAAGGACTTAAATGAAGAATTGGATAAAGGTGTTCAGTGAATATATTCACAATTTAAAATCCGCCGATGCCGCGCACGATGCCGCACATGTTGGACGTGTAGCAGTCAATGCCAAAAAGTTTGCTAAAATTGAAGGAGCCGACTTAAGCATTGTCATGCCTGCGGTTTGGTTGCACGATTGCGTGAGTGTTTCAAAAAGTTCCGAATTGCGCAAAAAAGCTTCGCAACTATCGGCTGAAAAAGCCCAAGAGCTATTAACTGGCTGGGGTTATCCACAGGACAATATTGAAGCGATAAAACACGCCATTGCAGCACACAGTTATTCTGCCAATATAACGCCAACGACATTGGAGGCGAAAATTGTACAAGATGCCGATAGAATGGATTCCATCGGAGCCATCGGTGTGGCGCGTATGATGATGACTGGTGGCAAAATGGATTGCACTTTATACAATGAAACCGATCCTTTTTGCAGCAAACGAGAACCCGAAGACAGAAAATGGACAGTGGATCATTTTTACGCGAAACTGTTAAAGCTGAATGCAGGATTTCACACCCAAGCCGCACAAGACGAAGCACAAAGACGCCATGATTATATGGTTAATTTTCTTACTCAATTGGAATCTGAAATTAGGTGAAAAATTTAATTGCAACTTTGTTTTTTCTCTTTGCAGTTAATGCAAGTGCATTAACTCTAGAGCAATTGGCATTTAAAATAGCCTATAAAGAGGCCCTAAAAGGCGATGATAAAATTGTGGCGACTTTTAAAAAAAGCAACCCCTCATATCGCCTGAATCATTATTTGGATTATGCTTTACTCAAAGCCGATATGAAAAACCTACCAGAAACAGCTATTGAGGATTTTATAAAACAAAATAAAAAATCTCCCTTAAATGATTTGCTTAATAATATGCTCACTTACGAATTAGGTAAGCAAGGCAAGTGGCAAAAATATTTAGTTCGGTACAAAAACAATAAAGGCTCTCAAACTAAACATTGTTGGTATTTAAATGCTCGAATCAAAACTGCCGATACCAAAGGTTTGCCGCAGGCAATTCAAGACTTTTGGATGAATGGGCTTTCTTTGCCCGATGCCTGTAACCCTGTTTTTAACTGGTGGGAAAAACAAGGATACCTAAATGATAAGTTGCTCATTAAACGCTTTAAATTAGCCTATAAAGTCAATAACGCCTCAACTGCACGCTATTTAGCCAGCAAAATGAAAAAGCAACCAAGTTGGATTAAACATGCGCTGTTGTTAATGAAACAACCCGTCAAAACCCTAAAAAAATCGTTACGTTGGCAAGACAACAAAATTCACCGAGAATTGGTTTATATTAGGTCTAAAGCCCTGTCTACAAAACAACCCGAGACCATGTATAGCCAATGGAATGCACTAAAAAAACACTATGCTTTTAGCGCCAAAGAAAAAGCCACCGTCGATAAAAATATTGCCTTATTTGCAGCCACGGATTATTTGCCCTTCACCATTAAAGCCATGAAGGATTTGCCACCCGCACAACACGATGCCCAAATCAATGCTTGGAAAGTGCGGTATTTTTTATACAAAGGGCGTTGGAAATCGGTATACAAAGCCATTAAAGCCATGCCAGCCTTCCAGCAAAACAAAGACCGTTGGCAATATTGGTTAGGGCGTGCCAGTGCGAAAACTAACCGTCAGACTAAAGCCAAAGCCATTTTTGTTAAATTGGCAAAAAAGAGTAATTATTATGGGTTTTTGGCAGCTGATCACATGCGGTTGCCATACCAGTTTTGCAGTCAAGACATCGCAGCAAGCCCAATAACAAAAATGCCAGAAAACCTTGAAAATGCCTTTGAGCTGTTTGCGGTAGATAGGATTGCCTTAGCCAGAAAAGAATGGATTATTGGCTATCGCGAGCTTAATACGGCTCAAAGAAGAGCCTTGGCCGATATTGCCTACCAAAAAGGCTGGTACAATAAGGTAACTGCAATTATGGGTGCTTTAAACTTATGGCGAAACTATCAAATGCGTTACCCGTTAGCCTACAAAAAAGAAATTACTCAACTGGCAAACAAACATCAGTTGCAGCCACAATGGATAATGTCAATTATTACTCAAGAAAGTGCGTGGCAAACCGATGCCATCTCACGTGCTGATGCGCGTGGTTTAATGCAACTTATTGACCCAACAGCCAAAAGATTGAGTAAAAAACTCGGTTTAAAATACACAGGCAAACAACAGTTGCACCAAGCTTATTTTAACTTACAACTCGGAACCTTTTATCAACGCGAACTGTTTGATCGATTTGGCGAACATCCTTTATTAGCCCTTTCTTCTTATAATGCAGGAGAAACAAAAGCCAATCATTGGCTGCATGATTTTCCAACCTCTCCAGATATTTGGGCAGAGACCATTCCATACCGAGAGACACGCGATTACATGGTTAAAATTTTAACCAATGTGACCATTTATGATTGGCTGATTAATAAAACACCCAAAAGAATTAGCTATTGGCTACCGACTCTTCCTGTGGATGGTAAACCCATAAAAGCCTGGCCTAACAAAAAAGTCTCCACGCAGACAACAACAGTCAGGTGTTCCCAATGAACGTTTATTTAGTCGGCGGAGCTGTTCGTGACAAACTATTAAAGCGAGAAATTAAAGACCGAGACTATGTTGTGGTTGGTGCAACGCCACAACAAATGGTTGATAAAGGTTTTCGACCTATTGGTAAAGATTTTCCTGTGTTTTTACACCCAAAAACGCACGAAGAATATGCCTTAGCGCGCACGGAGAGAAAAACAGCCCAAGGCTACCATGGCTTTGAGTTTAATACCGATGTCACTGTCACGCTCGAAGAAGATTTAGCCAGGCGAGATTTAACTATCAATGCCATGGCAATAGATAATGAAAGTGGTGAAATAATAGACCCTTTTAATGGTCAAGAAGATTTAAGCAAGCGAAATCTTCGTCATGTATCTGAGGCATTTGCAGAAGATCCTGTTCGGATACTTCGAATTGCACGTTTTGCTGCGCGATATGATTTTACCGTTGATAGAGACACGAATGCTTTGATGAAAAAGATGGTTCAAAATGGAGAAGTTGATGCTTTGGTTGCTGAACGTGTTTGGCAAGAGTTAAGTCAAGCATTGAATGAAACCACTCCTTCAAACTTCATCAAAGTTTTACGGGCATGTGGTGCTTTGAAAGTTTTATTCCCTGAGTTTGAAAACCTTTTCGGTGTCCCTCAAACACAAAAATGGCACCCAGAGATTGATACAGGTGTTCATTGCATGATGGCAATGGATCAAGCAAAAGACCTGGGTAATGATACGGCATTTGCCGTCTTTACTCATGACTTAGGCAAAGGCATAACAGCACCCGAAATTTTGCCTTCTCACAAAGGTCATGAACGTGCAGGAATTCCTTTAGTGGAAGCAGTGTGTAATCGTTTAAAAGTGCCAAAAAACCATAAAAAATTAGCATTAAATGTCTGTCGATGGCATTTGCATTCACACATGGCGTATGATTTACGGGCAGGAACAATCCATAAATTATTTGAAAAAACAGGAGCTTATCAACAACCTGAAACTTTTGATAAATACCTGCAAGCCTGTAAAGCCGATGCCACAGGTCGTTTAGGAATGCTTGATAGCCATTACCCTCAGGCAGGTTTTTTAAAAGGGTGTTTAAAAGCGGCGTTAGCAGTGGATGTGCAGCAGTTGATTGAAAAAGGTTTTAGTGGAGAGAAGCTTGGGGATGAAATAGCACAACAAAAAATTAAACTAATAAAGCATCATAAAAGTCACTCTTGTGTTAAATAATTGTGTTAAGCATTAAACAATACTTTAAAAAAAGTTATAATGCCCCCATTTAAATAAAAGTATTTTTCGGAGAATGTTATGTTAGGTGGTATTAGTATTTGGCAGCTGTTAATTATTTTGTTAATTGTTATTATGTTATTTGGCACAAAAAAGTTGAAAAACGTAGGTGGAGATTTAGGTGAAGCCATTAAAGGATTTAAAAAGGGTCTTAAAGATGAAGACAAAGCTGAACTAACCGAAGACAAGCCTGAAGTAAGTGCACAGAAGGTTGAAGATAAAGCAGAATCTAAAGATTCAAAAAAATCATAAACAAAATTTGTAAGCACAGTGTTTGATATAGGTTTTTCTGAATTATTTCTTGTTTTGGTGGTGGCATTAGTTGTTGTTGGTCCAGAACGCTTGCCTGCGCTTGCCCGGAAAATCGGTCGTTATGTCAGTAAAGCCAAACAAACCTTTGAAAATGTAAAGCGCGAAGTTGAAAGCGAGCTTGAAACCGAAGAACTTAATAAAAGGTTGGCAGAAAACAATATTCTAAAAGAAACAAAAGAATTAACCAACGAAGTCACTCAAGAGCTCAATCAAATTGCCAAAAATGCAGGGGAAGAAATGCCTCAAAGTAAAGACTGGAAGTCCTAGGTTGCCCAATGTCTGAACCTCAAACCTTTGTTTCTCACCTCATAGAATTACGCAGTCGGTTAATTAAAGCCGTAGCCGCTATTTTAATTATTGTCATCGTGCAATTACCCTTTGCTGGCGAGATATATGCCTTAATGGCAAGACCTGTTATGGCGTATTTGCCCGAAGGCAGCAGCATGATTGCGACGGGTGTTTTATCGCCATTTTTGACTCCTTTTAAAATGGTGTTTATCCTCGGAATAATTATTGCCATGCCTTTTGTTCTCTATCAAATTTGGGCTTTTATTGCTCCTGGCCTTTATAAAAGTGAAAAAAGAATTGCACGGCCTTTATTAGTTTCCAGTATCTTTTTATTTTACTTGGGCTGTCTGTTTGCTTATTTTGTTATCTTTCCGATTCTTTTTCAGTTTATTCCTTCAATAGCTCCTGCAGGTGTGAACTATATGCCTGATATTAACAGTTACTTGGATATTGTTGTGCGTTTGTTTTTTGCCTTTGGTTTAGCTTTTGAAATGCCAATTGCTGTTATCTTGATGATACTGTTAGGCGTCACCACACCTGACAAACTAGCTAACAATCGCCCCTATGTGGTTGTTACTGTTTTTGTTATTGGCATGTTGTTAACACCGCCTGATATTATTTCTCAAACACTGATGGCTATACCGATGTGGTTGTTGTTTGAAATCGGAATTATAATGGGCAGGATGCTCAAAAAGAAAAAAACTGACCCTGAAAATACAATTGCCGAAGAATAAACTCAGGGCATAGTACAAAATATTTACAGATGGGTTATAATTCACGACTTATTTTTTTGTGAACTATTCTATGAAATCAGAACAAAATCAGGTTATATTCCGTAAAGACTACCAACAACCAAACTATTGGGTTAATTCAGTATCCTTGGGCTTTTTGATTGAACCAACTTTTACTATGGTGCGCTCGAAAATACAATTCAACCATAATACAACAAAACAAAACAAGTTGGTTTTAAATGGTGTTGATATTGATTTGATGAAAATTTCCATTGACGGAAGGGTTCTGGATAAATCAGACTATGTTATTGATGATGAGTCATTAACTATTGATAACACGCCTGAAAATTTTGTATTGCAAGTCGAAAATAAGATTTATCCAAGTAAAAATACGGCTCTTGAAGGTTTATACCAGTCGGGCGATTTTTTTCTGACGCAATGTGAAGCAGAAGGTTTTAGAAAAATTACTTATTATCCCGATAGACCCGATGTAATGGCACCATTTGAAGTCACTTTGATTGCTAACAAAGAACAATACCCCGTGCTTTTGTCCAATGGTAATTTAGTGCAGTCTGGTGATTTGAAAAATGGTAAACACTTTGCTCGTTGGTCTGACCCTCACCCAAAACCCAGTTATTTATTTGCCATTGTTGCTGGTGAGTTGTCCTTTATTGAAGAAAACTATGTCACCAGTGAAGGCAACGATGTTAATTTGCGCATTTATGTTGAAGAAGAAAACCTCGATTCCTGCCAATACGCTATGGACTCACTTAAACGTTCAATGAAGTGGGATGAACAGCGATATGGTTTGGCTTATGATTTATCGCAGTACAATATTGTAGCCACCAATGATTTCAATATGGGCGCTATGGAAAACAAAGGCTTAAATATATTTAATTCCAAGTATGTTTTAGCGCGACCTGATACGGCAACTGACTCCGATTTTATTGGTGTTGAAGCGGTCATTGGACACGAATATTTTCATAATTGGACAGGAAACCGCGTGACTTGCCAGGATTGGTTTCAACTGAGTTTAAAAGAAGGTTTGACCGTTTATCGCGATCAAGAGTTTACCTCAGATATGCAATCTGCAGCGGTTAAACGCATTGAAGATGTGCGTATACTAAAGTCTTTTCAGTTTGCTGAAGATGCCGGTCCCATGTCTCACCCAATTCGCCCGGATTCATTTATCGAAATCAACAACTTTTATACTTTAACCGTGTATGAAAAAGGGGCACAAGTTGTTCGCATGTATGAAACCCTGCTGGGTAGAGATGGTTTTAGAAAAGGTATGGATTTATATTTTGAACGCCATGATGGTCAAGCGGTGACCTGTGATGACTTTAGAAAAGCAATGGCTGATGCTAACGGTGCCGATTTAGAGCAATTTGGTTTATGGTACTCTCAAAATGGAACCCCAAGGGTTAGTGTTGTGGAAAGTTATGACGCCAAAAGTAATGAATTGACCTTAATAATCAAACAAAAGCACCCTAAAAATACAAAAAAGAAAGACTACCAAACCATGGTTATTCCCATGCGCACAGCCTTGTTTGATAAAGAAGGCAATCAATTAAGTTTGGATGAGTCTGGGTTGATTGAAAAAGTGTATGAGATTAATGAATTCAAGCAAACCTTAGTCTTTAAAAACATTAGTTCTGCTCCAATAGTATCTTTGTTTCGAGGATTTTCAGCTCCTGTTATTGTTAAACACAAGCGTGAGAATAAGGACTTATTGCAATTAATGACTTTTGACTCTGATTCTTATAATCGCTGGGATGCGGCTCAAATCATTTCAACACAAGTGATTAAACAGGCTTATGATGCTCTTTGTCATGATGAAAAGCCAAACTGTCCAACGTTTTATGTTGAAGCAATGGCCAGAGTTTTAACAGACGATTCAACAGACCCTGCTTTGCTTGCCGAGGCGCTTTCTCTTCCTGAGTTAAAAACTTTAATGGTTTCAATGCAAGACATTAAGATAAATAAGTTACACCAAGCCAGAGAGTTTATTAAAAAATCTTTAGCAGAGACTTTAGAAGTGGAGTTTTTATCCATATATAACCAAAACTTTGTCGCCGGTGATTACCAAGTACGAAGTGAAGATGTGGCAAAAAGAAGCCTGAAAAACACCTGCCTAAGTTACCTCATGTGCACCAAAAACCCTGATATTATACGGTTGTGTAAAAAACAATATTACGACGCAAACAACATGACAGACAGTATTTCAGCGTTAAGTTTTT
>CAMZLQ010000053.1 GCA_947311585.1 uncultured Alcanivoracaceae bacterium | reverse complement strand
TTCACGCGGAATACCCAAAGAGCAAGCCAAATTTATGCTAATTGAATCATTTCTGCAAGATGCCAATATTTTTAAAACCGAAGATTTTCTCGACAAGATAGAACTATGAAAAGAACAGATTTCCCGTGCTTAGATGTAAAAGTCCACAACAAACCATTAGTCTATTTTGACAATGCTGCCACGGCACAACGCCCACAATCGGTTATTGATGCGGTCACTAATTATTACACCAAAACCAATGCCAATGTGCATCGTGGCGTGCATTCATTGAGTGGTGATGCCACCGATTTGTTTGAACAAGCCCGAATTTCCATGGCAAAATTGATGAACTCGCCCAGCGATAAAAATTTAATTTTCACCCGTGGTTCAACCGAAGGCATTAATTTGGTTGCACAAACTTTTGTACGTTCACGCATCCAAAAAGGCGATGAAATCATTGTTTCAGAAATGGAACACCACTCCAATATCGTACCATGGCAATTATTATGCGAACAAACAGGCGCACAATTAAAAGTTTTACCGTTTAATGATAATGGTGAATTACAAATTGAATTACTCGATGCTTTAATCACAGATAAAACAAAATTCTTAGCTGTGGTACATGCTTCCAATTCACTTGGAACAATCAACCCAATAAAGCAAATCGTCAAAATAGCTCATGCTAAAAATGTGCCCGTATTGGTCGATGGTGCACAAGCCATGCCACACATCAAAGTGGATGTACAAAACCTTGATTGTGACTTTTACACCGTATCTGGACACAAGATGTACGCACCAACTGGCATCGGTGTGGTCTATGGTAAGATGGAACATTTAGAAGCCATGCCTCCGTATCACGGTGGTGGTGAAATGATTAGCCATGTCACTTTTGAAAAGACTATTTATAACGCCGTTCCAGCCAAATTTGAAGCGGGCACGCCCAATATCGCCGGAGCCATTGGACTTGGAGCCGCTGCGGATTATATACTTAAAAGTGGCATTGAAAATATACACCAAGCCGATACCGAATTACTCAACTACGCCACCGAAAGATTATTAGCCGTAGATGGATTAAAAATAATTGGTACAGCCAGCCACAAAGTTTCGGTGATTTCATTCACCCTCAAAGGCGTTCATCCACACGATTTAGGCACAATTTTAGACCATTACGGCATCGCCATCCGCACGGGACATCATTGCACCATGCCCGCGATAAAACACTTTGGCGTACCAGCAACCGCCCGCGCATCTTTCGCCTTTTACAACACCAAAGCAGAAATTGACTACTTTATCGAAAGCCTTGATAAAGCCAGAGAGATGTTTGTATAATTAATTATTGTATGATATATTCATACTAATTTAAATTGGTATAGTTTATGTCAGTACAAAGAAAAACGATTACGGTCACTCAGCAACAAGATTTATGGATAAAATCTCAAGTAAACTCAGGAAGTTACAGTAATGACAGCGAATATATTCGAAATTTAATTCGTAATGACTTCGAACAAAAGCAAAAACTTGAAGCACTGCGTTCAGCCTTAATCGCTGGAGAAAAAAGTGGAATCAGCTCAAGAAATATGCAAGAAATATTAAAAGATGCTAAAAAAAGGCATGCCGATAAAGTATAAAATATCAGAACTAGCTAGCCAAGATATAGACTCGATAATTGATTACACCGTTCAAAATTTTGGATACAAAACAATGATAAAATACCACCAATCATTAGAGCATTGTTTTGAAATTCTAGCACTAAATCCATTGATTGGTTTACAGTCCGATTTCATTAAAGAGAATTATTATCGCTTTAACCACCAATCGCACGTAGTTTTTTATCAAATCTTAGGTTCAAAATTATTAATTGTTAGGGTTTTACACAAGAGTATGGATGTTGCGAGGATGTTTGACTAATTAAAAACAACACATTTTGTAAGTTAAGCTCTATCCAAATCCCATTACCCAAATCCCAAGAGATTGACAAAACAAATCAAGACACATATAATGACACATATATTTAAAATCAATTAAAATTATGGGTCAAGTTACAATTTATTTAGAAGACGAAATAGAAAACAAGATGGTTGAAGCCGCAGCTTCTGCCCATTTGTCTAAGAGCAAGTGGATTGCTCAAGTAATAAAAGACAAAGTAGATTCCCAATGGCCAATGTCTGTTCAAGAAGCTGCTGGCAGCTGGAATGACTTTCCAAATGTCGAAGAATTACGTGAAAACATGGGTAAAGACACAAAACGTGAGGCTTTGTAAATGTTTGTTTTAGACACCAATACGTTGATCTATTATTTTAAAGGAATAGGAAATGTTAAATCACATTTACTATCGACTCCTCCACAAGATATTGCCATTCCATCCATTGTATTGTATGAACTTGAGGTAGGCATTGCCAAGTCTAGTTCGCCAGAAAAACGTACTAAACAGTTAAAAGACATGTGTTCAGTAGTTAACATTCTGCCATTTAGTGAAAAAGAAGCGCAAACAACAGCACAAATTCGTGCACAACTTGAAATAAAGGGCAAATCTATTGGTTACTATGATTACTTAATTGCAGGCACTGCCTTAGCCAGCAATGGAGTTTTGATAACAAATAACACTAAAGAATTTGAACGAATTGATGAGCTAAAAATAGGTAATTGGTTTTGATATGAATTTTAAATTTTTAATCAATGAATACCAAAATGTTAACCCTGATAATGGAAAACTCATCAAATTTGATGATTGGGATGAGATACCTCAAAACATAATGATGAGTGATATTCGTACAATGAATACACAAAGGTATAGAGATTTTGGCATAATTGATCACATTCAATTAGAGCTTTCAAATAACGCCTCTACAATACTTGGATTATGGATTCTTGGCTGTCATTACCAAAAAAAACATACACACTATACCCTTGACTTAACTCATAAGAATTCTGATATTAAAAAAATTAAGATCAAAATAAAAAAAGAGCCCATATTAAATACAACACTGGATAGTTTTAAATGGTTTCCTGAACGTATTGATACTTTTGAACAGCCTTTATACACGAATAAAAAACCACACATGAAACTAACATCTGACACAGAAGAATTATATAACAATGAAAATTATCAGCAAAGGGATGTACTCGAAGGATTTGGCAATTTGAATGCTGCTTGTGCTTTAGCCGAATTCTTTTTAAATTTTGGACACAATTTGTCTCAAAATACTAACTATGAATATTTAAAAGAAATTTTCTCTAATGATTTTCTTAACACCAGCTCTTGTGAAGTCAGGGTTCATAAAATTGATGCTGAAAAATTTAATGTTTTTAATGGAGTTTAGATGGTTAAACTGTTTGGAAAAATCGAATTAATAATTGGTCTATTGCTTATAACCTATGCTTAAAAAAATCCTAGCCTTTTTTAAACCAAAACCATCAAAGTGGTCAACTCCTGAGGTGATAAATTCGTTAAGTCGCGAAAAGGTTGGTACTGAATTAGCTACAAAGGTTGCAAATAAACTCAAACAAGGCAATCATTTATATTATTCTCATCGAGACTATTGTGGTCACGGTTTGAGCTTTAGGGACAATGCATTTCACCTCGTGAGAGTCGTAGATGGGTATGATAATTTCACTATAGAAAAATTTAACTCCGCAGATGATTTTATTCAATTTTTAGCCAAACAATCTGACTATTCAATGGCAGGAGCCGACAACGGTGAAAGAGTATTTTATACCGATAGCTTCTTTGAATTAAATAATCAACGCTTGAGTTGTAAAAGACTGATTGATTTTTGTGCTAAAATTCCCTCATGAAAAAACAAGACCGAATTTACACCCTTGATCAAATGCTAAAGGCCGCCAAATACCCAATTAGCATAGAGACTATCAAAGAACGACTCGAATGTTCAACAGCTACGGCTTACCGAATCATTGCGGATTTGCGTGATGGTTATGGTGCACCGATTGAAACCGATGACGAGGCTAGCGGCATTTTTTATACGCAAAAAGGCGTTTTTGAATTACCTGGCCTGCGCTTGCAATCGGATGAAATCGAAGCGTTATTGATGGCATCTCACTTACTTGAGGACATTCAAAAAGGTTTGCTTAAAGAACCCTTGTCGCGTTTATTGGAAAACATTAGCTCATTACTTAAAGAACATGGCATCAAGGACAAACGCAATATTCAGATAATTTATGCGTTGTTTCGTAAAGCCGATAAAAAAATATTTTCAACCGTTTTTACTGCCTTGCAAGAAGGCAAAAGGCTTGAACTAGAGTACGAAGCGCGTTCAACCAACCAAACCAATACCCGAATCGTATCGCCATTAAAGCTAACCAATTACAAAAATGCGTGGTACTTAGACTCTTGGTGTCATTTACGTCAGGGAATTCGGAGTTTTGCCTTGGAACAGATTAAATCCTGCCAACAACTTGGTGAAAACTGCAAAACCATCAGTAAAGAACAGCTCAAAGAACACTTTAGTGGTTCTTACGGCATATTTTCGGGCGAAGCAAGTCAAACGGCTCGCTTAAAAATTTCACCAAAGGTTAGTAAATGGGTAGCTAAAGAACAATGGCATTCCGATCAAAAGATGAGTTTTTTATCCGATGGTTCTATTTTTTTAGAAATTCCCTTTGGCAACGATACGGAATTAATTATGGATATTTTACGCTACGGTGAAAACATAACTGTCTTAAGCCCTGAAAATTTAAAAAATAAAATCAAAGCGGTTATTGGCAATATGCAAAATAATTATGAGTTGTGATTATTGAGCTGGCTTTTATTTGCATAATTTCCTAAAAAGTTGAGAATTATCAAGATTTGACATTATAATACACAGCTTATAATTTTATACACAAAAAAAAGGGCGGGTAAATGAAAGATCAAGATTCAATATTTTTTAGAAATTTTTCCATGTTATTAGGATTTTTAGTTTTTTTAACAATTGTATTGGCTTTTACAGGTTATTTTATGCAAAAAGACATACTTGGCGACAATGAAATGGCGAAAGACAGAAGTGAAATAGCCAAAACCTTAGAACCCGTTGCAAAAGTCAACACAGGTGATGTGATTGTTGCTCAAGTTGAAGAAGAAAAAGCACCCACTGCCGCCTTTGATGGAACTCTTGATGGCAAAAAGATTTACGACAATGTTTGTACCGCTTGTCACTCATCAGGAGCCGCAGGCGCACCCAAGCTTGAAGCCGCAGCGTGGGCAGATCGTATGGCTGGAGGAATCGACGCTTTAGTAACCAGTGCCATTAATGGCAAAGGTGCTATGCCACCTCGTGGCGGACGCGCCGATTTATCCGACGAACAAGTCAAAGCCACTGTTGAGTTTATGACCTCTGGATTTTAAATAACAGTTCATCAAATTACAGATATAAAAAAAGCCCATCAGATGATGGGCTTTTTTATGCCTTAGTTATTATTTTTACTTGCGGTATTTAGCATAAGGGTCTTTGCTCGATTTATTGGTAGGCTTTTTATTTTGTGATTTATTGGGTTTATTATTGCCTTTTGCTGCAACGGGTTGTCGGATATTTGCGGTTTTTTGCTCTGTCTTTGGGCTACCAGCTTTGTTGCGGTTTTTGTGGTTGCGTGGATTTTTGCGTTTTGCTTTACCACCAGCGTTACCCGATCGATTACCACCTCTGCCGCCGCCTGCATTTCTTTCTGGCTTTATTTTAGTTTTTCTTGCTTTAAATGGCTTAGTATTTAATGCCGCATCAGGCACATCGTGATCGGGTTCAAAACCATCAATCAAAGTGCGTGGTATTTTCTTTTGGATTAAACGTTCAATATCTTGCAACAACTTTGCCTCATCGGCACTGACCAATGAAACGGCTTCACCATTTGAGCCTGCTCGTCCCGTTCGTCCAATGCGATGCACATAATCCTCACTCACATTTGGCAAGTCAAAGTTCACAACGTGTGGCAATAAATGAATATCTATTCCACGAGCGGCAATATCAGTTGCCACCATCACTTGCACTTCGTTGGCTTTAAATGCTGCCAATGCCTTGGTTCGTGCGCTTTGTGATTTGTTGCCATGAATCGGTAAAGCAGAAATATTTTGTGTATTCAAATGCTTAGCGATTTTATTAGCACCATGCTTTGTTCTGGAAAATACCAACACCTGATTCCATTGATTTTCTTTAATTAAATGCGTTAATAGCTTTATTTTTTTACTTTTATCCACTGGAAAAACGCGCTGAATAATTGCTTCTACCGTTGTATTTCGTGGCGTAACCGAAATTTCGGATGCATTATTCACCAAAGTACTGGCAAGTTGGCGAATATCAGGTGAAAAGGTTGCTGAAAACATTAGGGTTTGGCGTATTTTCGGTAACTTAGCAATAATCTTGCGAATATCGTGGATAAATCCCATATCGAGCATCCTGTCGGCTTCATCCAAAACCAATACTTCGAGTTGATCAAATTTGACCGCATTTTGATTATGCAAATCCAATAAACGACCTGGTGTTGCAACCAATACATCGACTCCACGGCGCAATTTCATCATTTGTGGATTTATCTTAACTCCACCAAAAACAACCGTCGAACGAATCGATGCGTATTTTCCGTATTCCACAACACTATCATGCACTTGTGCTGCCAGCTCGCGTGTTGGCGTCAGTATCAAAACTCGTGCTTGATTGGGTTTAACCCGCGGGCCTTTGAGTAAATTACTCAATATTGGCAAAGTAAACCCTGCGGTTTTACCTGTTCCAGTTTGCGCTGCTGCCATAACGTCTTTGCCTTTTAGCACGACTGGAATGGCTTGTGCCTGTATCGGCGATGGTTTGTCATATCCTTTAGCAATGACGGCTTTTAGTACTTCAGGGGCAAGCCCTAATGATGCGAAATCCATTGATTTTTCTCTTGTTTATTATGCTTAAATTAGCTTAGTTTGTGTAGCTTAATGAAATTCATGAAAAAGTATAGGTTTTTAATTTTTTTTCGGCATCTTTATGGTTTTATTTTGTTCATTCCTATAGAATGCGCTTCTCTTAAATAAACAGCCAAATCAAAAGGCAATATATTTTAAGAAGCAACTATCAGGAGTGGTAGTTCAGTTGGTTAGAATACCGGCCTGTCACGCCGGTGGTCGCGAGTTCGAGTCTCGTCCACTCCGCCATTTTTTATGGTTTTATCATGCCATAAATTCCTAATCTCAACCCCAAAAAAACCAAGTCATTGCGAGGAGCCTAAGCGACGCGGCAATCACCTGAAGTTAAAACCACATTCAAATATCACGATAGCTTGATGAGATTGCCACGTCGTTCCTCCTCGCAATGACAACATTTTTTTGGTTTTATTATGTTGCTTTTGTGTGACAAGGAGTCCACAAGAGACTCCACTACGAGATTATGATTTGAATCATGT
>CAMZLQ010000052.1 GCA_947311585.1 uncultured Alcanivoracaceae bacterium | reverse complement strand
ATTGTATCAATGGAGTCTTACGCACAAGTCCGTGGTTTTCCAAAAAGAAATGCGGGCGAGGATTTTTATTTATTAAATAAGCTGGCAAAAGTCAAACCTATAAAATACCAGGTCGATGATTGTGTTATTCAAATCCGTTCAAGATTTTCAGATAGGGTTCCATTTGGTACAGGTCCAGCACTTTTGAAAATTAGTCGTCTTGAGGATTGGAGTGATTATGGTTATTACAATCCTCAATGCTTTATTTATTTAAAATTATGGAAAGAATTTTTGGATTCCTTATGGAAGCAAGGACAGTTAACTATTATAAAACCAAAAGATGCTTTTTTACAAAAATTATACCATTTTTTTAATTGCCAAACGGTTTTTTCAAAAAGCCAAAAACAGATAAGCTCAAACCGTAGATGGCAACAATTTATTCATCAATGGTTTGATGCATTTAAGATATTAAAAGCCGTGCATTTTTTTGATAAAAAGTTTGAACGATTGGATTATAAGAGGTTGTTAAAAGATGACTCATTTGTTAAAGTGAGTGATTCGAAACTCAACTTATTTATAAAAGACCATGACACGATTTAAAGCCGCATTAATTCATCTTTCTATAAGCATAATAGTCATTGGCTTATTTATTGGAATTGTATTTTTTATTTGGTACCCAAAGCCTTTGTATTCCATTGCTCATGTTGTAGAGCCTTTGAAACTATTAGTCTTAATTGACGTAATAGTAGGACCTGCATTAACATTTATAGTTTTTAGTAAGAAAAAGTCATTAAAACATCTGCGTATTGATATATCGTTGGTTGTATTATTGCAAATCTGTGCATTGAGTTATGGTATTTATTCAATCTATAACGGGCGTTCATCGATTATAGTATTTGCAGAAGGGCGATTTAATTACTTAGTTGAGAGGTATGCTCACGAAGAACAGTTAAAATCCAAGGAACTTAAAACAAGTTTCTTTTCAAAGCCAAAGCTGGCATATATTCCTCAATTAAAAACTGATATTTATGAATCCTATGCAGATATGTTGCCATTGACTGATTTTAGCATTATAGAGTCCTCTTCATTATCCGTTGAAAGCATGATGAACAAATTTAAAAGCAAAAGCAGTGATATTCAAGCATTTGTTAAGAAATATCCAGAAGATGAGTTGTTCTTTATAACTCTGGATAGAGACATGGCCATAAACTATGTTGTTTTTTCAAAAACGAGAAATCAAATCATTGATGAGCTTAAATTTTAACAACAATGGAAATAAATAAGCCCAAAACAGTATCAGCCTTACGAGGGTGGCAGTGGATAAATCAAGGTTCACGGTATTTTTTTGCTTACAAAAGTCAATGGTTTCTAACCTTAATGTTATTGTTTTCATTCACTTTCTTTTTGTTTGCATTATCACCGCTGTTTCAGCTTATCCTTGTTGTTGTTTTTCCTTTAATTACCGCAGGACTGGCAATGGCATGTGCCGATATTGAGAAAGGAATGAACATGTCTTTTGCCTATTTGGTTAAAGCTAAGGATAATTTAAATCGAATGAATATATTTCGCTACGGATTACTCGTCATTGTCTTAATCATTTTTGCTCAAATACTTAGTTCTTTATTACTAAGTCTATTGGGCGTTTCTAATCAAGAAGTGATGGATGCAGTAATACTTCTCAAGAAAAGCGATGAAATTACTTTTACACTAATACTGTCATCGCCTGTGTTGTTTAAATTTGTCACCGTTAACTTGTTATTTTTATTGCCTGTAATGGCAGTTAATCAGGTGGCTCCTGTGTTGTTATCATTCAGTTCAATAACGGCATTAGAAGCATTGAAATTAAGTGTCTATGCTGTCTATAAAAACCTATCTGCTTTTGTCCTATATGCTCTGGTTTTTGTTGTATTTATTGCCTTTGTTGTTTTATTCTTAAAGTTGGTAGTTGCCGTATTAGTGGTGATATTTGGAGAGAATTCTAAGGTCGCTTTGTTGGTTTACATGGGTTTGTTTATGCTGAGCATTATCTCTTTAACTGCATTGTCTTATTGTTCTTCTTTTGTTATTTTTAAAGATTTGTTTACTGGAGAGAATTAAATGGTTTTACTTTATACTCCCGAGCTTGAACTTGGAAAAATGATGCCTGATTTCAATTTATTGGGCGTTGATAATCAGTATTGGAATAGAGAAAAATGCATGGGGGAAAACGGTTTGGTGGTCATGTTTATCTGCAACCATTGTCCCTATGTTAAATCCATTCAAGAAGTGCTTGTTAACGATGCACTTGCAATGAAAAAATTTGGTGTCAATGTTGTGGCTATTATGTCTAATGATGTTAATGATTATCCAGAAGATTCTTTTGAAAACATGCAAAAGGTTGCCAAAGACAAAAACTATCCTTTTCCATATTTATTGGATGATACACAAGAAGTTGCGAAAAGTTATGGAGCTGTGTGCACGCCTGATATATTTGGTTTGGATAAAAAAGGAAAGCTTCATTACCGTGGTAGACTTGATTCGGCAGGAAGAGAACGCAGTGATAAAGAACTGCCTCGCGACTTAGTAAATGCTATGCAAGAATTGGTTGATAATGGTAAAATTAGCACTCAACAAATCCCAAGTATGGGATGTTCAATTAAGTGGATTAACGAATAATTTATGACAAAGCAATACCAATCAAGTGACATTGAGGTCTTATCAGGACTGGATCCTGTCAAACGTCGTCCTGGGATGTATACCGATACTTCAAGGCCAAATCACCTTATCCAAGAAGTGATTGATAATTCGGTGGATGAAGCCTTAGCAGGCTATGCAAAAAACATTAAAGTGACCTTGCTAGAAGACGGTTATATTGAAGTCTCTGATGATGGTCGAGGCATGCCTGTTGACATTCATCCCGAAGAAGGCGTCTCAGGTGTTGAATTAATTTTGACTAAATTACACGCAGGTGGTAAATTTTCGGATAAAAACTATGCTATTTCTGGTGGTTTACATGGAGTAGGGGTTTCGGTTGTTAATGCCTTAACTGATCGATTGGATGTCTGGGTAAAACGTGAAGGCAAAGAATACAATATTGCCTTTGAACACGGAGAAATGGTTTCAGAATTAACTGAAGTGGGTACTGTAGGGCAAAAAAACACAGGCACACGCGTTCGCTTTAAACCTGAAAAACAGTATTTTGACACCATTCAAATTTCCATTAGAAAACTCAAAAGATTACTCAAAGCTAAAGCTGTTTTATGTCCAGGATTATCGGTTGAATTTCGGGATGAAAAAGGCAAAGACTATGAGAAATGGTATTATGCAGATGGCTTGCAAGAATATTTTCTGGAAGCATTACAAGAGGCTTATATTATCCCAGAAGAGGGCTTTCAAGGAACAAATACTGTCGATGGCGAAACCGTTGATTGGATTGTCAGTTGGAAACCTGATGGCGAAGTTTTAGCTGAAAGCTATGTAAATCTAATCCCAACGGCACAAGGCGGAACCCATGTAAATGGACTGCGTACGGGTTTGACCGATTCAATACGGGAATTTGCAGAAGCACATAATTTATTGCCCCGAAATTTAAAACTAGCACCCGATGATGTTTGGGATAGAGTTAGTTATGTTTTGTCAGTCAAGATGAAAGACCCACAATTTAGTGGTCAAACTAAGGAGCGTTTATCTTCACGAAGTATTGCATCAATTGTTGCAAATTCGATTAAAGATGCTTTTGTTTTGTGGTTAAGTCAAAATGTTGCGTTGGGTGAACAAATTGCAAATATGGCAATTGAAAAAGCTCAAAATCGATTAAAACAAATTAAAAAAGTTGTACGGAAAAAAGTCACCTCAGGGCCTGCTTTACCAGGAAAACTAGCAGATTGCAGTTGCAGTGACCCGATGATGGGGGAAATATTTCTTGTAGAGGGTGATTCTGCGGGAGGATCTGCCAAACAAGCACGTAACCGAGAATACCAAGCCATAATGCCACTGCGTGGTAAGATACTTAATACTTGGGAAGTGGATTCATCCCAAGTTATGGCGTCGCAAGAAGTGCATGATTTGGCTGTGGCTATGGGTGTTGACCCAGGCAGTACTGATTTAACTGGTTTGCGTTATGGTAAAGTGATAGTTTTGGCCGATGCTGATTCCGATGGATTGCATATTTCAACATTACTGTGTGCATTATTTTTAAGGCATTTTGAAGCGCTGGTTCGGGCAGGGCATATTTATATTGCTATGCCTCCGTTGTATAGAATTGATGTGGGCAAGAAGAAGTTTTATGCTCTTGATGGTCCTGAACGAGATCAAATTTTAGATAAGATTGAGCGTGATAAGTTAAAAGGCAAAATTAGCGTGACTCGTTTTAAAGGTTTGGGTGAAATGAATCCCATTCAATTAAGAGAAAGTGCAATTGATCCAGATACACGAAGACTATTACAATTAAATATAGAAGAAGGAGATACAACATTCCAAATGTTAGATATGTTGTTATCCAAAAAAAGAGCAGCTGATCGTAAAGCCTGGCTGCAAGACAAAGGCGATTTAGCAACGGTTTAACTAACACCCAAATACCGTTAGAGGAAATTATTATGAGCGAAGAAATAAAATACAGAATTGAAAAAGACAGTATGGGAGAATTAAAAGTTCCTGCCAATGCTTTGTATGGAGCACAGACACAAAGAGCCGTTAATAACTTTCCAATAAGCGGTTTGACAATGCCAAGAGAGTTTATACGTGCACTGGGTTTAATTAAAGAATCGGCTGCAAATGTAAACCATTCTTTGGGATTAATGATGCAACAAACGGCTGATTCGATTATAGCTGCAGCGCAAGAAGTGCAAACAGGCAAACACGACGCGCATTTTCCGATTGACGTGTTTCAAACAGGATCGGGAACAAGTTCAAATATGAATTGTAACGAAGTGATTGCTCACCTTGCACACGTTCATCCGAATGATGACGTCAACATGGGACAAAGTAGCAATGATGTAGTACCCACTGCCATTGCAGTGAGTGCAGTGCTAATGGTGAGAGAAAAATTATTGCCATCATTAGAACAGATTGAAACTGTTTGCCGAGAAAAAGCCAAAGAAGTCGAAGGCATAGTCAAAACGGGTCGGACTCATTTAATGGATGCCATGCCAGTCACATTCTCTCAAGAATTAACGGCTTGGGCTGATTTAATTAAACGCAATCACCAAAGAATCAGTGCTGCTGCAAAACGTTTGAGTTATTTACCTCAGGGTGGAACTGCTGTGGGTACAGGCATCAATGCAGACCCTCATTTTGGAATCAAATTTGCTGCACAGTTAACTGCAAAAACGGGCACTTCATTCCACAGTATGGATAATAAATTTGAAGGCATAGGCTCGCAAGATAATGTTGTTGAACTTTCTGGGCAATTAAAAACACTGGCATCAACTATGATGAAAATTGCCAATGATTTGCGTTGGATGAATTCAGGACCATTGGCAGGTATTGGTGAAATCGCTTTGCCATCCCTACAACCAGGCAGTAGTATTATGCCAGGTAAGGTCAACCCAGTTATACCCGAGGCAATGGCTATGGTTTGTGCTCAGGTCATCGGAAATGATACCACTATAACGGTAGCAGGAGCCTCGGGTAATTTTCAATTAAATGTGATGTTGCCCGTAATTGCTTTAAATATTCTGCAAAGTATTGAAATTTTATCGAATTCTATTAGCTTGCTTGCAGATAATGCGATTAAAGGGTTTGTTGTGAATAAAGAGAATGTTTCAAATTCTGTAAATCGAAATCCAATTTTAGTTACCGCATTAAATGCCATTATCGGTTATGATTTGGGTGCAAAAATAGCCAAACAAGCCTATAAAGAGGGAAGGGCTGTTATTGATGTGGCTTTGGAAAATACCGATTTAAATCGTGAAGAACTTGAAAACTTATTAGACCCACTTAAACTGACGCATGGTGGTTTGGGAAAATAAAAAGCACATAGAGAAGAAAATAAATGAAAAATATAAAACTGAATTATAGATTTATTTGCACATTAATTGCGTTACTGATTTCATGCCATGTTTGGGCATTTCAACAAACAGAACCCAATGGAATTAATAAGAAAGATGTTGTGGATGAAATTGATCGCTCAGAAATTGAGAAAAATGAATCAAATGAGGCCCCCCAAATAGATAACATGATGCCAGCTTTTGAAATGCCTGATTTTAAAGCAAATATTAAAGGTAGTGATAAAACTGTTCGCCGTACTCACTCTAACAGAACCATTTCAAAACCAAAAAAAGTGGTTAAAAAGAAAAAATCAGTTATTGAACATAAGGAAGTGGATAAAGGTACAAAATCCAAGACCAAAGAGGCTTCAATAACAGTTAACCAAAAAAATAAGCCTATTGTGGTTATGAGAAAAACGTTAAAGCCTAAACTATTGCTGCTTAATGATGTTTTTGTAATAAAGAATGGAAAAACTATAGTGCTAAGAAGCAGTAGAAAATATACCTATAAGTATCGTTTTAAAACTGATTTACCATTACATTCTAAAGGAATAAGGTTTCTAAAGGCCAACCATTACTTAATTGTAAACAAAACACAATTGCTTGCTGATATAAATGCCGCAAGTATTTCAGATAATACCAGTAATTCTAACCCAAATGATGAAGGTATTTCAGAAAAAATTATTTTAAAAAGACAGGCTCTTGCAAAAAAATACAACAGAGGAAAAGAAATCAAGTTTAGTATTGCTAAATCAAGGTTGAAACCTGATGACATCGTCTATGATTTTGGTGATGTGCAAATGGTGGTTAGGAAAAAATCAGGACATTCTTCAGCAAAGAAATATTGGTTATATCCGTTAATAGATAGGAAAAGCCCTGCTCTTTTTAAGATAGGTAATAGCAAATATAAGGTGATTAAAAGACTATAATGAAGGATTTATTAAACTATAAAGCCGTATTTTTTGATTTAGATGGGACGCTTATTGATTCTGCTAAGGATTTGTCCTTCGCAATTAATTCAATGGCTCAGAAATTAGGTTTGAAAAACCCTGATTTGCAAGATATTAAAAACTGGATAGGCAATGGAACTCTAAAATTAGTAGAAAGAGCCCTAGATTTTAATAACATACAAGCAAATGAACAAGAATTGAATTATGCTTTTGAGTTATTCTCAAATGCTTACCGAGATTGTGTGGGTGAATACAGTACTTTGTTTCCTCATGTAAAAGAGTTGCTTGTTAAACTATTAGCAAATAATATTAAAATAGCGTGTATTACAAATAAACCTTTAGAATTTACAGAGTTTTTGCTGCAACAAAATATGATAAGTCAGTTCTTTAGTGTGGTTTGTGCGGGTGATAATGTTGAGTTTAAAAAACCAAACAAGTGGCCTTTAGTTCATGCCAGTAAAACGCTTAATGTTCCTCTAGAAGACTGCTTAATGATAGGTGATTCACAACACGATATCGCTGCTGCTCGAAATGCAACTTGTGATGTCATAGCAGTAAGTTATGGCTATAATCATGGCGAAAATATTTCACTTGCGAATCCAGATGGTATTATCGATAGTTTTAATGAGCTTCTGTGATTTATCGATTTTCTCATATTTCTTTATTTCGACTAGCGGGTCTTTTTATATGGTTAAGTCTAACAATACCAATTGTAGCCAAAATATATTTAGACGATAATTGGTTAAATTCTTACAGTATCCTGTGGTTTTTATCTCATGTTTCTTTTGGCATTGGTTTTTTAATTCTTACACGTAACCTAGGTCAGTCAAAATTAACTATTGATGAATGGATATTGCTGCTGGCGATGATTGCTGTTATCTATATTATCAATTGGTCTACATTTAGCATTACAGGGTTGTTTTATTCGCTTATTATCACAATTTTATTGCCCTGGTTGATGAGTGTTTATCAGGGATTAATCATATTAGTTCTGCAAAATATATTGATAGCGTGGCAAATGTTTTCTGGTCATGATGAATTAGTAAAATATGATAGTTATCAGTTTGACAACTTATTCTTTATTTTTTTCTGGTTAGGTATTTCTGCTTTTTCGTACGTGCTATCCTACGTTGGCTTTAAACAGCAAAATGCGAAGGAAGAGCTCAGGAAATTAAACTCGGAACTTAGGGCAACCCAAGTTTTACTAACTGAAAGCTCGCGCATTAATGAACGGTTAAGAATTTCACGTGAATTGCATGATTTAATTGGACATCATTTGACCGCTTTAAGCTTGAATTTAGAAGTTGCCACACACATAACTGATGGAAAGGCAAAACGACAAGTCAAAAAAGCTCAGAGCATTGCTCGGTTACTACTAAGTGATGTCAGAGATGTTGTGAGCTCCTTTAGAGGTAAGGGTAACTTGAATTTTGCTCAAGCATTAAGGGAATTAACTGATGGCATTCCCCGATTAAAGCTTCATCTTGATATTGATAAGGACTATACTATTGAAGATCCGAAATTAGCTCAAACAATGTTAAGGTGCACTCAAGAACTAATAACTAATTGCATCAAACATGCAAAAGCGGATAATCTTTGGTTGAAATTTGATCAAATTGATGAATTGATTCTCATAGAAATTAAAGATGATGGGGTAGGGCATAGAATGTCTATTGAAGAAGGTAATGGATTAACTGGAATTAGAGAAAGAGTTAAACAGTTTAATGGGTCTATTGAGATTCTTTCTAACAAAAAGGGATTTGGTATAAAAATAATATTTAATGTGAGTTAGTTATGATAAAAGTCTATTTGGTTGATGATCAAAATTTAGTGCGCCAAGGAGTACGTGCCTTATTAGAAATTGCTGAAGGAATCGAAGTCGTTGGCGAAGCTGATGGAGGCAAAATGGCGGTAGAAAACATTCCTGAAGTGAAGCCAGATGTGGTGTTGTTAGACATGAGAATGCCCAAAATGTCTGGTTTGGATGTATTGCATGAGTTAAAGCAAAAAAATCAGTTACCGCCAACAATTATTTTGACAACTTTTGATGATGATGAACTCGTTTTAGCGGGGGTCAAGTCTGGAGCAATGGGTTATCTGCTCAAAGACGTGCCATTGGAGGATTTAGTCGATGGAATAAAACAAGTAGCAGCAGGAAAGACCTTGGTAAGGCCCCAAATAACCAAAAGGATTCTTGAAGGCGTAGAGGATTTAAAAAACAACTTTATGAGTTTTGAAAGACCTGACCCATTAACCGCACGCGAAACAGAAATTTTAAGGTTAATGGCTGGCGGGCACAGTAATAAAGAAATCGCGAGTTCACTTTTTGTTGCTGAAGGTACTGTTAAGAACCATGTCTCCAATATTTTATCAAAAATTGGTGTTCGTGACCGAACTCGTGCCGTGTTAAAAGCATTAGAATTAGGATTAATTTAACGATTTATTCTTTTTTACAACAACTGCTTGAATGACCCATCGATTTTCAAAATAGACAATGAAATCTTTGTAGACCCACTGGGTAATTGGCGGTTTACCAACTGCATTTTTTTTAACCTGAGGCTCGCCAAACTTGCTAACGACCTGAGTCATCGTCATACCACGAGTTGGTTTCTCAACACTGCAGGTTTTGTTAATTTCTTCTAGTAAAAGAGTGTCCGCGTTTGAGGACACCGTAAATTGATAAGTCAATATTAAAAAAAATGCAATATACCTGTACATACTTAAAAGTTATCGAGTGTAAAGAAGTTCGTATTGTATCAGTAGAGTTGTGTTAAAAACCATGACAAAGCTCAAAAAAAGATAATACAAGTCAATAATGTAGTGTAACTTAAGAAGAAGAATCAAATTGAAATTGGCTTGCTCCAATTTCTGAAAAAGTCCCCTCCGGTAGATTTGTTTCGAATTTTTTTAGAATTAAGTTAATTTTATTCTCCGATTGACGCAATTCTTTTTGTATTAATTCATTAACCTTTTGATGATTTCGTGGAGGTATTTTTGTCGAGTAACTGTTGGACTGTAATAAATTTTTTGTCTGAGAATTTAAACGTTTAAACATGTTTTTATAATAAGTTTGGAATAACCGTTTGGCCGTATAATCCACTTCATTTGCCATGAGACTAATTTCTTCAAGTTGCTGTTGAACCGTTAAGTTAAGTTTAAATAGCTTGTTTTTAAGTTGGATTATTATATTATTTGAAATTAATTCTTTTGAAATTGCACCTGAACGAATATGACCTCCGTAAATAGAATCAATAATGCCCTTCAATTGATTATGTGTAAACTCATTATTTTCGGTCTTAGTACAATGTCTTTGTAATTGAGCTATAAGCATATCCATTTTATTTAATGGGTTTGAATAAGATTTATCACTATTATTAATGTGATCTGCAATTGTTCTTCGATCCATACCTGTCTTAATTGCAATCGCTTGTAAATTTGGTTTTATATCGGTATCAAGTAAGATCTCTTTAGCTGCTTGTATATAAGCTTTTTGTATATTTCTAGTAAATTCATTGAAATGCAGTCCAAATCGTATGACCATTTTACAAACAGGGACTAACGCCACCTGTAATTGTATTGGTTTTTGTTGTTGTTTGTTGATTAGATCCATTTGAATTCCGTGCGCATTATTGTACACACTTTATAATAACAAAATAAATAGTTGTATAATACATTTTCTTATTAAATTACATTTGTTTTGGGTTAATTTTATACTTTTCAAATTAATAAGAAATAAAGTTTTTGAGAACTTAGAAATAAACTCTCATACAAGAACTTTGTCAAGTAAAGACTGATACAGGTTTTTTTACGTTTTCTTGTATCAGTCTTTTTTTATTGGGGAAATTGCGTATTAAAAAAATCTTTCGATTGCTTTATGCTTATTTGTGCTTCTTTGAAAACCCAATCCTTAAAAGCAGCAATCTCTGAGTTTGATTCATGTCCGTTTTTACAAACAAAATAATAGGCATAATCGCTAGAGATATTTACATTAAATGGCGCGAAAAAAATATTCCTTTTTAAGTCATCAATAACTAATGGCGTTCGACCCAGAGCAAATCCATGTCCATTTTCTATTGATTCAAGCATCATAACCGTGTGGCTAAAGCGAGTACCTCTTATAGGTCTATCAAGACAAATTCCTGCTTTTTCAAACCAAGTTTCCCAATCATCAGAGGAAAAATCATCAAGAACTAAACGTTCAGATAATAAGAGGTTAGGATGAATGTTATTCTTAATTTTATCGTATGTTTCGCGACTACAAATAGGAAAAACCTGTTCTTCAAATAATAGTTCAGAATAAACATCTTCCCAGTGACCTCTACCGTAACGTATTGCAATATCACTTTCATCTTGGTCAAAATCTACAAGAGAGTCACAAGCAGATATCCTTACTTCGATTTCAGGGTACCTATCTTGAAATTTCCAAATTCTTTGTGCCATCCATTTTGTGGCAAAAGAGGGTAGAAGAGATATGCTTAATGTGTTTCTAGAGTTTCTATTTGTTAATTTCTTTGAAGATTTTTCTAATTGATCTAGTGATTCAATAATAGATAATAAATATAATTGCCCCGTACTAGTCAATTGCAATGAACGGTTATATCTCTTGAAGAGTTGTGTTTTTGTTTTTTCTTCTAAAGATTTAATTTGATGGCTGATAGCCGCTTGAGTGACAAAAAGTTCATCAGCTGCCTTAGTGAAGCTTAAATGACGAGCAGAGGCTTCAAAAGCTTTTAATGCCCTTAGTGGAGGTATGTTGTTGTACTTTCTCATTCAATAAATATATTTATAGATTCAGATTAATATAACTTATCCGAATTACAATGACAACAAGTATAGGGAAGTAATTTATAATAGTGTATAAAAGCAGAGAAATCTAAGGAAATTGAAATAAAAACTGGCGGAGAGGGTGGGATTTGAACCCACGAAGGACTATTAATCCTTGCTGGTTTTCAAGACCAGTGCATTCAGCCGCTCTGCCACCTCTCCAAGTTTTTTTTGTTTGAATTATTGTGTCTCTCAAACAGGATGCGAACTATAGCATAAAAAAATATTTTTTCTATTTTATTTGTAAAAAAAATCATTTTTTCATAATATTTCTAACAATGAGTTTCTATTTACATTCTAAGCTTATAGAATACAAACTTTATGAAATTCTAGAGTATTTAAATATGTCATTAGAAATTGGAAAAAAAGTTCCAGATTTTTCTTTAGTTGCAGATAACGGTAAACCTTATAAGTTATCTAGCCAAATAAAACAGCAAATTTTATTGGTTTTTTACCCAGGAGATGGTACTCCTGTTTGTACAAACCAATTAACTGATTATCGAGATCATCACAAAGAGTTTACAGAAAATAAAGTTGAAATTGTTGGTATAAGCACGAATAGCGTGAGTTCTCATAAAAACTTCAAAAAGTCTCATGATTTACCTTTTACATTATTGGCTGATACTGATGGAAAGGTTTCAAAAGAATACGATTGTTATGGTTGGTTTGGCACTAAAAGGGCTGTGTTCTTAGTAGATAAAGATTTAACTTTAAAGTATAAACACATCGAATCTGTTTCTATATTTAGACGTACAGCCAATGAATTGCTTGAAGCAATAAAAGCATCCAGTTAACTTCGGAGATTTAGTTAGAGTTATAGTAGAATGGCAATGCTTTTTATTCTAATAAAAAGCATTGTGTTAAAATTTAAGAGAAATATTTATCCAGTTTGTTCGTAATTTCATTACTAATAATTGGTTTCATCGCAGACATAAAGAAACCTAACTTTGCTTGTAAATTAATTTCCTTGTCACATATTTGTACATTCCCTGAAATTCCATTACCTGAAAAACCAATGTAGCCGTTCCCATCTGTTTCTATTGATAGTCCATACTCATTCGCAAGATCTTCTAATAATTCTTCAGCTTTAGAACAAGCATTTTCTTTGGTGTTATTATGTTTATGCGTTATGGCTAAGGTATTCATATTTTATTGTTATTTTGGTTAAAGGTTGTTACAAACATTATCCATAGGGATTAAACTGCCTAATTGACTATTGTGACAAGTGCTTGAGCCATCCAAAGTAAATGTAAAAATTTGCTGATAACGGTTTTTGATGTTTTGTTCATTGACAGTGCGTTTATCAAAGCGCCACTTTTTTAAAGCAAGGCGAGCGTTTCCATCTAAAAGCTTCAAAGGAGAGCTTTTATCAACTTTAATATTTTTTACACGGCCTTTACTATTGATGTTAAAACTGAGAATTACATTTCCTTCAATCCCTCTTTTTCGGAGATTGCGACTGTATGTTGGGTTAACCCTATAAATCAATTTGGGGAATTTATTTGTTAATGGTTTAGATTGACTAAGTGATTGTGAATTAGTCAATTTAACTTCTTTTTCTACCGTAGTAGGCTTGGTATTTTGAATTTTTGGAGGTGTAGTCGAGAAGTTTTTATGCCCATCTTGAGTTGGCATTAAAGTCGGATAATCAATACTTTTGTTAACCTTGATTGTAGCGTTGTAAGTTGTTTGCTTGTTGTTTATATTAGTGTTAGTCTCACTTGTATTAATGTTTTGTATTACAACATTATTAGGGTGACTTATTTTCTTTTTTTGAGCCTTTCTTTTGTTTGCTTCTTGGTTGATCAGACTATCAAGGTCAGGAATCAAGTAACTGGGCTTATTTTCAAAATCAGTCAATGTATTATTATTGAATGCCGAAGAGAATGAGTTTTTATTT
>CAMZLQ010000051.1 GCA_947311585.1 uncultured Alcanivoracaceae bacterium | reverse complement strand
GACAACCCAAAAACAAACTTCCAACCAATGGCTTCTTTAAAAAACATATAGCCTGCCAGTGCCATCATAAAGACTTGAAAATTACCCAATAAGGTTGCCAAACCAGGTCCTACATAAAAAATACTGCGATGCCAAAAGTATAAATCAACAGCGAAAAACAAAGCTGCTAAAAACAACCAACCAAAATAACGCCAAGAACGCCATAAGTCAAATCGTTTAAACCCACAATAAGCAAGTAAAACACTGCCACCAATAAACATCCGATAAAACCCAGAGACACTAGGGTCAACCTGCGAAGTTTTTACCCACACCGATGAGGTACTGATAATAACCGCCGCAATCAGCATCTTGAGTACAAATTTGGAGTAGTTTGTCATGATTTATGCAGAGTTTTCCTTTGCCAAACGCACAGGTCTTTTTTCAAAGTTTCCACCACAATTAGGGCAAATATGATTTAACCTAGTTTCCACACATTGTTGGCAAAAAGTGCATTCGTAACTGCAAATATAAGCCCCTTTAGCATCTGCAGGTAAATTTTTATCACAATGCTCACAGTTTTCTCGCATTTCTAGCATATAATCTACCTATGAAAATTATTAAAGCCAAAGATTTTATCGCACCCAAAGCATGGGGAGCAATAACTATTGCCAACATGAATGGAATAACCACGCGCTTGCATTGGACAGATAAGCCCTATAAATGGCATGTTAATGATGGTGAAGAAGTCTTCGTTGTCTTAAATGGACTTGTCGAAATGCAATACAAACAAGACGGTGTTATCAAATCAGTATTATTAAATGTTGGTGATGTCTTTTATGCCAATATTGGTACAGAACACATTGCCTCACCTATTGGCGAGGCACGAATTTTAGTGGTTGAGAAAGAAGGCAGCGTTTAAACGACAAAACCAAAGAAAAACCAATTTCTCAAAACGATGTAGAGAAAAACAATCTGCTTAATCGAGGGAGAGTATAAATGTAAATAAAGCACTTTCGCTACATCAAGTGTATCGCTGTGCGTGAATTGTTTTTTTTCTCTGCTTCACTTCGTCCCAAATATTTTATCACCCGCATCACCTAGTCCTGGCAAGATGTAACCGTTTTCATTAAGGTGTGAATCCACTGCTGCCACATATATTTCAACATCAGGATGTTTAGCAAAAACCGCATCCAAACCCTCAGGTGCAGCCACTAGAAATAAGCCGATGATGTTTTTACAACCTTTTGCCACTAAGGCATCCAATGTCGCAATAAAGGTTCCGCCTGTGGCAAGCATTGGATCAACGACCACAACGTGGCGTTGTTCTATTTCAGACACTAACTTTTCATAATAGGCACGAGCTTCGAGCGTTTCTTCATCGCGTTCATAACCCACCACCGATACTCTGGCATTGGGTACAACCTGCAAAACGCCATCAAGCATCCCAAGCCCTGCTCTTAAAATCGGCACTATCGTCATTTTTTTACCAGCTATTTGCTGAACTTCTGTTTCCCCTGCCCATGTTTCGATGGTTATGGTTTCAAGCGGTAAATTTTTAGTCGCTTCGTAAGTAAGCAAAGTACCAATTTCACCAGTAATTTCTCGAAATGATTTGGTGCTAATATTTTTTTCACGCAACAAACCGATTTTATGTTGCACTAAGGGATGTTTGATTTCATGAATTGGCATAATTATATTTAGCAATGTAAAGTACTGCTATTATAATGCACTAATGAAAATATCCACCTATCAAATCAACAAGCGATCGAATTTTATAACTAGAAAAGTGATATAACTATTTACCGCAAATCAATTTCAGCTCATTCAACATAAGGCACTATTGACAATCTATTAAAAAAATCCTTGATTAAAACCTTAATAACCCTCATATTAAAAGGTAAGAAATTCACCTATAAATAAACAAGGAGAACCCATGAATAAAACTTACCAATTAAGCCTGACTGAGAACTTACGCAAGCATTTAATACAAGTTCTAGAACAAAAAAAATCGATGGAAATTGATGCTAGAAAAACGGTTGAAACAACTAAGGCTTTATTATTACGTCTTAAAGACAAAGAACAAAGCAAGCAGGTAAATGATGCAGCGGAAAAACTATCAATCATGATTGAAATGTTAGAGGATAAAACGTGGAATATGCGTGAAAACAACCGCAACTATGCCTTAGCTGTTCTGTCTTATTTCAATGATTCTAAAGAAAACATCCCTTCATCATTACCAGAGCTTGGTGTGCTTTTTGATACAATGATGATTGATATTGTCGCCGAAGAATTAACTCATGAAAGGGATTCATATAACGATTTTAAAAACTTTGTTAAAGCCTATAAAACTTCTCCTTTTTTCAAAAATAAAGACGTTGAACTCACGCAAGATGATTGGATAAAAGCTCGTAAAAAGGAACTTCGTGACAGACTAAAGCGTCGCCGTCGTCGCGATTCTCGTCGTAATGGTTTACGAGGCAGCAGTTTTACTATTGTTTAAAGCTTATTAACCTTGCTAGATAATACACAAGTAATCGCATAGTGATTTATGTAAAAAAAAGGGCAACTTGCAAAAGTTGCCCTTTTTTTCGTTTTTTAATTAGGTTTTTGTACATGGTAAGTATCACGATCATAATAATCTAGATTACCATCTTCCCAATTACTCAAAAACAACACACGTTTCCCATCAGGACTAACACCACCTAATGAATTCATTGATGAGCCATTGGCTTGGGTAAAGGTATGGGTTTGTGCAAAACGATTCACTACATTTAAAGTATGATTTGCAAAGTTTATCCTTAGTGCTGCCACTTCACGATTGCCTTCTGAAGTTGTACTTATATAACACCAACCTGGACGCTTGTAGTTGCGACAAGATATGTGTCCACCATTATATTTTTCAGGCAATAAACGATGGTGATAGACATTTAATGGTTCGCCATCAGCAAATTTTTGTAGTCTATGCGCCATAATGCCTTGTGGCACAGTATATTTAAAGCTTACAAATACTTCTTCACCATTTTGTGCAACTCCCATATCACCATGGGTTGCCTCATTACTCATTTGCCCTAAATAGTTTAGGTTAATATCATAAAGTTCCAAGTTGCCATCGGTACTTATAACAACAAAATTACCAAGAGCGGATACAGAAACCCAGTCAAATTCTTGAGGGGCAGGAGCTTCTGTCCAATTGATTAATGCATTGCCATTAGTGCCATCAAAGTCCTTTTCTACAAAAGTATCGTTAATCATATCATACACAATAACAGTAATTGATAAGCCTCCAATTTTACGAGCAACAAAGGCAACGTAATGTTCATTATAATCAATATTGCCTTCATATTTACCTAGCGAGAATCTATCATAGTTTCCTGCAAAGGTATGAATCAGTCCACCGGCATAACTGATTAAGTTATTAGCTCTATCAATAGTTCCTTTCCAAAACTGACCATTAGTACCAGATTTATAAACTCCATAAAATACATTTGGATCAACCTTCGACCATTTTTTCTCGTTTAAGGCTCCATTAATGATGTATAAATCATCTACGTCCCATGTATCGGTGGTCAATGGATAATTGCCACTTGGTGTCGTTAATGGTATTTCTTGCAAGGTATCGGCATCATAAAAACGATAATTCATATGAATCATGGTCATATCAGCATTCCATGCTTGGGTCTTGGAGTAAGGATGAGCATTACCTCTTGAACCTCCATTCCACCCTCCATTACGTATATCTTGTTGTAATTCTCGTTTGGTCATGCGCGTAATTGTTGTACCAAATTCTACATCTGTGGATGGTGCACCACCTAATATAGGTTGAATTGTTGCATTATTGGTAGCTAAAAAATCAAATTGTGAAGAATTAGGATAACCTTTAATGTCGCAAAAATCTATATTGTAAGTGGTAAAAATGACACCATTACAAGGATAAATCACATTAGCATCGCCACGAGGGTAAACTATTTGTATGCCATTGCCATCGGCATACGGGTCATCGTTACCCACCTCAAGTGCCGCATCATGAGCAGCTTGATTGTTTGCATCAACAAAAGTGTACTGCATTAAGGCATCAAGTGGTGCAAGAATCACTTGTTTAGTCGTGTAATCTATTGCATAAGGAGGGTTGTCATAAGGGTAAGAATGGTCAAATGCTGCATCATTATAGACTTGGTAATCCTTTTTGTTGTTGGCAATAGACTCCAACATATAGTATTCAGTTAATGGGATTCGTGGATCAGTAGCATTGTCATTATTAAACCCACCTAAACCGTATTGTTGAATAACCGCATTGGTGTTGGATGGCAAGTTTTGCATGTCCGCTTGCATCATATCAAATGCAAACCAAGGTTCGATAGCAAAAAGGAAGCGACCACTGCTGCCATAATTATACGGAGCTTTACTGTAAATATCTAAAATCCCAAAGGTATGACCACCACCTAAGGAGTGACCAATCACGCCAATTTTACTGGTATCCAAAAGCGGGTTAATTGCCGCATCATTTATCATGGTATTGAAATCAGTCACTTGTGCCGATGGATTCCAATGAACCTTATCTTTAGCATAAATAACCGCAAAACCATGGGTGGCAACAAAATTCATAATAGTTTTATAACGATCAGGGTTTGTATTATTCCAACCTGGTGAGAAAAATACTACAGGGACTTTATTGGCAACACTGGCATCGCTAGGATAAAAGATGGTGGTTTCTGAGTTTGCTTCATAATAGTTTGAGACAGCGTGTGTACCAGCTTGCCCGAAAGCTGCGGGAGCTGCAGGAACAAAAAGAGCAAAATCATTTATATCATTTTGCACATTGGTATCAATTCGAGGGTTTTGTGTAGAATTATCACCCCATTTATCGAAGACATATCCAGCATTTGCAACTGCTGTTACGGCAAAACCATCATTGCCCATTTCAACCACCTGTGTTGTAGGGCCCGTTAGTGTTCCATTTGCTCCTGCTAAGTAATTTAATGTAAATGACTCTTCTGCTCCATTTTTAAATATTAAATCGTTTTGTGCCATCACCTGGCAACTCATTACTAAAAAAATAGCGCAGATAAGGCTTTGATGGCATTGATATAACTTTTTGAACTTGGTAAACATTGTAATTTTCCTAATTATAATTAAATTTGTTGGCGAACAATAGCAAAGACATTGCTATTGTACAATTTTAAATTGTAAAGAATTGTGACGTAGTTAAACAACTTGATGTAAGTCACAAAAATATCGAACATTTGTTCTATTTTTAATTAAACAATTGGCAAATGGACAATGGTTGTCAAGTTTTCTGGCTTGGTGCGTCTTGGGTCTTTATTCAAATATAAATCAAAACAAGGCACAAGACGCAACTTATAACCACTTTGCGGCAACCAATGGTTAAAAGCGTAATTATAAGTAGTGCCCAGCTCATCGTAACTGCCTTTGTGAACAAACTGCGCGTATTTACCTCCTGTAATGGTCATCTTTTTTAAATCATCATGTATTGAAACATCCACACCCTCACCTTTACCCAAAGCTAAATCCAAACAAGCATCGTAACGTATCTTATCCAAATCCGTAACATTAGGATCATCATGAGTTATGCCAAATCGGCGCACTTGCTCATTCATATAGCCATTCCCATAGGCAAACTTCATAATCTTTCCCCAGGCATTGGAAGCCACTTCATCAAAATGACCAACGCCGCGCACGGCAATGACTTGAACTTCATCTAATTTAACTATTTTTACCTTCATTTTAAAACCCTTTTCAATTTGAGGAAATGTATACTTGTCAAAGTTTAATTGACCTTGCCGAACTTCACTGGGCGAATGCTTATAAAACTTTTTAAACGCCTTAGTAAAAGAAGAATGGCTATCATAACCACTATCAAAAGCGATTTCAGTCACACTCTTATCGGTGTATTGCAGAAATTTAACCGCACGCTCCATTAACAAACGCTTGCGGTAAGCGTAAACACTCTCGCCGACAAAACTGCGGAAAATACGATGAAAATGAAACTCCGAATAAAAAGCCATCTTTGCCAAGCTTGATACACTGACTTCTAAATCCAAAGTTTCGTCAATAAACTG
>CAMZLQ010000050.1 GCA_947311585.1 uncultured Alcanivoracaceae bacterium | reverse complement strand
GTTCAAGTCAAGAATCTTATCTAAAATGACTGCTTTAACAGTAATTCAATTTATTAACCACAAAGAAAATCGAAATATTAATAACTTGAAAATCAAGATTTGCTAAATGCACCACGGGTATTAATAAATAAATCAACAAAACCTTAACAATCAAATTTACTCTATAAACTCGACATAAGATGTTACTTCTTTAAGTTCAAACTACTCTAATTTAAAATCTTTAGAATGCAATGAGGAAATATTGTAAATCTCCTTTATTTTTTTGTCTCTTTGCGATGACAACTGGTTGTCAATGACAATTTCATTGTCTTTAAAATCTTTAAGAACCGCGTATCTTTTTGATTTTAATTGAGTAATGAAATCATCAAAGTTTTTGATTTTTTGGTTATTAATTTCTTTTATTGCTACATTTCTTAATTCTTGGTAACCTTCATTGGAAATATCTGGAAGCACTGAAACAATAAAAATTATTGCATCCACATCATCAGGGTGGTCATCAATTAAGTTGATTAAATCATACGGTGTGTAAACTGGGTTTCGATAGACTGACTTGTATTGATTGATGTAATTAATACTCAGTTTTTCAAAAATAAAACCTGAAGTTATAAAATAAGAAGGAGGTACCTCACTTCGATAAACATCCACGACTTCTTTTTTGCTGGGTTTGGCTAATTTCACACTCTTGGTTATTCTTTTGCCTTCTCGCAAATAAGTGATTTTTATTGTATCACCAAATTTTTTCTTTTCCAAAATGTAACTAAATCCAATTCGTGCATTTTTATTAAACTGTATACTGCCGTCAATGCCTATTTTGTAATTTTCAATTTTGAGGATAACGTCATTTTTCTGCAACACCAATCTTATGGGCATGTATTGATTGACTTTTTTAACTAGAACACCTGTTTCGCCCTTTTTCATCCCTAACATATTTCGGTGAATACTGCTTTCTAAAGACTTCCACTTCACTCCCAAGGTTGGGATACCATCGTAATGTTTGTCTTTAATATCATCTAAAAAATGCTCGACTATATGAGCAGGAATCATGTAACCAATATTGTTTGCTCTACTTACACCTTGAAAAGCAATGCCTATGACTTTGCCATCTATGAGTACAGGTCCACCACTGTTGCCAGGGTTAATAGCGGCATCGGTTTGAATGGTGGTGAATTGTTTTTGAGAAAAGGCATATTTATACAGTTGAATTCGTGAAATAATGCCTTCGGTAATACTCAATTTGTCGCCACCAACAGGGTAGCCGTAGACCACTACTTTTTCTTTTAACTTTAAGGATTCAGCAAAATTTAAAGGGGTAACTTTTGGCGCCTCTTTTTTATCAACAAATTTTAATAGAGCTAAATCATAATCTTCTGAAAGGTATTCTAATTGAACGTCGTGCTTTTTGGGGTTGTTGCCAAATCGAACCTGAATATAGCGTGCGTTTGATACTGCATGAGCATTAGTCAAAATATGATTATTAGCAATAATAAATCCCGTAGCGTACGAACGTCCTATACTGCTGCTTTTCCATGGTTCAAAATAATTGTGTGACTGTTTAGCGGCAAAGACTTTAACGACTGAGTCTTCGATTTCTTGGGCTTGTAAACTTGTTAAACCCGTAAAAAAATAACAATAGTCAACAATGCTTTCATTAATGCTCAACTCCTGCTTCTTCGGCTGATTTGTCAGCAAAATAACTGCTGCGCACCAATGGACCGCTGGCAATATGAGTAAAGCCCAAAGAATAACCGTATTCTTCAATGTCTTTAAATTCTTGCGGCGTCCAATAATACATCACGGGATGGTGGTGTTTGGTGGGTTGCAGGTATTGTCCAATGGTTATCATGTCGACATTATGATTGGCTAAATCTCGTAAGGTCTCTTGGACTTGTTGATACGTTTCACCCAAACCAACCATTATGCCTGATTTTGTTAAAATTTCAGGGTGATTTTCCTTAAAACGTTTTAACAAGGTAAGCGACCATTGGTAATCAGCTCCTGGTCGAACGGTTTTATAAAGATGAGGGACAGTTTCGAGGTTGTGGTTAAAAACATCGGGTAATTCTTGTGCTAAGATATCCAATGCCACATCCATGCGTCCCTTGCCTCGATAATCAGGTGTCAAAATTTCTATTTTGATTGTTGGACACGCTTCACGAACGGCTTTTATGCAATCGACATAGTGTTGTGCTCCACCGTCTTTTAAATCGTCTCTGTCAACAGAGGTAATAACTACATAACGCAATCCCATTTCGGCAATGGTTTTGGCGAGATTAGCAGGTTCGTTGGTATCCACTGCCAAGGGTCTTCCATGTGCGACATCACAAAAAGAACAACGGCGGGTGCAGACCTCACCAAGAATCATAAATGTTGCTGTGCCTTTGGTGTAACACTCGTGAATATTTGGACACGAAGCTTCTTCACAAACCGTCACCAAGGCATTGCTGCTGATTTTTTGTTTTAATTTAGCCACGGCATTACCAACAGGCAAACGAACACGTATCCAATCGGGTTTGCGCAAGGTGGGTACACTGGTGTCAAATCCCGCTCTGTTGCGCTTGGTTTTATCGGCACCGAGCTGTTTTTTGCCTGCTATGATTAAAGGTATGGATTCTGTCATGTTATTCTCTTTACTTTTTTAGTGCGGTGAAATTAAGCACCTTACACAGTTTTTCTATTAATAATTCTTGAACCTTTTTCAAGTCAACCAGTTGATTGAGTTCACTGAGTTGAATGACTTCTAATCCCGCATAACCACAAGGGTTGATGCGCGAAAAGGGTTCTAAATCCATGCAAATATTAAAGGCTAAGCCATGAAATGTACAGCCTTTGCGCACCCTGAGTCCCAGTGAGGCAATTTTTTTTTCATCAACATAAACGCCAGGCGCTTTTTCTTTACGTCTGGCCGTAACGCCATATTCTTTCATGGTTTGAATTAAAGCTTCTTCGATTCCATTAACTAAAGCTTTTATGCCAATCTTATGGCGTTTTAAATCAATTAATGGATAAATAACAATCTGCCCTGGACCGTGATAGGTGACTTGACCCCCGCGATCAACTTGAATAATCGGAATGTCTCCAGGGTTTAAAATATGTTCGGGTTTGCCTGCTTGTCCTTGTGTAAACACAGGCGGGTGTTCGACCATCCACAATTCATCAGGAGTTTGTTTATCACGGTTATTAGTGAAATCTTGCATGGCTCGCCAGACGGGTTCGTATGCACTGAGCCCTAAATATTTTAATTTAATCGGTGCGGTTTTACAGAGTCCATTTGACATCTTTATGCTCTTTTATTTCGCCATACAAACCTTCTAAATGTTCGCGCGAATCCACTTCAACAGTGAGGGTCACTGACTGGTATTTTCCTGTTTTACTCACCGAAGTGCGCACATGGCATTCTTGCGTATTTGGGCAATGTTTTTGCGCAATAAACAACATCTCTTGTAAAAACTTTTCAGTGTTTTCACCCATGGCTTTTACGGGGTATTTGCAAGGAAAAGTTAAGCCTTCTGCCTTATCTTTTTGTTGTTCGATTAAGGTTTCTAAGTGAGGTATGTTTTTCTTAGTCATCATCCTCTCCAAATGATTTAAACCAGAGCCCCATGCTGTCGGTGGTGCGTGTCCACCAACCCCCTTCTGGAATGTCTTTCAATGCCACCAAATCACGAGAAATAACAAGTTCATCGTTCAGCATTATATTCAATGAACCGATTTTTTGCCCCTTTTGAATCGGTGCTTCCACATAATTGGGCATGTCTACTTTTGCTTTTAATTTTTTATATTGTCCACGTGGAATCGTAATATATAATTCTTGGGCTAAACCTAAGTCTACATTCTCTAAGTTGCCTTTCCAAACTTCGATATTGACTCTTTTTTCATTGCCTTTATAAAGCAAGTTTGTTTCAAAAAAACGGTAACCATAATTGAACAGCTTTTGCGATTCATCGGCACGGGCTTTTTGGGATTTTGTTCCCATCACCACAGCAATTAATCGCATGCCATTTCTCTTTGCAGATGACACCAAACAGTAACCTGCCGCCTCTGTATGACCCGTTTTAAAACCATCAACCGATGGGTCTCGCCACAATAAAGTGTTGCGATTATGTTGGGTTATTTTGTTAAAGGTGAATTCTTTTTGGGAAAATATCTCATAATATTTTGGAAAATTCACAATAATGGCTTTGGCTAATTTTGCCACGTCGTGAGCCGTAGTTTTGTGGTTTAATTCTGGTAAACCAGTGGCGTTCATGAAATGCGAATTATTCATTCCTAGCTTTTTGGCATGTTGATTCATTAAATCAGCAAATGTCTCCTCACTTCCAGCAATGTGTTCAGCCAAGGCGACACAAGCGTCATTTCCTGATTGAATAATCATGCCATGGATTAAATCATTCACCGAAATACGTTTATTGATTTCAATAAACATCTTAGAACCCCCTGTTCGCCAAGCCTTTTCACTAACTAAAACTTTGTCATCCAAACTCAAGTTTCCTGCTTTTAGTTCAGAAAATACAACATAAGCCGTCATCATTTTAGTTATGCTTGCGGGCTCTACTGGTTTATCAATATTAAATTCTACCAATAGTTTTTCAGAGTTGAAATCCATTAATAGGGAGCTATCGGCATCCAATTTTGGTGGTTTAGGTGTGGTAATCGACTGAGCATAAACTAAGTTAGTCAAGAGCAGTGCAACGATTAGTAAGGTGTTTTTCATGTTGTTTCTTCAGTGTTTTACGTATTAAAGAGCTTAGTGCTCATTTATTTAAGTGAATATTAATTCGGCAGTTAGACCGCTGCCATCATTTTTATGAATTATGACGCGCCAATTATACAACTCGCATAATCGTTTGACTATAGCTAATCCCAATCCAGAGCCTTTTGCTGTCACTGCATCCCCTCTAAAATGCCTTTCAAACAATTTTGGTAACTCATCTTTACTCACTCCAGTGCCCTGATCGACAACCAAGACACGATCACTTTTAAGTATGATTTGAATGGCTCCTTGAGGCGTATACTTAATTGCATTACCAATCAAATTACTCAGTGCCACTGAAACTACAGCGGCAGGTGCCTTTACTTGCAACCAGTCTTCCTCGATAACTTTAACATCGAGTTTTTTTAATTTAATGGTTGCTGCAAAATTATCGATGATGTCTTTGACTAATCGCCCCACTTGGGTTCTTTGCAAGTTTCTTACATTTTTTTGTTCTTCTCTTGATAGCAGTAATAATGTCTCAGTTAATTCTGTTGACTGTTTGACTGCTCGTTCTATTCTTTTTAATCGAAGTCTTGTTTTATCGCTTATATCATCTTGTGTATTAATCAACTCAGCGGTACTTGCAATGACTGCTAGAGGCGTGCGCAATTCATGACTGACATCGGCATTAAATTCTTTATCGCGTATAACAATTGATGCGATTCTATCAGAATATTCATCTAATGCATGGGCAAGCTGACCCACCTCATCATCGGAAAAATGCGATGCCAAATGTTTTGGTTTATCCCCTTGATGTTGAACCATTGAAGATAAGCTTCTTAAAGGTTTTAATATTTTCTTTGAAGCGTATATCGCAAGAAAATAAGCGATTATTGTAAACAGAACAAACACACCTGCCAATGAAGAATAAACTAAACGGTTTTCATTTTTAGGTGTCGTAACATCAAAAATAATATAACCCCAGACCTCTTTGCCTTTTAACATGTGTCTTTTATTAACAGCAACTTTTAAGTGCTTACCATTTTCTATTATGTCGTGCACACCATCATTCAAATCTGCATAACTAATTGGCATAACCAGAGGTAATTTTTCTGGAGCGGTAATAAATGCTTGAACATTACTAGCAATTGGCTCTCCTTGGATGCCCGAAGGATCTTTTACCAGTTTTTCCATATACTCATCGAGGTTTTTCTTTATTGAATCGCCAATAAGATTAGTGCTTAAATGTTCTCGAATTGTTAATGCCGTTGTTGCAAATAAAACCCCTAACAAGGTACTCAGGGTTAAAAATGCAACAATAATTCTGTATCTTAGTTTATTCCGAAACTTCATCCAAATCTGCTATGCGATAACCAACACCATGTCTTGTATGGATTAGTTTTTTATCAAAAGGTTTGTCAATTGTAGCCCTAAGTCCATGAATATGCACGCGTAATGAATCACTGTCTGGCATTTCTTCTCCCCAAACTTTCATTTCTAATTCTTGTCTGGGAACAACCCAAGGTGAGGCTTGCATAAGTCTTTTTAACAATTTCAAGCCAGTAGGGTTCATTTCTAAAGATTTTCCCGCTCTTTTAACTTCAAGTGTATTGGTGTCATACTCCAAATCCGCAACAATCAATATTTTTTCTGCTGCATTGCTTCTGCGATTTGATAATACAGTTACTCGTGCTTCCAACTCTTGTAATGCAAAGGGTTTAACCATGTAGTCATCAGCCCCAAACTCAAATCCTTTTAACTTTTGTTCCAAACTATCACGTGCAGTCAACATAAGAACAGGAGTCATTTTACCCGCTTCTTTGCGTAATTTTTTACAGACATCAAGACCATCCATTCCTGGCAGCATTAAATCCAAAACAATAACATCAAAATCATTTGTCACGGCAAAGTGTAATCCTGTTATCCCATCGGCAGCATAATCAACAATATGCCCCTTGTCTTCAAAATAATCTACGATATTTGCGGCGATATCTGTATTATCTTCAATGACGAGTATTTTCATTTGTTCTCCATTATTTGTGGCTTGTACAACGAGCATTAAAAGCTCCTTAGTTATTCAAAAAAAAACCCAAGATAAGTTCTCACAAATCTTGGGCTAAAAGAAGATGCTAAAAATTTGTTTGTAATCCTGAGTAAGAGCACCTGTATCTAACTTAACTTGGTTCCCATTGTACTAACATTACTGTTATGGTTTCGTTAAAATTTGTTAATGATTTTGTTAAATTTAACAATTTTGTTAAAAAAATGCGTTTTTATAGCTTAAATTTACAATTTAGATAAAATAACTCATAACTTTTACTCAATTGACGTTAAACCTACCTATGCTACGATTTACCATTCTTTTTATTGTTATTGTTATCACCTTGTTTGCGTTGGAATTGTATAAACCCATACAAGAGGCTGTAATATTACCGTTTACTGGATTTTTAGCGACAATCAGCGCCGCAATTATGCAACTGTTTGATAAGGATGTTATTGCTCAGGCTGATGTTATTCGCAGCAGTGCCAATGGCGTGGCAGTAAAAATTGCTGCAGGATGTAACGGTGTTGAAGCGGTTATTGTTTTATTTGCCGCCATATTTGCTTTCCCTTCAAAATTTTTGCATAAAATATATGGTTTTATTCTTGGCTTTTTTGGCATCCAGTTTTTAAATATTATAAGAATAATATCATTATTCTACTTATTGCAATGGGATAAAAATTGGTTTGACTGGTTTCATCTCTATTTATGGCAAGCCTTAATTATTATAGATGCCTTAGTTGTTTGGCTTATTTGGTTAAGATTCTTACCAAAAAATAACGAAGAAAATTTGGCTACAGCTTAATTTTTAACGTTAACACTTGCCACCACATTACCCAATCTCCCATAAAACTATAGAGTGGGTACTTAAAAGATGCAGGTTTATTATTTTCAAAGAAGAAATGACCAACCCAAGCAAAACCATAACCTATAATTGGCAATATTATTAATAGCTTATAATTTGATTTGAATAGAATCAACATGAGAACTAAAACAACAAGACTTGTACCAACAATATGTAATAGACGGCAAACTGAGTTTTGGTGTTCAGATAAATAAAAGGGGTAAAACTCTTTAAATGATGTGTATTTCTTTGTTTCAATAGCCATGCATAACCTCACTAACCTTAATCTTTAGGTCTTCAATTATAACATGCTTTTATTTAACAACTTTTAAAAAACTTTTACCAGCCTTCTCTTTTGTTGAACTCTTCTTATGTTCAATAACTTGTGCCTTTTTATCCTTGCTTGGTTGCGGTGGTTCTGGGTTTGGCATATCATCATCGGATTCAAACATCATTCCTTGACCATTTTCTCGAGCGTATATGGCAAGAATGGCATCCATGGGTAAATAAAGGTTTTGACTAACACCTGAGAAACGCGCATCAAACAAAATCCCCTCATTAACAATCTCAAGATTTTTGGTTGCTCCATAGGATACATTTAATACAACCTTGCCATCCTCGTCAATCCCTGATGGGATTTGAACATCTTGATGAGTCGAATTCACCAAAACCAAAGGTGTTAAATTATTATCACTAATCCATTCATGCAGGGCTCGCAATATGTAAGGTTTTGATGAATTCATGTTTCTTATCTCGGGTTAAAAATCAAAACGCATTTCGCGTTCTTGTTCTGACACGCTCTGTTTGAATGATTCTTTTCTAAAAATCATATGAGCGTATTGCCTGATTGGCTTTGGCAACTCTTCCCAATCCAAGCCATAGTGTTCCAAACGCCATAGAAATGGAGCTAAACAGGTATCGACCAAAGTCATGTCTTCACTCAAGAAAAATTTTGTTTCAGAAAACAGTTCTTCTGATGCACATAGCCTATCAAAAAGCTCTTCACGGGCTATTTTCTTCTCCTCAGATGTTCCATTTTCTAAAGCTGGAATATAACTTAACCAATCCTTTTCCATGCGGTAAGTGTAAAGGCGTAATTTTGCACGAGTCACAGGGTCTGGCGGCATTAACGGTGGATGAGGGTATCTTTCATCTAAATACTCAGTAATTACAGTGGTACCATAAAGTGCCAAATCACGGTCAACAACAGTTGGTGTTGTATGATAAGGATTAATATGAATCAAATCTTCTGGTGGGCTTAAAGGATCCACTTCAATTACATCCACACTGCTGATATTTTTGGTTTTTAATAAAAATCTAATTCTGTGTGAATCATACGAATCAGATACAGAATATACAGATATGACTGAACGTCCTCTTGCTGGAATAATCACTTAATATAGCCTCCTTAAATATAGAACAAACTGCTCAAAATGAACAAAGTCGCGCATTATAGCAGTTTTCGGTCTATAAAAGCAAAAAAAGGTGGTTGAGAATCCCTTCAAAACCACCTTTTTGTTGTTGTAAGCTATTGATATTTAATGAATATCTTTAAAATAATTTTTCTTCAATAAATAAGCTAACATGGTAAATATCACCAAGAAAAATAACACCCATGGCGCCATACCCATTCTAATCAAACGAGCAGGTTCTGCAGTGTAATCTAAGAAATTAACAATATCACGAACCGTATTATCAAACTCTTCTTCAGACATTGTGCCTTCTGTTACTTTCTTAAATCCCTTAAATGTGTGAGTAATAATACCGTGTTCATCTTCATGCTCTTCAAACTTAGCCTCTTGAATTCCTTGCAATTCCCATAAAACATTAGGCATTGAAGCACCTTTAAAAATGGTGTTATTCCATCCAATTGGGCGGCTGGAGTCTTTATAAAAACTCTTAAGGTAATTGTATAACCAATCAACGCCACGTGCTTTTGCAATCAAGGTCAAATCTTTTGGAAAAGCTTTGTGAAACCACTCTTTTTCTTCGACCTGAGCATTGTCCATTGTATTAGTCATATGTTCAGGAAATTTAGAGTCTGTAAAGATTAGGTTTTCTTTGACTTCATCTTTGGTTAATCCTAAATCTTTTGCCATACGATTGTATCTTTGATACTGCAATGAATGACAGCCTGAACAATAGTTCATAAAATACTTAGCACCATTTTGCAATGACTCTTTTGATCGTATGTTGGTTTGAGCGGGTTCTAAATGTGCTCCACCACTGTTGGCAAAAACATTTGCGGACAACAATAAGGTCACTATCAATATTAAATTTTTCATTAGTGTGTCAACCTCTCTGGAATTGGTTTATGTTTTTCATTCTTAGTATAAACAAATAAGAACACAAAGTATAAGAAATAAACGCCAGTTAAAGCTTGGGCAAGTAACTTTTCGCCCGGTCCCCATGAGACCATCCCTAAATAACCTAAAACAACAAAAGAGGTGACAAATGCAGTCAATGCTAATTTAAAAGGCATTAAGCGGTAACGAATGGATTTCACTTCGCTTCTATCAACCCAAGGCAATAGGAACAATGCAATGATTGCTGAAAACATCACAATCATGCCGCCAAATGGGTTTGGAACAACTTTCAATATAGCAAAAAATGGCGTGAAATACCAAACTGGCTTAATATGTTCAGGGGTTGAACCAGGGTTAGCAATATTAAAGTTATCGTGTTCGAGGAATAACCCTCCCATGTCAGGTTTCAAAAAGACAATACCGAGGAAAATTATCAAAAACATGCCGATGCCAAATATATCTTTAACAGAATAATAAGGGTGAAATGGAATGCCATCTTTAGGAATGCCATTTTCATCTTTATAATCCTTAATTTCAATACCATCAGGATTATTTGATCCAACAGAGTGTAAAGCAGCAATATGCAAGAACACCAATATTAATAAAACAATTGGCACAGCAACAACATGCAGAGCAAAGAAACGATTTAAAGTGGCATCAGAGATATTGTAATCACCGCGAATACCTTCAAGCAGAACATCACCAATCCAAGGAATAGTACCAAATAATTGAGTGATAACTTTAGCACCCCAAAAAGACATATTACCCCAAGGCAATACATAGCCCATAAAGGCTTCAGCCATCAATGCGACATAAATAATCATACCAAAAGTCCAAATTAACTCTCTTGGTTTTTTGTACGAACCGTACATTAAGCCACGGAACATGTGCAGATAAACCACAATAAAGAAGGCAGAGGCTCCGGTTGTGTGCAAGTAGCGTATTAACCAACCCCAAGGCACATCTCGCATGATGTACTCAACTAAACCAAAAGCTTGTGCAGCATCAGGTTTATAATGCATAGTCAGCCAAACACCTGTTAGTAATTGATTCACTAAAACAAGTAACGCCAAAGAACCAAAAAAGTACCAAAAGTTAAAGTTACTTGGTGCATAATATTTTGCCATGTGGTCATTCCACATGTCCATAACAGGCAATCGTTGATCAAACCAACCTAAAATGCCTTTTTCATTTGTTTTTCTTAAACCCATTATGCGCCTCCTTCAAGTTTATCAGTACCGATAATCAAGTTATTTTCATCAACATAGACATAAGGTGGAATAACCATATTCGTTCCCGCGGGAGATCCGTTGTAAACTCGCCCAGAAATATCAAAAGTAGACCCATGACACGGACAGAAAAAACCTCCCTGCCAGTCAGAATCAAACGCTTGTGGAACAATTTCAGGATAAACTTTTGGTGAACAGCCCAAATGCGTGCAAATACCAACCATCACTAACAACTCTTCCTTTTGAGAGCGATAAATGTTTTTTGCAAAATCAGGTTGAATACTCTTCTCAGATTTTGCATCTTTGAGGCGATCATCATGATTGCTAAGGGTGTCCAGTAAGACTTTGTCTCTTTTTACAATAAAGATTGGCTGTCCTCTCCACTTTACTTGCAATTTTTGACCAGACTCTAGTTTAGACACATTGGCTTTTACGACCCCACCAGCTGCTTTAGCTCGCTCAGATGGCATCCACGATTTTATAAAAGGAACAGCAGCAAACCCTGCACCAATTGCACCAACAACTGAAGTTGCAATTAATAGATTTCTGCGACTTTCATTGACTTTATCAGTCATTATTACTCACTCCTATTTTTTTATTACACATTAACGAAGGGATTTTACTCCAAAATAATTTATTTTTATACATAAAAATGTATTCAATATGTCTAATGGTGTTAAAATTTTAATTTTGGTCAAGTTCAGGTACAATCAAAGCTGTCATTTACCAAACCAAACTTATTTTATGAGTCAAACAACTTCAATTTTGAAATTCATCCTTCAATCCATTGTGGCAGGATTGGCGTTGGGGTTTATTATCCTTTATTTTAAACCAAATAAGCAAACAACTTCTAATTCAAACCCACAGCATTCAATAAGCTCTCCAACCAGTTACGCCGATGCGGTAAAAAAAATCTCTCATTCAGTTGTCAGTATTTATGCCCAAACTGAAATTGTCAGAAGCCGAAAACTTAATGCTGAAATGCAAAAATTTATGGGATTAAGTTCTTTAGTCTCTCAACCAATAACACAACAATACCTTGGCTCTGGGGTCGTTGTATCTACTGACGGTTATATTGTGACCAACTACCATGTCATAAAAAATGCAACACAAATAATTATTTCTCTTTGGGATGACAGCTTGTTAGAAGCGAAAATCATTGGTTCTGATAGCGTCACCGATTTAGCCGTATTAAAAATAGAAGCACTCAATTTGATACCCGCTACTTTTGCTGATTCTGACAGAACACAAACAGGCGACATAGTCCTTGCTATTGGCAACCCGTATGGACTAAGTCAAAGTGTATCACTAGGCATTATTAGTGCAAAAGGAAGAAGTGGTCTTGATGTCAGTACAATTGAAAATTTTATTCAAACCGATGCGGCAATTAATACAGGAAATTCAGGTGGCGCCTTGATAAATGCCAACGGTGAAGTGGTGGGCATTAGCACTGCAACTTTAAACAGAAATGGTGCACAAGGCATAAATTTTGCCATACCCTCCAATGCCACAAAACTCATTATGCAAGAAATACTAAAACACGGGAAAGTGTTGCGCGGCTATTTAGGCATAGAACTAGTTTCAGATCGTCAATTTTACCGTTCTCGCGTTTTAAAGCCCAATAAAGGCGTTATGGTTCTTGGCGTTATTAAAAATTACCCCGCTTTTGATGCCAATTTTAGACAAGGGGATATTATTACGCATATCAATGACGTTGAAATCAAAGACCAAAGACATTACCGTGAATTGATTGCTCAATCTAAACCAGGACAAACACTTGAACTTAAGGGTTTTTCTGGAGGCAATCCGTTTATCAAGTATTTAACCACGGTTGATAGACCCGCTATTTTAAAGTAGTTTTTCTTGCTTAGAAGAGTTAAAATGGTTGAATCCTTAGCTGTTGCTAAGCATAATTGTAGTCTATATTATCTTAAATTATGCCAGCATGAAAAAAACAACTTTTCTCGTCTTAACCCTTTATTGTCTAACAAGCTTTTCATTTACCCCTGATAACTACAAAAACCAAAGCCAATCCTGGCAAACCCATCAAGCTTTAGTCAATCAATCACTCTTTAAAAGCCTCGCGTGGAGAAATATTGGTCCTGTGGTTCAAGGTGGTCGGGTTGTTGCTATTAGGGCTTCAAAACAAAACAGCAACACACTTTATCTTGCTTATGCCTCAGGAGGTGTTTGGAAATCAAATGATAAAGGCATTACTTTCAAACCAATAACTGACAAACTGCCCTCCCAAATTGTTGGGGGTTTTGATATTGACCCAAATAATGACCAAATACTGTGGTTAGGGACGGGTGAAAACAACTCCTCTCGTTCATCCTATGCTGGAATGGGCGTCTATAAATCCAATGACGGAGGCGAAAGTTGGAACTACATGGGACTGGGGGATACGAGCCGAATTGGTGATTTGTTAGTCGATCCAACGGACTCCAATCGCATTTATGTAGCAGCTCTAGGAGCCCTTTACTCCAAAGGTAGCAACCGAGGCATTTTTGTGAGTAACAATGCAGGCAAGAGCTGGGAAAAAGTATTAAATGGAACCGATGTGACTGGTTTTGCAGATTTATCCATTGCAAAAAATGGCGAAGTTTATGCCACCAGTTGGCAACGCGAACGCAAAGCGTGGAACTTTGTTGAAAGTGGAGAAGGCAGCAAAGTCTTTAAAAGTTCAGATAAAGGACAAACATGGAAAATATTAAACAACGGATTACCACAAGGAAAATATGTTGGTCGAATGGGTATTGATGTCGCTCAGTCAGATAACAATGTTGTTTATGTCGTAGTGGATAACCAAGAAATTTTACCAGAATCTCAATGGGATTTAGGTGATACAGCAATTAATCCCAAGCGCTTAAAAAACATGAGTCGTGAAGATTTTCTTCTTCACGATGAAAAAAACATCGAAAAATTTCTAAAAGATAATAATTTTCCTCCTGATGTCACTGCAAAAACAGTCATAGAAAAAATAAAATCAAAAGAAATGCGCGTGCATGATTTGGTAAAATCGCTTAAAGATGCCAATAATAATTTATTTAATACCGATATTAAAGGCTTGGAGGTCTACCGTTCAGATGATGGGGGAAAGACATTCGTAAAAACACACGATAAACCCTTATCTAATGTGGTTTTTACCTATGGCTATTATTTTGGTAAAATTCACGTTGACCCGAACGATGCCGATACCATTTACACCATGGGCGTACCCTTAATCAAATCACAAGATGGAGGCAAAACGTGGGAATCTCTCTACGACCCTAAAGTTCACGTTGATTACCATGAAGTATGGATAGATCCAAACGATTCCCAACACATTATTGCGGCTAACGACGGCGGTGCAGATGAGTCCTATGATCAGGGCAAACACTGGCGCAAACTGGATTATCAACCCGTTGGCCAACTTTATACGGTTGCTGTTGATATGGAAAAACCCTACAATGTTTACGGTGGCTTACAAGACAACGGTACACTTAAGGGTTCAAGCACCAATGACTGGAAAGATGGCGAATCGTGGAAAAGTGTTTTTGGCGGTGATGGCATGCATGTCAGTGTGGATGAAAATACCCTTTATGTTGGTTATCAATTTGGCAATAACTTTAGATTGGAAGACGGTCAATCAAAATCCATCAAACCACCCAATTACCTCAACGAAAAACCCTTGCGTTATAACTGGAACACGCCTGTAATTTTATCCCCTCACAACAAAGACATTATTTATTACGGTGCCAACAAGCTATTTCGTAGTTTTGATAAAGGCGAAACATGGAATGCTATAAGTAAAGATTTAACCCAATCATTAAAATACGGTAACGTACCTTATGCAACAATTACCAGTATTAGCGAATCACCATTAGAATTTGGTCGCTTAGTGGTTGGCACAGATGATGGTTTGGTTTGGGTAAGTAAAGACGGTGGAGTCAAATGGACAAACGTCAGTAAAAAATTACCTAAAAAATTATGGGTGTCACGAGTTATAGCATCAAAACACAATAAAAATGATTTGTGGGTTACGCTAAACAACTACCGAAGTGATGATATTGAATCTTATGTTTATTACTCCAATAATTTTGGAAAGAAGTGGAATTCCATCAGTAAAGGCTTGCCCAATGAGGCTGTCAATGTTATTAAAGAAGACCCGAACACAAAGGGATTAATCTATCTGGGAACAGACAAAGGGCTTTATTTTTCCTTTGATTACGGTAAAAATTGGACAACATTGGGTATGAATTTACCAACCGTTCCAGTGCATGATTTAATCGTACATCCTCGCGATAAAGAACTGGTTGTTGCCACCCATGGTCGCAGCATGTGGATTGCAGATGTTTCAATGTTAGAAAACTACAATGACTATAAAGACAAAGAGTTAGCTCTACAGAAACCAAAAGATATTAAGTTTAACCCCCATTGGAACAGCAAACCATCTCGTTGGTTTAGTGTGCCTGATGACGATGATTATAAAACCTTCACTATTTGGTCTCAAAAAAACAAACAAAACTCAGTCGTTTCAATTAAAGACAGTAATAAGCAAATTGTTTTTACAACAAATATCGAGCTGAACAAAGGTCTAAATCAATGGAAGTGGGATTGCAAGCTCACGACACTACTGGCACGAAAGGCAGAGCAATTTGCCAATAAGGATAAAGAAAAACCCCTTAACAAATCACTTACCCCTATTCAAGAGGGCTTGCGACTAGGCCACGATATCTACATACAAAAAGGAAAATACACTATCGAAATTAATACTAAAGAGAATAAAAGTATTAAAGAAACCTTTGAAGTCAAGTGATTCGCGAGATCATTGCATAACACTGATGAACAGTATTATCTAGCAGGGTTAATACATACCAGCTTCGCAGGCTGGTGTGATAATTCTTGCCAAAAGAATTCATGTGGTTTTTTAACGCATAGTGGAGTGTGTTTTGCAGCTTTTTATACGTTTCACGAGTTGTGCAAAGGTTTATACAGAAATCTACAAATAAAACATACCTAACACATGATTCCTGTCCTCTGGCTATTATTTTCCTAGCATTCTTTTTAGGGTATTGTCTTTATCTACTAAGTGATGTTTCCATGCGCCAATAATATGCAAGGCTATAGCAATCATCATAACAGTTCCTAATATTTCATGAGTTTCGTGTCCAATTTCAGCTAGTGTTGGATTTAAAGCTATCGCTTCTCCAGCGACATTGTAGTTGGATGCTAGCAATTCAAAACCAAAAACAGCAATGCCATGCCCGCCTGCACCACTCATCATCATGCCAGAGATTGGAAACATTAACGTGCCTATTAAAAGTACCCAATGGACTATTTTTGATAAAATAATTTCATGCTTTTTATACTGACTTACAGGCTCGGGCCAGCCGCGAATTAAACGTCGAATTACCCGATAAAGAATGAAGATAAAAAGGATAATTCCAACAGATTTATGAATAGGATACAAATCCCATACTTCATTTTCGGACATGTACAAACCCACAGCAATAAGTGTGATGATTGTTAAGCCAATTAGCCAATGCAAAAAGACGGTCATTCCAGTCATTTTTTTAGTTGTTTTGTTCATGTGAATTGCCCTAAATTTAATTTCACCAAATTATAACACAAAAAAAAGCCATGATACTGAAGTATCATGGCTTTATTTTCTTTCGGTTGTAAGTTAATTAACTTTTTTGTCTGCTTTTAAAGTAAGCCACAGAAGCTAAAGATAGCATTAATAATAACAAAGCAAACCGATTCAAACTAGGTACCATAAATGGAATGAAGAATGCAGTCGGACCAACGGCTGTTGGAGAAGCTGAGGCTGCCGTTAAATTATTGACATTGTCACCATCACTATCGTATGCAAGCATTGCTGTATTTTCAATGGTTCCTGCAACACCAGAATTAACTTGAGCAACAATTGTTACAGTTTCTGTAGCACCAGCCGCCACAGAGCCATTCCAAGAAACAACGTTACCAACATTACTTACTGCTCCTGATGTAGCTGATGCACTCACAAAAGTTAGTGAGGCAGGAAGAGTATCTGTCATTTCATCGCCTGGATTATCGTTTTGTGTATTGGGCCCAGTATTGGTGATGGCAATAGAATAAGTAATAATGCCATTGGGTCTTAAATCACCTGAAACCGATTTAATAGCACTTAAGATTGCCTGAACTGAATCATCATTCGTAATTGTGCCCACACCTTGTGCATCGGCAATCGTTGCTCCGCCTGTTACATTGGTTAAATCCACATTGAATGTTTCATCAGCTTCGATAGCGGTATCGCCATTAATAAAGACCGGAACGGACATTGATATTGTATTCGCAGCAAAATTCAAAGTGGTTGCTGCGACAGCCACATAGTCATTATCTGCAGTTGTTGCTGTACCATCAGATGTTGCCCAATCAAGAGATGCTGCGGCATTACCTGCTTTGCTTATGGTAAAGTTCAATAAGCTTGTACCAGTATTGCCTTCAATAATGCTAACATCATCTATGGAAAAACTAGCAGAGTCATCATTGGTAATTGTTCCAACCCCTTGGTTATCGGTAATTGTTGCGCCGTTGGTTGCATTAGTTAAATCAACATTAAAAGTTTCATCAGCTTCAATAGTATTATCGCCATTAACAATTACCGTAACCATTTGAGTTGTTGCCCCACCATTAGTAAAAGTAAGTGTTGTAGCCGTTACAGCAGTATAATCACTATCAGCGATTGTTGCTGTGCCGTCTGATGTTGCCCAATCAACTGTTGCATCAGCTGT
>CAMZLQ010000049.1 GCA_947311585.1 uncultured Alcanivoracaceae bacterium | reverse complement strand
GCAAGTGGTTGGTTACTTAGATGAAGAACAATTTGGGCATGGATACGGTGAAGAAAACGATTATTCTTTGCGAGCAACAAGAGCAGGTTTAAGGAATGTTATATGCGATAATGTCTACGTTGCACACGTTGGAAACCAATCGTTTAGTGATTTAGGCATTAAGCCCGATGAAAGCAGCATGAAAAGATTGTTAGAAAAGCACCCAAAATACCTTGAGTTAATTCAGGATTTCATAAGCAAAGACCCTTTGGCAGAAGTGCGCAAAACTATTCTCTCCAAGATTGGATGAGTTTAGTGGTGTAATATTGGCTTTTTAGGTAAAATTGTTGCACTTTTAAAATAATAAACAGTTATGGAATTTGAATTTGATTTCGGTGCAAAAACTTTAACCCAAGGGGTGAAGAAAAATGTAAAAAAATACGCATCGGTTGCTGGCGTCGCTTTTTCCTTATCGAGTGAAGAGCTGGTTTTTATGAATAAAGAGACTGGCGAAAATCATGTGATGACTGATAAGGTTTTATTTGCTCTGAGCCTATGCCAACAGTTCAAGCCGTTAGACCAACACATTGTTACAATTGGACAGAATATTCCTGAACTGCAAAATCAAGTACAAGCCATACAAACAGTTGTTGATTTTCTAATTAAAAACAAATTGTTGTTAGAAGACCAAGAGTGGTTAGCACAGTTGTCTGAATCTTCTTCGCAGATTAAAGTCTCGAATGCAGGAATAGTCATCAGGGCATTTGAGAAACCAAACCTACTCAATCGCCTATTAGAATCATTACAAAAATACCAGTTGAAGCACAATAAAAAATTCTCAGTTCAAGTCTATTGCGATTCAAACTCAGAGAAAATCGAACTAGAAATGGAAGAAGTGTGTAAATCTTTTAAATCTGAAATTCGCATTACTTTTTATGGGCAGGTGTGGCAAAATCAATTTATTAAGATGTTAACAACAGAGTTTCCACAAAGAATAGAAGAAATAAAATGGTTGTTGAGTCAATCCAGTCAGCACTATTCTGGAGGGAGAATTTGGAATCTTGCTTTATTAAACAATGCAGGAAAAAAATTCTTATTTTTCGATGACAATTATATATTTGAAGCCCGAATAAAAAGTGAAAACAATAATTTAGTCAACTTAAATAATAAAACAGACTTGAGTGTGGATTTTTCGCTTAATTTAACTGATATTAAGCAAAATTCCAATCAGTACGAAGAAGACGTATTAACCCAGATGATAAATAGTTGTGGGCAAACTACAGGGAACTGGTTGTCAACTAGAGATGTAAAATATTCGGCAGTTGATCACTTGAGCTTAGTGGAGCTGCAAAGAATTCAGTCCACATCATTGATAAAATCAGTTGGAACAGGCACTTGGGGAAGCCCTCGTTCGGAACATAATTATTGGCTGTACTACTTAGGCGGAGAGCAGAAACAGGCTTTTTGGGAATCACGAGAAGTTTATTTGGATAATATTGAAGCCTCAAACTTAATGCATTACTCCAATGAATACGAGTTTCTCTCCATGGCTCGATTTTTACCATCCGCCATTGACAACTCTTCTTTGACGCCTTTTGCAATGCCAAGTGATACCTTGGAGGATTATTTTTTTAATGCGGTTTCACTTTATTGTTACCCTAACCAAATTTCAATGCAGTGCCCATTTATGTTGGGGCATATTCAAGCAGAAAGAAAAGACAGGTCGGCAACAAACCATTTGGCCCGAACACCGAATTTTAATAAATTTATTGCAGATTATGCTTTAACCTTGGTGGATTCAACAGATGCTTTAGACCCAACCATAAGATTGAAAACCCTGAGTGATTACGTATTGGGTTTGTCCGATGCAACAGATGAGACAATACATAACCGACTAAAAGAATACTTGTCGCAGATTCGTTCCGATATGGTTTTGAGTATGCAGACTCAAATGGCAAATTCTCCCGATGCGCCAGTTTATTGGCAGGCCGATGTTAGAGAAATAGTTGAGGCAAATGGCAAAGCGCTTATTCAGAATAAACCCCCTATTTTATCGGGTTGGGATAAGTCAATGGATAAACAAAATTGCGTTGAAACAGCTCGTCATGAACTCAAAAGAGTGGCAACAGCGATGGAGTTATGGCCGCAGTTATGGGAGTTTTGTAAAATCAGCCAATAATGAACTCTTGTGCCGTTATTATCGTCAATTACAATACTGGGAAATTGTTGTCTCAAGTCATTGATTGCGTGATAAAAGCAGAAGGTGTTGATGAAATTATTGTGGTGGATAATAACTCTACCGATGGCAGCATGGAGTTGTTGCCAGATAACCCTAAGATTAAAATAATTTTACGGAAAACCAATACAGGTTTTGGCAGTAGTTGTAACCTAGGAGCTAAACACGCCCAGTCTGAATACCTGCTGTTTCTCAACCCGGATTGCCTCATTCAAAAAGACAGTATCGTTGAGTCAGTGAAGACTTTTAATAAGAGCTGCAAACTTGCAATTGTTGGAGCTTTGGTAAAGAACTCGGATGGCACGGAACAGCAGGCGACACGCCGAGGTCTACCCACTTTATGGCGGGCAGTAAAAACCTATACTAAAATAGAAAAACTGGCTAAATACTGTGGTTGTTTTGCCGGAGTCAATCTCAATTACAAGCCAATGTTTAAGCAAACAAAACAAGTCGAAGCAATTTCAGGTGCGTATATTTTTATTAAGGCATCAATTTTTAAGGAACTAGGAGGGTTTGATGAAGATTTTTTTATGCATTTTGAAGATTTGGATTTATACAAACGCAGTCTTGATGCAGGTTATAAAATTATGCTGAATCCGCAGATTGAAGTTATTCATTACCAAGGGACATCCAGTCAAAGTAATAGTCATGTCAGTGACTATAAAAAACAAAGCTTGCAGAGATATTTCTGCAAGCATTGTTCATTGTTTTCCTGTTATGTAATAAAAATTGCCAGTCGTTTTTTACGATAATTTTTTGTATTTAATACGGTGCGGTTGCGGAATGTCACCAAAACGGCGTTTATAGTCTTGCTCGTATTCGCTGTAATTGCCTTCAAAAAATTCCACATGAGACTCGTCTTCAAAAGCCAAAATGTGTGTGGCAATTCTATCCAAAAACCACCTATCATGTGAG
>CAMZLQ010000048.1 GCA_947311585.1 uncultured Alcanivoracaceae bacterium | reverse complement strand
AATGGTAATGCCTGGCGATAATGTGAAAATGACAGTGACTTTAATCAATCCAATTGCGATGGAAGAAGGTCTGAGATTTGCGATTCGTGAAGGTGGACGCACAGTTGGTGCAGGTGTTGTTGCTAAAATCTTTAAATAAGATTTTATAAATACAAAAAAAGAATTATTAATTTAAATAGTGTGTACAACGAGAAGTTGTACACAAAACTACAGAGGCGACGGTAATGGCCGAACAGAAAATTAGAATTAGATTAAAAGCGTTTGATCACAAATTAATTGATCAATCAGCTGGAAGAATCGTAGACACTGCAAAACGCACAGGTGCTCAGGTTAAAGGACCAATTCCTTTACCGACACGTATTGAGCGATATACAGTGTTAACATCTCCACATGTAAACAAAGATGCACGTGATCAATATGAAATACGCACACATAAGCGTCTTGTTGATATTGTGGATCCAAATGACAAGACAGTCGATGCGCTAATGAAATTAGATTTAGCAGCAGGTGTCGACGTTCAAATCCAACTATCTTAAGGAGTATAGGAAATGACTATCGGACTTATCGGACAAAAAGTAGGTATGACAAGAGTGTTTTCTGATGAAGGAAATTCGACTCCAGTTACTGTTGTTAGTATTGCAGATAACATTGTATCACAGGTCAAGACATTAGAAATTGATGGTTATAGTGCCATTCAAGTTTCAACTGGTGCTTTAAAAGCATCTAAAGTAAGCAAGCCTTTAGCAGGACATTTTGCGAAAGCAGGTGTTGAAGCAGGTAAAGACGTTATGGAATTTAGAACAGACGAAACTCAAGAAGTTGGAACTAAATTAGATGTCAATATGTTTGAAGCAGGACAGAAAGTAGATGTTACTGGTCGTTCTAAAGGTAAAGGTTTTCAAGGGGTAATTAAGCGTTACAACTTCCAAATGCAAGATGCCACCCATGGTAACTCTGTTTCTCATAGAGCGCCAGGTTCCATCGGGCAATGTCAAACGCCTGGACGAGTATTTAAAGGCAAAAAAATGGCAGGACACATGGGTGACAGAAATGTTACGACTCAAAATCTTGAAATAGTAAGAGTAGATGCTGAAAAAGGTTTGCTACTTATTAAAGGCGCTGTTCCAGGTGCTAAAAATTCAAGAGTAATCATTAAACCAGCTGTCAAGGCTTAAGGAGACTATGATGGAAATTAAAGTAGCAGGTAAAAAAGCTAATGTTGAAGTTTCTGATGAAGTTTTCAACAGAGATTATTCTGAGAGCTTGGTTCACCAAGTTGTAACAGCATTCTTGGCTGGTGGTCGTGCTGGTACAAAAGCACAAAAAAATCGTTCAGCAGTTAGAGGTGGCGGCAAAAAACCTTTTAAACAAAAAGGAACTGGTCGTGCGCGTGCCGGGACAATCAGAAGCCCTATTTGGGTTGGTGGTGGTAAGACTTTCGCAGCAGCACCAAGAGATCACTCTCAAAAAGTAAACAAAAAAATGTATAGAGCTGGCATGAAATCAATTATTTCAGAGTTGACTCGTTCAGAGCGAATGGTCTTCGTAAATAGTATTTCTATCAAAGAAGGCAAAACTAAAGAAGCGATTAAATTTTTAGCTAAACATAAAATGACAAAGGGAACAATTGTGGTTGATGAAATTACTTCTGAAGTGGTTTTGGCAACTAGAAATATACCAAACATATATGTTACAGATGTAAGGTCACTGGATCCCGTATCTTTAGTGTCTTCTGAAAAAGTTATTATGACAGCAGCGGCTGCAGAAAAAGTACAGGAGTGGTTATCATGAGTTTGAACAACTTATACACAACAGTATTGGCGCCAATTATATCTGAAAAGAGTAATCGAGTGGGTGAACAATCAAATCAATATGTTTTTCAAGTTGCAGTGACTTCAAGTAAGCAGCAGGTAAAAGCAGCGATAGAGAAGCTTTTCTCAGTAAATGTTGAAAACGTACAAATTTTAAATGTTAAAGGTAAAACTAAATCATTTAAAGGAAAGCCAGGCAAACGTCCAGATTGGAAAAAAGCCTATGTTAAGGTTCAATCAGGTCAATTAATTGACTTTGGTACTGCGGAATAATTAGGAGATAATCATGGCATTAATCGTATTAAAACCAACTTCCCCAGGCCGAAGAGGCACGGTAAGAGTTAAGAGAGATGGTCTTTATAAAGGCGGTCCTCATGAGGCGTTAGTTGAAAAAAAATCAAAAACTGGCGGTAGAAATAATAATGGCAGAATTACTACGCGTCATATTGGTGGTGGTCATAAGCAACGTTATAGAATTGTTGACTTTAAACGAAATAAAGATGGAATTGTAGCCAATGTAGAACGCATTGAATATGATCCAAATCGTACAGCCTATATTGCATTAATTTGTTATGCAGATGGTGAAAGACGTTATATTATTGCTCCAAAAGGATTGGAAGCAGGTATGTCTGTACAGTCAGGTAATAATGCGCCAATTAAAGTAGGTAATGCATTGCCTTTGAGTAACATACCTTTAGGTTCTGTTGTTCATTGTATTGAAATGAAACCAGGAAAAGGCGCACAAATAGCTCGTTCAGCGGGTGCAAATGTGCAATTGGTTGCTCGTGCTGGAATGTATGCAACACTTAGATTGAGATCTGGTGAGATGCGTAAAGTTCCTGCTGCGTGTAAAGCAACGCTAGGAGAAGTATCAAATGGTGAGCATAACCTTGAAAAATTAGGTAAAGCTGGCGCTAGTCGTTGGAGAGGTGTTAGACCGACTGTTCGTGGTGTTGCCATGAATCCAGTAGACCATCCACATGGTGGTGGTGAAGGTCGTACTTCTGGTGGTCGTCACCCTGTAACTCCTTGGGGTATGAAAACTAAGGGTTATAAGACTCGTAAAAACAAGCGTACAGATCAGTATATTGTACGTCGTAGAAACAAAAAATAGGTAAATAGATATGCCACGTTCTCTAAAAAAAGGTCCTCACGTAGACCATCATTTAATGAAGAAAGTACTCAAGGCTGTTGAGGAAAATAACAAAAGACCAATTCAAACCTGGTCACGTAGGTCAATGATATTGCCGGAAATGGTTGGATTAACAATCGCTGTACACAATGGTAGACAGCATGTTCCTGTACTTATTTCTGAAGAAATGGTCGGCCATAAATTGGGTGAATTTTCGCCAACACGAACTTTTAAAGGCCATCAGGCTGATAAAAAATCATAATTATAGGTGATGAGTATGGAAATTACAGCAAAACATAACAGAGCTGCAATATCGGCACAAAAGGTGCGGTTAGTAGCAAACCAAGTGCGCGGCATGCAGGTAGAAAAAGCTGAACAATTATTGTCTTTCAGTCCTAAAAAAGCAGCACATTTAATCAAGAAGGTATTGATGTCGGCGATTGCAAATGCAGAACATAATGAAGGACTGGATGTTGATGAGTTGATCATTAGCACTATCACAGTAGATGAAGGCCCAACTTTGAAGCGTGGAAGAGCACGTGCAAAAGGAAGGGGAACAAGAATATTAAAAAGAACCAGCCATATCACTGTGAAAGTGGCTGAAGCATCATAAAGGTAATATTATGGGTCAAAAAGTACATCCAATTGGAATTAGACTAGGTATATCGAAGCCTTGGAATGCAACTTGGTATGCAGAAAAAGAAGTTTTTGCAGATCAATTGATTAAGGATATTAAAGTCAGAAAATACTTAAGAAAAGAATTAGCAAATGCTTCAGTTAGTCAAATTGAAATTGATCGCCCTGCAAACAATGCTCGGGTTACAATTCATACGGCAAGACCGGGTATTGTTATCGGTAAAAAAGGCGAAGATATTGAGCGTTTAAAGAAAACTGTATCAAAAATGATGGGTGTTCCAACTAACATAAATGTCGCAGAAATCAGAAAACCTGAATTAGATGCAGATTTAATAGCTCAAGGTATTGCATCTCAGCTAGAAAGGCGTATTATGTTCCGTCGCGCCATGAAGCGTGCGGTTGGTAGTGCAATGAGACTTGGAGCTCTTGGTATTCGAGTTGCCGTAGCAGGTCGTTTAAACGGTGCAGAGATTGCAAGAACTGAATGGTATAGAGAAGGACGAGTGCCTTTGCATACATTCAGAGCTAATATCGATTATGCAATGGGTAAGGCTTATACAACTTATGGTGTTCTAGGTATTAAAGTGTGGGTTTATAAAGGTGATGTTTTTGACTTACATGCTTCTCAAGAACAAAAGAAACAACAAGGTAAGAAACGGAGATAACAAATGCTGCAACCAAAAAGAACAAAATTTAGAAAGCAGCAAAAAGGTCGTAATCGCGGTCTTGCGCATGCAGGTAATAAAGTAAGCTTTGGCGAATTCGGTCTTAAAGCTACTGGTAGGGGTTTTATGACAGCTAGGCAGATCGAAGCTGGACGTAGAGCCATTACCCGTCACGTTCGTCGTGGTGGTAAATTATGGATAAGAGTATTTCCAGACAAACCAATAACAGCAAAACCTGTTGAGGTTCGTATGGGTAAAGGTAAAGGTAATGTTGAGTATTGGGCTGCGGTTATTAAACCCGGTCGAGTGATATACGAGATTCAGGGTGTTGCAGAAGAAGTGGCTCAGGCTGCATTTGCAAAAGCCTCTGCTAAATTCCCGTTTAGTACAACATTTGTTAAAAGAACGGTGATGTAAATGAATGCTAAAGAAATGAAAAGTAAAAAGCCAGCAGAATTAAAAGAGACATTGACAGAATTGTTGAAAACTCAGTTTGATTTAAGAATGGCAAGAGGTAATGGGCAACTAACAAAAACAAATGTTTTAAGAGAAGTTAGGCGTGATATTGCTAGAGCTAAGACAATAATAAAGCAGAAAGAGCTTGAATTGAACAACGCAGGAAACAAATAATGACTACTGAAAAAGAAATATTGCGTACTAAGCAAGGTGTTGTCGTTAGTGACAAGATGGATAAGACGGTTACTGTATTAATTGAACGAAAAGAGAAGCATCCAATTTATGGAAAATACATCAAACGTTCAAGTAAAATTCATGCACATGATGAAGAGAATGGTTTTAAAATGGGTGATAAAGTAAAAATTACTGAAACTCGTCCATACTCAAAAACTAAATCATGGAAAGTTGTTGGCTTAGTCAACGCTGCACAATAAGTGCTTAGGCATTAAATTAAAGAGGTATAAACCATGATTCAAATGCAAAGTAGATTAAGCGCAGCTGATAACAGCGGTGCTAAAGAAGTGATGTGTATCAAAGTACTAGGTGGATCTAAAAGAAGATATGCTGGTATTGGTGACATTATTAAAGTAACCGTAAAACACGCCATTCCACGCGGAAAAGTAAAGAAAGGTGAGGTTTATAATGCGGTTGTTGTTAGAACACGTAAAGGTGTTAGACGTCCAGATGGATCTTTGATTCGTTTTGATGGCAATGCTGTAGTTATGTTAAATAGTAAGCTAGAGCCAATTGGAACACGTATATTTGGCCCTGTAACCCGAGAACTTCGTTCAGAAAAGTTTATGAAAATTATTTCATTAGCTCCTGAAGTATTATAAGAGTAAGAAAATGAATCGAATTAAAAAAGGTGATGAAGTAATAGTGATTGCGGGACGCTCAAAAGGGACTCGTGGTTCAGTATTATCTGTATTAAAAGATGGGAGATTGCTTGTGGACAACGTTAACATGATTAAGAAGCATGTGAAAGTTGACCCAAACAATCCTGAAAAGCCAAGTGGAATTATTTCTAAAGAGGCGCCAATTCATGTATCAAATGTAATGTTATTTAACAATGCAACAGGTAAAGGCGATAAAGTTAGTTTTAAAACTCTTGAAGATGGCAAAAAAATTAGAGTGTTTCGTTCAAATGGCGAAGCGGTTGACGCATAAGTAGAGTGATATTATGACTAGATTAGAAACATATTATAAAGAGACTGTAATTCCTTTGATGATGAAAGAATTCGGTTACAAAAATGTTATGGAAGTTCCCAAGCTTGTTAAGATTGGTTTAAATATGGGTGTTGGTGAGGCCGTTGGTAATAAAAAAATCATGGTAAATGCCACTGGTGACATGGAAAAGATTGCTGGACAAAAAGCTTTAGTAACTTATGCAAAAAAATCGGTTGCTGGGTTTAAAATCCGTGATGGTTGGCCAATTGGTTGTAAGGTGACTTTAAGACGCAATAAAATGTATGAATTTTTTGATAGATTGGTCAATATTTCTATTCCAAGAATCAGAGATTTTCGTGGATTAAATGCAAAGTCTTTTGATGGTCGTGGAAACTATTCAATGGGTATAAAAGAACAGATTATATTCCCAGAAATTGAATACGATAAAATAGACACGATTCGTGGTATGGACATTACTTTTGTTACTACTGCAAAAAGTGATAAAGAAGCAAAAGCATTATTGGCTGCTTTTAGTTTTCCCTTTAAGAATAAATAGAGAAGAGTTATGGCTAAAGAATCAATGATTCAAAGAGATTTGAAAAGAACAAAAATTGTAGCAAAATACGCTAAGAAAAGAGCGGAAATAAAAGCAATTATCACAAATCCTGAAACTTCATTTGAAGACATGATGGATGCTTATGTTAAGTTGCAAAAGTTGCCAAGAAATTCTTCTCCTTCAAGACAAAGAAATAGATGTAAGCTTTCAGGTAGGCCTCGTGGTTATTACCGTAAGTTTGGTTTAAGTAAAACACAGTTCAGAGAAGCTGCAATGCGTGGCGATATCCCTGGCTTGAAAAAAGCGAGCTGGTAAGCTGCTAATAGATTAGGAAAAAGATTATGAGTATGACAGATCCAATTGCAGATATGCTAACACGCATAAGAAATGCACAAATGGTAGCTAAGAAATCAGTTATGATTCCAGCTTCAAAAATTAAGAAAAGCCTATGTTCAGTATTGCAAAAGGAAGGGTATATCCAATCTTTTGCATTGATTAATGGAGAAGACAGTTCCACTGGACATCCACAAATACAAGTTAACCTGAAATATTACCAAGGAAAGCCTGTGATTGAATACATAAATCGTGCTTCTAAGCCTGGTTTAAGATTGTATAAAGGTAAAAGTGAATTACCAAAAATTGATGCAGGATTCGGTACTGCTATTATTTCAACTTCAAAAGGTTTATTGACAGATTTTGAAGCTCGAGAAGCTGGTATCGGTGGCGAAGTCATCTGTATAGTTAAATAGGATAGGAGAATAGTATGTCTAGAATTGCAAAAAATCCAGTTACTATCGCTTCTGGTGTGACCGTTGATATTAAGGGTCAAAATGTTACAATTAAAGGGCCAAAAGGAACGGGTTCAATTATATTAAATGAAAATGTGGCTATTAAAGAAGAAGATGGTTCGTTGTTGTTTAGTCCAAAAAACGACGCATCTATGCCAATTACAGGCACAATGCGTTCATTAGTTAATAATATTGTTATCGGTGTAACTCAGGGTTATACAAAGAAAATGTTGTTAGTTGGCGTTGGTTACAGAGCCACTCTTCAAGGTAAAGATTTAAAGTTAGCTTTAGGTTTTTCTCACGATGTTGTTTATAAGGCTCCAGAAGGAATTACATTTGAAGTGGCAAAAAATCAAACAGAAATTGATGTTTCAGGAATTGATAAACAGCAAGTTGGTCAAGTCTGTGCAGAAATTAGAGCGTATAGACCACCTGAGCCTTATAAAGGAAAGGGCGTGAAGTATGCAGATGAAAGAGTATTTAGAAAAGAAGCTAAGAAAGCTTAATAACAATTAAATTTGAGTAAAAATAATGAGTAATGTTAAAAATAAAGCGAGATTAAGAAGAGCAAAAACAGCACGTGCTAAAATTCGTACACTTGGTGTTCCTTCGTTATCTATTCATAGAACTGATAAAAATCTTTATGCTCAAATACTTTCTGGTGATAAAACACAAACATTAGCAAGTGCTTCTTCTTTAGAGAAGAAATTAATTAAAAAAGGAGCTTCTGGTAAGAATGTTGAAGCGGCCAAAATAATTGGTGAAGCGATTGCTAAACGTGCAAAAAAAGCAGGAATTGATAAAGTTGCATTTGATAGATCTGGTTTTCTTTACCACGGTAAAGTAAAAGCATTGGCAGATGCAGCAAGAGAAGCAGGACTAGAGATTTAGTCTGGCGCGATTTGAGTCAAAACAGTAAATAAATATTAAAGATTAAGGTAAATAATAATGGCGAGCGTAGATAGAAGAAAAGATGAAGGTGATGGTCTATTAGAACGTTTGGTAGCGGTTAACCGTGTATCAAAAGTTGTAAAAGGTGGTCGAGTATTTAGTTTTACAGCATTAACAGTGGTTGGTGATGGAAATGGCAAAATTGGATTTGGTTACGGTAAGGCGAAAGAAGTGCCTATAGCTATCCAGAAAGCAATGGATAAAGCTCGAAACAATATCATTCGTGTTGATCTCAAAGAGGGAACTCTTTGGCATCCAATAAAAGCAAAACATTCAGGATCAAAAGTATACATGCAACCAGCATCTGATGGTACAGGTGTTATTGCAGGTGGCGCTATGCGTGCCGTTTTTGATGTTGTTGGTGTGCATAATGTATTAGCAAAATCTCAAGGATCAAACAATCCGCAAAATCTTGTTAGGGCAACAATTAATGGGTTGAAGAATATTACTTCTCCAGATTCAGTTGCAGCAAGAAGAGGCAAAACAATTGAAGAGGTGATGAAAAATCATGGCTAAAATTAATACAGTTAAAGTTACCTTAACAAAAAGTCCTATTGGCGCTTTGAAAAATCATAAAGCCTGTGTGAAAGGTTTAGGGCTGCGCAGAATGCATCAAACTGTTGAAGTTATTGATACTCCACAGAATCGTGGAATGATAAACAAAGTGATTCACTTATTAACAGTTGATGAAACTAAATAAAGGCGGATATTACAATGCAATTAAATACAATAAAACCTGCTGCTGGTAGTAAAAAAGCAGCAAAAAGAGTAGGTCGAGGAATTGGTTCGGGCTCAGGAAAAACCTGTGGTCGTGGTCACAAAGGTCAGAAATCACGTTCAGGTGGTTGGCATAAAGTTGGTTTTGAAGGCGGTCAAATGCCTTTGCAAAAAAGACTTCCTAAATTTGGCTTTGCTTCAAGAATGGCAAAATACAGTGATGAGATTTGTTTGTATCACTTAGAATCAATGAAAGTTGATACTGTTGATTTGGCTTCTTTGATTGAAAAAGGATTAGTCAGACGTTTTGTAACTAAAGTAAAGGTTATCAACACAGGAAGTATTTCCAAACCAGTAAAAGTTGTTGGACTTAAAGTCACTAAGGGCGCTAAAGAAGCGATTGAAAAAGCCGGTGGATCAGTAGAGTAATATAAAATTATGTCAGCATCACAAGCACAAGTACAAAAAATGTTAGGTAACAAGAATAACCTTTCTGAATTGAAGTCAAGAATATGGTTTGTAGTCGTTTCTTTAGTTATATTTAGATTGGGCTCCTATATTCCAGTACCAGGAGTAAATCCCAAAGTACTGTCTGATTTATTAGAAACTCAAGGCGGTGGACTTCTTGATATGTTTAATATGTTCTCTGGTGGAGCATTGGGACGTTTTTCATTGTTTGCACTTGGTGTGATGCCCTATATTACTGCGTCGATTATTACGCAAATTTTGGGTCATTCAATTCCTAAGCTTAAAGAACTTAAGAAAGAAGGTGAGTCAGGACGTAAAAAAATCAATCAATACACACGTTATTTTACTGTGGTTCTTGCTGCTTTTCAAGCTTATGGAATTTCTTATTCATTACAGCAAATGGGCGGAAGTAATGGGTTGGAAGTTGTTCCTAATCCGGGTTTTGGATTTTTGTTTTCTGCTACCATTTCACTTACAGGTGGTACATTATTTTTAATGTGGTTAGGTGAACAAATTACGGAACGTGGAATCGGTAATGGTATCTCATTAATAATCTTTGCTGGTATTGTCGTTGGATTACCTTCTGCAATTGGTTCAACATTTACTATGGTGTCCACTGGTAGTTTAAATGCACTAGAGGCTTTATTCTTTTTAGTGCTAGCTTTAGGTATAACCTATTTCGTAGTTTTTGTAGAAAGAGCGCAGCGACGCATAACTATGCAATATGCACAGCGTCGTGGAAGAATGGCTACCAATGCTCAGAGTTCTTATTTGCCGTTAAAGGTTAATATGGCTGGTGTTATACCAGTAATTTTTGCTTCAAGTCTTGTCTTGTTCCCAGGCGTTTTAGCTAACTTTCTTGGCCAAAAAGATGGATGGGGATGGTTGTTGGATTTATCACAATGGTTGTCACCTGGTAACGTATTGTACATGATTTTCTTTGGAGCGTTGATTATTTGGTTTGCTTTTTTCTACACGGCATTAACCTTTGATCCTAATGAAATGGCAGACAACCTAAAAAGATCAAGTGCTGTTATACCAGGTATTAGACCAGGTAGACATACAGCTGATTATATTGACAACGTAACAACTAAAATAACATTTTGGGGGGCATTATACCTGTTAGGTGTGAGTCTATTGCCTCAATTTGTCATGAATATATGGTCAGTGCCATTTGCACTGGGCGGAACCTCACTATTAATTGTCGTGGTTGTGGCTATGGATTTCATGGCGCAGTTACAAACGCACTTAATGTCAGGTCAGTATGAAGGCTTAATGAAAAAGTCTAATTTAAAGAATTACGGTAAATCTGGAATTCAAAAAAGATAAATAGAAATATTTAATCTTATTGAATGAAAATTTAAATTTGAGATAATTAATTTTAACTTTGTATTTCAAATTAAATTACAGTAAACAACTCTAAACAACGTGCGTAATGCGTTAAATACAGATTTAGGGTACATATAATCTTCTGATATCTATGTAATAAATAGATTGTCTGGATTTATGAGAAATTTGCAATAAAAGACTGCAGCATACTTGCTGTGTGTCTTTTTTTGCACTATAATGCATCGCTTTTTTATGAATACTTGAAAAAAGGCTTCATAGTTAAAGAGATAATATATTTAAAACAAGTTTATTAGGAGAGTTAAATGGCGCGTATAGCAGGTGTCAATATACCAGTGTACAAACATGCGTGGATCGGCCTAACCAGTATATTTGGTATAGGTAGAACCAGGGCATATCAGATTTGCGATAATGCAGGTGTAAATCCAACAACTAAAGTAAGAGATCTAGACGAAGCTTCTTTGGAAAAAATTCGTAATGAAGTTGCAAAATTCAATGTTGAGGGTGACCTTAGACGTGATGTTGCAATGGATATTAAACGTTTGATGGATCTGGGTTGTTACCGAGGTATTCGACACAGACGTGGTTTACCATTGCGTGGTCAAAAGACCAAAAATAATGCACGTACACGAAAAGGTCCTAAAAGACCTATCAAGCGTTAATTTAACACATAGAATTTAAAGAGAAAAGTTATGGCTAGACCACAAAAAACTAAAAAGAAGAATAAAAGAACAGTTGTCGATGGAATCGCGCATGTTCATGCTTCATTCAATAATACTATTGTAACTCTTACTGATAGACAAGGCAACACTCTTGCTTGGGCAACCGCTGGTGGCGCAGGTTTTAGAGGTTCGCGTAAAAGCACTCCTTTTGCTGCACAGGTTGCTGCGACTAATGCAGGTAAAATTGCACAGGATTTTGGATTGAAAAATCTTGAAGTGCAAATTAAGGGGCCTGGACCTGGAAGAGAGTCGTCTGTACGAGCTTTGCATGGTTTAGGGTACAGAATTACTAATATTATAGATGTGACGCCGATACCTCATAATGGTTGCCGTCCTTCTAAGAAAAGAAGAGTGTAAGGAGAATAATATGGCTAGATATATTGGACCAACTTGCAAATTAGCAAGAAGAGAAGGTACTGATTTAATGTTAAAATCTCCAGCACGTGCTGTAGAGACAAAATGTAAATTAGATCAAGTTCCTGGTCAGCATGGTGCAACGATGCGTCGGGGTAAACCTACCGATTATGCATCACAGTTACGTGAAAAACAAAAAGTTAGACGTATCTATGGTGTATTAGAAAAACAATTTAGAAACTATTATAAAAAAGCAGCTAAGCAAAAAGGTGCAACAGGTGAAAATTTGCTTTTATTGCTTGAGTCAAGATTAGATAATGTTGTTTACAGAATGGGTTACGCAGTGACAAGAAGTGAAGCGCGTCAATTGGTTTCTCATAAAGCAATTGAAGTTAATGGAAGTACATGCAACATTCCATCTTATCAAATTAAAGAAGGTGATGTCGTTTCAGTTCGAGAGAAAGCTAAAAAGCAATTGAGAATTAAAGAAGCACTTACATTATGGCAAGAAATGAATTTAACAGCTGATTGGGTTTCTGTGGATTCTAAAAAAATGACTGGTACATTCAAAAATGCTCCAACAAGAGACGATTTGCCAGCTGAAATCAACGAAAACCTAATTGTGGAATTATATTCTAAATAACTAGCGAGGGTATTGCTTATGTCTGAGATATTGGCAAAATTACTGAGACCAAAAGTTGTCGCAGTAAAAGAAGAAACAAGAAATAAAGCTGTGGTTGTCATAGAACCTTTGGAAAGAGGATTTGGACACACCCTTGGAAATACATTTAGAAGAATATTGCTGTCTTCAATTCCTGGATATGCTATTACAGATGTGCAGATTGATGGTGTTGCACATGAGTTTTCAACTATCAACAATGTAAAAGAAGACGTTGTTGAAATTATGTTAAACTTAAAAGGTGTTGCCTTTTCTGTTTCAGGAAGAGAGGGTGAAACTGAATTTAATATATCATTATCTAAAAGTTCACCAGGTCCTGTAACAGCAGGTGACTTGCAATTAACTGATGGAATGGCTGTGGCTAATCCAGATCATGTTATTTGTAATATTGCAGGAAAAGGTTCTGTTAGCATGAACTTGGTTGTAAAAGAAGGGATTGGCTATGAACCTGCGATTAAAACTAAGAATGATGATGAATCTCGGTCAATTGGCTCTTTAGTACTTGATGCAAGTTATAGCCCAATTAGGCGCGTTTCCTATGAAGTTGAAAATGCTCGTGTAGAACAACGCACTAATCTTGATAAATTGGTTTTAAGTATTGATACAGATGGCTCGATAACAGCTGAAAAAGCAATTCAATTAGCAGCGAGAATCCTTATTGAACAAATGGCTGTTTTTGTAGATTTTGAAATGTCTGCTCCAGTTGAAGAGGTTTCTGAAGAAGAAAAACTTAACCCAATCTTGCTTAAACCAATTGATGAACTTGAACTTACGGTTCGTTCAGCAAATTGTTTAAAAGCAGAAAACATACAATATATTGGTGATTTAATCCAAAGAACGGAAGTTGATTTATTGAAAACTCCTAATTTGGGTAAGAAATCATTAAATGAAATAAAAGCAGTGCTCGCAGAAATGGGTTTGAATTTTGGTGTCCGTATAGATAATTGGCCACCTGCTTCCATTCGTACAGTTGAGCGTTTACTCGGATAATAGGTGATATAAAATGCGTCATAGAAAATCAGGTCGTCAACTTAATAGAAACAGTTCACATCGTAAAGCGATGTTTAAAAATATGGCTGCTTCATTATTTGAACATGAATTAATTAAAACAACTTTACCCAAAGCAAAAGAACTACGTATGGTTGCAGAACCATTAATAACAATTGCTAAAAACGACAGTGTTGCAAACAGGAGATTAGCAGCCTCTAGACTGCCTAATCACAGCAGAGCTGTTGTTAAGAAACTTTTTGAAACATTAGGAACAAGATACCAAGACCGTCCAGGTGGCTATCTAAGAATTCTTAAATGTGGTTACCGTGCCGGTGATAACGCTCCAATGGCCTATGTGGAATTGGTTGATCGTCCCCGTCCAAGTGACAAACAAGAAGATTAAGTTTCAATTAAGCTTATAAAAACCCGGTTAATCCGGGTTTTTTTTTCGAGAAAATATTATGAGAGTCAAGTCATTACGTTTATATAGTTTCATTCCATTTATTACTACTGTTCTTTTATTGGCTTATGCTTATTACGAAGAGTATGTTGAATATTTAGATCCTTGCCCTTTATGTATGGTTCAAAGGTTAATTTTTTTGATTATTGGAGTTATATTTTTACTAACTTTCGTAAAACCACCACAATTTGTTTTCAGAAAAATAGTTGCTGTTATAATCTCCCTAGTATCCATTGTTGGAGTAGCAGTTTCTGCTCGTCATATTTGGATACAAAATCTTCCACCTGATGAAGTTCCTGCATGTGGGCCTGGTTTGTTTTATATGCTTGATACATTACCATTTGGTTCTGTCATGCAAGAAATACTACATGGTTCAGGAGAATGTGCAGAAGTCAGTTGGAGATTTTTGGGTCTTACAATGCCAATGTGGACATTAGTTTGTTTTGTTGGCTTTGTGGTATATACAATAATCTGGTCAACATTGAAAAAAAAATAAAATAAACATGAAAACTTGGTCTCCTCAAAGCTGGACTACAAAAGAAATTAGACAGCAAGCCATCTATAAAGATGAAGATGCTTTAAATAAAGCACTCAATAAATTATCAAATATGCCGCCTCTTGTGACTTCATGGGAGATATATAAACTAAAGCAAAAACTGGCTGAAGTACAAATGGGAAAAAGGTTCTTGATTCAAGGTGGCGATTGTGCTGAATCCTTTGAAGATTGTAATTCTCCAATTATTTCGAATAGAATTAAGGTCTTGTTACAAATGAGCTTAGTGCTTATTCATGGATTGAAAATGCCTATAGTAAGAATCGGTCGATTTGCTGGGCAATATGCTAAGCCACGCTCATCGAATGAGGAAACTAAAGATGGGGTTACTTTGCCTTCTTATCGAGGAGACATAGTTAACAAAATTGGATTTACTGCTAAAGATAGAGAGCCAGATCCTGCAAGAATGCTTGTTGGGCATGCGTCTTCAGCGATGACTTTAAATTTCGTTAGAGCACTTATCGATGGTGGTTTTGCTGATATTAGACACCCTGAATATTGGAATTTAGCTTGGATTGAGCATTCAGGTCAATCTACAGAATATCAGGAAATGATGAAAAAAATTAGTGAGTCAATTGGATTTGCAGAGATTTTAGCTGGAAGAAGATTGGGCAATTTATCACGAGTTGATTTTTACTCATCTCATGAAGCTCTGCATTTACATTACGAACAGGCTTTAACAAGAAAAGTTCCAAGACAAGAAGGGTACTTTAATTTGAGTACACACTTCCCATGGATTGGTTTAAGAACTAACCAATTAGACAGTGCGCACGTTGAGTTATTACGCGGTATTAATAATCCGATAGGGATAAAAGTTGGTGCAGAAACCTCAAGAGAGCATTTAATTGGATTATGTCGCACCCTAAATCCAAACAATGAGGCAGGGAAGATTACTTTAATTCATCGGTTTGGAGCCAAAAATATTGAATCTAGTTTACCAAAAATGATTAAGATTTTACAAGAAGAAGGCCTTGGCGTGGTTTGGTGCTGCGACCCTATGCATGGCAACACCGAAGCGACATCTAATGGATATAAAACTCGTAAGTTCGAAAATGTAAGAAAAGAAGTGGAATTGTCTATGGATATACATAAATCAGAAAATTCTATATTAGGAGGAGTTCATTTAGAATTAACTGGAGAAAATGTCACAGAATGTCTAGGTGGAGCAAGAGAGTTGTGCGAAAAGGATTTAGAACGCGCCTATAAAACCCAGGTTGATCCGCGATTAAATTACGAACAATCACTAGAAATGGCAATGGCTATCGTTAGTAAATATAACAGCTAGATTTTATAGGACACCTTTATGAGTAATATTTCAGTACATTCAGAGATAGGTAAATTAAATACAGTTATTATTCATCAACCAGGCAGTGAGATGGAAAACATGACTCCTGCAACTGCTCAGGAAGTTTTATACGATGATATTTTAACACTTGATTTAGCCTTAAATGAGCATCGCCAGCTAACTGGAGTGTTAAGGCGAGTGGCTAAAGTATTGGAGTTTTCAGACCTTCTATCCGATGTATTAAAAGACGATAAGGTCAAATTACAATTGCTTAAAGATGTCTGTAATTTATACGGTCACCCAGAATTGATTGATGACTTATTTAAGTTACAAGCCAGTGAATTATCTGATCAGTTTTTCACAGGCTCCCTGCTTGAAAAAAACACTTTGGAACGTTTTATAAGTTCATCAAGACACGCTATACCACCATTACCAAATGCTTTTTTTACCCGTGATGCGGTTATGTGTGTTTATGAAAATATAATTATTGGTTCGATGGCACATAAAGTACGTTTAACCGAAGCTTTGTTATTAAAATACATTTTTAGGTATCATCCTTTATTGGGAGTCAATAAATTTTACCATGATGGAACACGTAAACAGCAAGATGAAGTGACTGTTGAAGGGGGAGATATTCTTGTCATCAAAGAAGATTTGCTGATAATTGGATTTAGTGAAAGAACTTCGGCAAGAGCCATTGATCGATTGGCACAAGAAATGTCCCGTGAAAAAGAAAAATTGGATATTCTTGTTGTCAACTTACCAAAAATCCGTGCAACAATACATTTAGATATGATTTTCACTATGTTGGATGTGGATAAATTTATGGTTTTCCCTCCATTGATAACGGGTCCTGATAAATGTAAAAGTTTCCATATGCATTGCAGTAAAGGAGAGATACAAAAAATTACTGAGTTTTCAGGGTTGCCAAAGGCCATGCTATCTTTGGGGTTAGAAGCTGAATTTATTAATTGTGGTGGCGATCACCCCTTTTCTCAAGAAAGAGAGCAGTGGACTAGTGGAGCTAATTTTTTTACCTTTGCACCTGGCCAAATTATTGGGTATGAGCATAATAAAGCCACAATGGAAGCTTTGAATAAATCTGGATTTGAGATTGTAAAGGCCAATGAAATAATTACAGACCAAAAAACAATTCAAGAAGGTAAACTCATAGCAGTTTCCATGCAGGGGGCAGAATTGAGTCGTGGAGGTGGTGGCTGTCGATGCATGACTATGCCAATTCATCGTGATAAAGTGAACTGGTAGACAGAAAATAAGCAAGGGGCATGTATACTGAGCGGATTTAATAACTATAGTTAATTTACAAGTTGGATGGGATGTGTGTGCATGAGAGGGGTGAATGAAGATGTATTCTATAATCGGAATCTAAAAAATATAAATGAAAAGAGTTTCAAGATATTCTCTATAGTAATTTACAGTTCTTTTATTTTTATTTTTATAAATTTCAGTTTTTATACAACAAAATCATCAATTAACTATTTTCAATTATTTGCCAATGCTATTTTACTTTTAACTACTTTGTACCTTATTTTTATCACGCAAAAGCACAGCACAAATAAGAGTGGTTTTTACTATTATACTTCCATTGGTTTTTCATTTGCTTATTATGGTCTTTTTGTCATTGCACTAGATACTATTTTTGTGTACCCTAAAGAAGTGGTTAACATTTCGAGTAAACTGTTGTTTGTGTGTGGCTATAGTCTGCTAGCGATAGGTGTAACTAAATGGATTCGTTATAACGAAAACAGACAGGACGAGTTAAGCTACCAAGCCAATACAGATGAATTGACAGGGATACTTAATCGAAGGTCATTTACAAGATACCTAGAACATGCATTTAAAAATGCGAAAATTCGTTCAGAGCCTTTTTCTCTTATAATTATTGATATTGATTTTTTTAAAGACATAAATGATACCTATGGACACATGGTAGGTGATGAAATTTTAAAAAGTCTTTCTCAATTAATGGAGTCATCTTTTAGAACCTCAGACAAAGTTTGTCGCTGGGGTGGGGAAGAGTTTGCCATTTTATTGCCAAGTACAGGAATGAATAATGCTAAAAATGTGGCAGAAAAAATAAGAAATAAAGTTGAAAATTGTTCCTATCAAGTTAAAGAAAAATCAATCAGTTACACCATTAGTTTGGGGGTGTCTGAATCATTGGTTATAGATGAAAACATTGATAAAATTATAAATCGTGCCGATAAAGCATTGTACAAAGCCAAGGATAGTGGTCGAAATTGCGTAAAAGCAATTCGCACGTAAACTTGCATTGACTTGTTCTGGGTGTAGATTTATTAATAAACAGATGAAAATTATTGCCTGAATAAAGGTATCTATTTTTGTTGATTTAATAAGCCTTGTTGCATGTTGAATAAGTCGACTGTACACTTCCTCACAAAACACAAGCAATAAATATTATGGCAATACTCTCATTAATCAATGTCTCATTAGACTTTGGTGCAGAACCTCTTTTAGATGAAATTAATTTCTCAATCAACAAAGGGCAAAAGATTTGTTTGATTGGAAGAAATGGTGAAGGAAAATCATCGTTGATGAAGCTTTTAACAGGGCAAATCCCGTTAGAACACGGAGAAATTCGCCGTCATGGTTCGGCAAAAGTTGGCATGATGGAGCAGAATGTGCCAACAAACAAAAGTAATGATGATATATACACCTTGGTCGCTAAGGCGCTAGGGAGTGTTGGGGATGACATTATCGCCTACCACCATGCACTTAATAATGACTTAGATACGATTGATAGCATCGGTGAGCGAATTACTGCCAGTGACTCATGGATGCAATTAAACACCATAGAGACAGTAATATCGCAGTTAAATTTAGACAAAGACCAAACGTTTAATGACCTATCTGGTGGAGTCAAAAGACGCGTGGTTTTAGCAAGAGCCTTGGTGCAAGAACCTGATTTATTGTTGTTAGATGAGCCGACCAATCATCTGGATATAGAAACAATTATCTGGTTAGAAAAATTTGTAAAAAGTTTAAATATTGCCGTTTTATTTATCACCCATGACAGGGCTTTTCTTAAAAATATAGCCACAGGTATTTTAGAACTCGATAGAGGCAAAATACATTATTACGATTGTGACTACGACACGTATCTGCTTAGAAAAGAAGCACGATTAGATGCAGAAGATAAAGAAAATAAACTCTTTGATAAAAATTTAGCTAAAGAGGAGGTGTGGATAAGACAAGGCATTAAAGCCAGACGCACTCGCAATGAAGGACGCGTCAGAGAATTAAAAAAATTACGAATTATACGCAGCCAAAGACGCGTACAAAGTGAATCAGCCCAAGTGCAGATTAATATTGCCGAAAAAACGGGTAAAAAAGTAATCACTGCTGAAAACATTAGTTTTGGTTGGGGGCAAGGGGCTGATAAAAAAATCTTGTTCGAAAAATTCTCAGCAAAGATTCGTCGTGGGGATAAAATTGGTATTATCGGTAAAAATGGCGTAGGAAAAACGACCTTAGTTAATATCTTACTTGGAAAGCTTGAGCCATTAACAGGAACCGTTAAGCACGGAGTAGGACTCGAGATTGCTTATTTTGACCAGTTAAAAGGTAATTTAAACTTAGAAGATACGGTTGCCAACAACCTCAATCAGGGAACAGATGAAATCGTAATTAATGGCAAGCCAACTCATGTTATTAGTTATTTGCAGAAGTTTTTATTTCGTCCTGATAAAATCCGAGCACCTGCCAAGGTCTTGTCTGGAGGCGAACGCTCGCGTTTATTGTTAGCACGCTTATTTGCACGCCCTGCTAATGTTTTAGTATTAGATGAGCCCACCAATGATTTGGATATGGAAACACTGGATTTATTGCAAGAACAGTTGTATGAATTTCCAGGAACGGTGTTGCTAATTAGTCATGACAGGGATTTTATTGATAAAGTGGCAACTCAAACCTATGTTTTTGAAGACAACGCACATATTCAAGAATACGTTGGTGGATATCAGGATTATTTGGTTCAACGACCCGATAAAGTTATATCAATTAAAACAAAAAGTAAAATTGAAACAGTCAAAAAAACCAATGCATCAGCAACTGAAGTAAAGAAATTAACTTTTAAAGAGCAATATGAACTGGATAACTTGCCAAAAGAAATTGATAAACTGGAAAAACAATTAGAAGAACTCAATACCCAAATGGCACATGAAGACTTTTATCAAAAAGACGCACACACAATCAAACAAACCACGCAAAAACAACAAAAACTCAATCAAGAGTTAGAGCAAAAATTTTCACGCTGGGATGAGTTGGATAAATAAATCCATAAAAAAAGGTGAGCTAAAAAGCTCACCTTTTAATAAATTCAAATTGTTAAATCTATTATTTCACAAATTTTCTTCCAAAGAAACCTAAAGTCAATACCATTAAAGCAAGACCTAACCATGTTAAGCTTGGTACTGGAGTTGGTGGAGCTAAGGCTACAGCAGCATTTGATGCGTTTACAGTCATAACAAACTGTGCATCAGGAAAGCCAATAGCAGCAGTATCTGTTGGTTCAGTAATTCCACAAGCAGCCGCTGAAATAAAAGCAGGTGCAATTTGCCCCGCAGCATTCGAACCCATAAAGAATGAATGACCCGCAGCTTGTCCATCAGGAGTAAAAACTTCTACAACCAAATCATCAGTTGTTCCATTAATTGTTCCTGTAACAACAAAGTTCTGAATTACTGTGGCAGCATCCGCAACATTTGTACTTAAGGTGCCAATATTATTTAAATTAGCAAATAATAAAGCGTCAGCATTGGCAATAGAATACAGGTTAATGGTGATTGGTTGTGTTCCACCAGCACCTGCCGCTGTTTCGATTCCAATGTCAACACTGTCAATGTTGATTGAGCCTGTAACGCCATGATCGCCATCTAAGTCAAAGCGTCTTATATAAGAGTTGTCTGCATGTAAACCACCAGCACTACACGATACAGAGTTGGCAGGTGTAATTGTAGCTGGGTCGATATTTTGTGTGTAACTACTAGCAGCAGGGTTATATCCTGTGTCGACAGAACTCAAACCGAGTGAATTAGAGTTGATACTAAAGCTTGCCGCAAACGCAACATTACTTGTTAATATTATACTTGCAATAAGTGCTATTTTTTTATTCATTTTATTTCCCATTCCTAAATTTATTAAATCTCAAGCTAAATTATAAACTTTTTAATGCATATTTAACAAATTAAATCTAACCTTTTCTACCAATTCAATATAAAATAAATATCAATTCTGATAATTGAAGCAAGGAATTTATAACAAAAAGTGCAACTAACTCAAGCCTCCCTAAAAAATCGCGTAGCCGTAGCGGTAGCTGTATTACTGATAGCCATTTTTGGCTATATCAGTTTAACAAAGTTACCGATTCAACTGGCACCCAATGTTGAGCGTCCAGCTATTGGTATTTCAACCAATTGGCGTGGTGCCGCTCCGCAAGAAATTGAGTCGGAAATATTAGAACCCCAAGAAAAAGTTTTTCAGGGTTTGCCTGGACTAACCCAAATGGCATCCAGTGCTAATTCAGGCTCGGGTAGCATTACCTTGGAGTTTGTCTCTGATATGGATATGCAGCGAGCATTGGTTGAAGTCATTAATAGACTTAATCAAGTACCTGCTTATCCAGTTGATGCCACCGAACCAACGGTTAATCTTGGTGCAAAACGTTTTGGTGGCAATCCTATTGCTTGGTTTTCTTTTACACCACTGGCTAACAACACAAAAGACATTGCAACTTATCAAGACTTCATCGCGGATAATGTTGTGCCAAAAATCGAACAAATCAACGGAGTCACTGCGGTTAATGCCTTTGGCGGTCGTCCTTATGAATTGCGCATCACTTTTGATCCATTTAAAGCGGCAACTTTGGGACTGAATTTAACCAGTTTTGCAAATATGAACGGAGCTTTTCGAAATGTATCTGCAGGCACAAAAGATGTAGGCAAACGTAAATACACCATACGTTATGAAGGCAAGTATAATCCAGATGATTTAGCTGATATGATTCTTCAATGGCGAGATGGCAAACCAATTTATTTAAGAGATGTGGCGGAAATCAAATTGCAAATGATGGATGTTATGGGATCAATCACACAAAATGGCTCCGCAGCTTTGGTGATGAATGTCATCCCAGAGTCTGGTGTAAACGTGTTGGATGTGATGACCAAATTAAAAGCGACAATAGCAGAACTCAAAAGAGGGTTGTTAAAAGACAATGGCTTAAACATAGCACAATTGTACGATGAAACCATTTACACTAATGCTTCTATTAATATGGTGCAAAACAATTTACTCTTAGGAATGTTTTTAGCCATAGCAGTTTTGTGGTTTTTCCTTAAGCGCGCGATTCCTGCACTTATTGTGGCATTAGCTATTCCAATATGTTTATTAGCATCATTTATTGCTATGGAGATTTTAGGGCGTTCACTGAATATTATTTCACTTGCTGGTCTTGCCTTTGCTACGGGAATGGTGCTTGATGCGGCTATTGTCGTGTTAGAGAATATCATTCGTCAACGTGAAAAAGGCCTTAAAGCCACCGCCGCTTCTTTAATTGGAACAACGCAAGTTTGGGCTGCTTTGTTGGCATCTACTGCAACAACGGTGGCAATTTTCTTGCCCATTATTTTCTTAAAAGACGAATCAGGGCAGTTGTTTGCTGATTTAGCTGTTACGATATCGGTTTCAATTATTGTTTCTCTACTGGTAGCTGTTACCGTATTGCCAGCGGCAGCATCCAAATGGATTAAAGAGGATAACTTTGATGATGCGCATTATCATTGGTGGCAAAGTGTTGCGGACTTTATCTCAAAAATAACCAGCACTCGCTCTAAACAAATTAGTTGGATTTTAGCTTTGACCTTAATCCCAATGGTTGTTGCTTACAGCATCATTCCTCCAGCAGATTATTTGCCATCAGGAAAGCGCAACCAAAGTTTTGGCTTTTTATTGCCACAACCAGGTTTGTCGGTTAAATCAGCCCGAGAAGATTTGGTTAATGTCATAAAAGAACGCATGCAACCCTATGTTGATGGCACAAAACAGCCAAAGGTCAAAAATTATTTCTTAGGTCTTTTTGGTCAAGGTGCTTTTTTAGGCGTGCGTGCTGAAAATACCGATGAAGTGGATGAATTACTCAAGATTGTTAACAGTCAAATATTGCAAAATTTACCCGATACCTTTGGTTTTGCTCGACGAGCATCAATCTTTAGAGGTATTGGAGGTGCCCGTCAGATTAATGTCGATTTACAGGGTGGAGATTATGAAAAATTATTGGATGTGGGAAAAGCGGCCTTTGGTAAGATTAGCCAATTGATACCCAAAGCACAAATTAGACCTTCTCCATCATTAGAGTATGGGCAACCCGAGTTACAACTCAAACCCAATGACCGTGCCTTAGCACAAGCCGGTTGGACACGAGCAGATTTATCCGGTATTGTGCGTTCTTTAGGTAATGGTAACTTTGTTGGTGAATATTTTAATGGCACTCGCCGATACAATGTGATTCTACGTAATGATAAGTGGTTAACACCCGAAGAGTTTGCCAATGTGCCACTTTATACAGGCAGTGGAGAAGTATTAGCGTTGGGTGATTTGGCATCAATTAAACGCACGGCAGGACCCAGTCAAATACAACGATTAGAAAGGCTACGTACCTTGACATTACAAGTGACCTTGCCTGATGATTTGGCTTTAGAGCAGGGCATGAATATTTTGCAGCAAGAGCTCACACCAATGCTCAAAGAAATGATGCCTGCAAACAGCATGATAAATTACCGTGGGACAGCTGAATCCTTAACCATTGCCCTAAAAAGTTTAACTCAATCCTTTCTATTAGCGATTGTCATCCTTTATTTACTCATTTCTGCTATGTTCCAATCCTTTAAAGATTCATTGTTAGTCATTACAACTATTCCCATGGCAACTGTTGGAGGAGTAGCTGCCATACGAATTATGGATTTAGCTGTTGGACAACAAATGGATTTACTGACTATGATTGGCTTTATCATCTTACTTGGCTTGGTTGTGAATAATGCTATTTTACTAGTTGATAGAGCGCGTATGGCAGTCAAAGATGGTATGGCAATCGCTGATGCGGTAAAAAATGCGGTATTGTTACGCATTAGACCAATCTTAATGAGTACATTGACCAGTATATTTGGTATGTTGCCCTTATTACTTATCCCTGGTTCTGGTACGGAACTGTACCGAGGACTGGCAGGTGTTATTGTTGGTGGTATGTTTTTATCAACTATATTTACACTTATTTTATTACCGAGTCTTTTGAAACTTTTTTCAAAAGAACAAAACTTAATGGAAAAAATCGATGCATAGAGTTAAAACGATATTAGTCAGCTTTTTATTGGTTGCACAGTTTTCGTTGGCACAACATGGTGGCCCATCGCCTGTCAAAGTGGCAACGGTAGAACTAATTAAGATGTCACCCGTGCGAAAAATCCCAGCAACAGTACAAGCTAAAGTGGTGGCAACACTAAAAGCCGAATTCAGAGGCGTGGTGATTTCATTGCTTGATGTCGGTAGCTTTGTCAAAAAAGGCGGAACCGTAGCAGAATTAACCGATACGCAATCAAAATTACGTTCACAGGAGTTACAAGATGCCGTCAAGAGCAGCCAAGCTCGCTATGATTTTTTAAAAGCCGAAAAAACACGACTGCAAGATTTAGTGAAAAAGAATTTAATTTCAAAAACAGAATTGGAGCAAAATAAATCCGATTACCTCTCTGCTCAAAGTGAATTGGCTCAGAGTCGTTCACGCTTAAATCAATACAAAGACCAAGTGACAAAACTGACAATCACGGCTCCATACGATGGTTATGTGTTGCAGCAAATGACTCAAATAGGTGCTTTGTTAAACTCAGGCGATTCCGTTGCCGAACTGATGCAAGCTGATAATTTAGAAGTTATCGTATTTGTTCCTGTTAAATATAAATCGCAAATTAAAAAACAAGCCCAGTGGAAAGTCATAACTGAGCAAGGTAAACAATACAATGCGAATATCACTCAATTTACGCCTGCGGCTATTGGCGCATCCCATGCAGTTGAAGTGCATTTAAATTTAGAAAAGAACAGCTTGTGGTCTGGTGAACCTGTTTCTGTTGTTGTTCCGACACAAACACCGCGCGAGGTTATTGCTGTTCCACGAGATGCGTTGGTTATTCGTCGCAGTGGAGCTTACGTTTATACGGTTGTTGATGGCAAAGCGATAAAAGTGGATGTGCAAATAGGCATGGCATCGGGTGAAATGATAGAAGTCACGGGTGTAAAAGTTGGTCAGAGCATTATCATTCGTGGAAACGAACGCATCAGAGCAGGCTCTGAAGTCAACGTCATTAACTGATGGCAACAACGCTTCGCATTAAACAGCCTGAAAACTTTAGTTTTGATGCTTGTTTGCAATTTTTAGACCGAGGTTTTGACGAGTGTTTATACCACGTTAACAGAAAAGATATCAAAAGGCTCATTCGTTTGCAATCAGGATTGGCATTTATAACAGTTTCATCGAAAGAGCATATGCTTTTTGTTGAAATTGAAAAAGAAAAAATAAGCCAAGAGGATAAAAATGAGGTGCATACCTATACCCTTGATTGGTTTGACTTAAACCGTGATTTGAATCCCTTTTACCAATTGCTTAAACAACACAAAGAAACCCAAAGCTTTTCTCAAGATTATTTTGGATTGCGTTTAATGGGAATTGTGGACTTATATGAAGCCTTGTGTTGGTGCGTGATTGGGCAACAAATCAACCTAACATTCGCTCACAAAATAAAAACTCGATTGGTGCATAAATACGGTGATAAACTCAGCAGAGATGGAATCGAATATTATTGTTTTCCAGAACCTCAAACACTGCAAAACATCCAAAGACAAGAACTAGTCGATATGCAATTTTCTAAACAGAAAATTAATTACATCATCAATATCTCTAGGGCCTTTTGCCAAGGTGAATTGCATAAGCCAGAATTGTTAAAGTTAACTAAAGAGCAACAAATGACCAAACTTACCGCCATCAAAGGCATTGGACCATGGACTGCCAATTATGTTTTGATGAAATCACTTCGAGACATGACTTGTATTGCCTATGGCGATACAGGTTTGAGTTCATCATTGCACACTCATTTTAAAACCGACAAGAAACCCGATAAGAAAATTATTGATGCGGTATTCAAACCCTTTGCAAGTTGGGAATCGTACCTTAATTTTTATTTATGGAGGAGTTTAACAGATTAAGTTGTTTTCAAAGAAATGTGGTTGCTCATAAAACAGGACTTTTAGCCTATAGACTAAATAAATAGAGGATGATAGAATAAATTTCAATTGACCTTACACGTGAAAACTCTATGATTATCAAAGCCATTGCATTTTTTTTGCTAATTTCCACACAATTAAGCTTTGCACAAGAAAATCTTCATGTTTCTGATGAAGAACTGGCACAGAATAAAGCTTACTATCATGCTCTCTGTGATTATTTGCGTCACCATTCATCACCCAAAATTCAATTAATTGGTTATTCGACTTTTGTGGCAGATGATGAAATGGACGTCCAAGCCATAAAGAAAATCTTAGATAAAGCAATCAATACCAGTTCAGATGAGCAAACTTTATTTTTAGCTGACAACTTGTGCCATACTGAGAAAAACTTGGAAAATTGGTGCCATAAAAAACAAATACACCAAGTGCATCAACTAGTAGATCCTGAAAATATCATGACTTACATTAATGAACTGCATAATGAAAATATAGCTACAGCTTGGCTGGATTTAGTTGCTAATCAAGGGACTTACTCCAATTCTTTTTTATTTGAATTATCATT
>CAMZLQ010000047.1 GCA_947311585.1 uncultured Alcanivoracaceae bacterium | reverse complement strand
TATTAGTGTAAACCGCACTGGCGCATCAAACAGTGTTAAAATCACTTACAATATCGTTCATACTTATATTGGTGATTTAACAGTGCAATTGATTGATCCAACAGGAGCCGTATCTACACTAAGAAGTAATACTGGTGGAAGTGCCAACAATATCAATGAATCAAAAACGGTGAACAAAGGCAGTACAAGTGCTACTGGCACTTGGAAACTCAAGGTTATTGATAATGCAGGTGCTGATACGGGTTATATCAATTCATGGAGTATTGAGTTCTTATAAGGGATTAAGAATAAAGTTTCATGCATAAAAAAACCCCGATTTATTCGGGGTTTTTTTATAAGCTAATTTCGTTCAATAAAAACGAAACAATTAATCAAACATTACTTACTTTAAGCTAGCAAAATAAGCTGCTAAATTAACCATGTCTTCATCTGATAAAGGAGCAGCCATTGGCGCCATTGTTGGGTCTTTTCTTGTGCCATCTTTAAAAGCTTTTAATTGTTTAACAAGATAAGCCGCTTTTTGCCCTGCAAGGTTTGGCCACATTCCAGTAGCAGAAATCCCTGCTGCACCATGACAACCAGCACAAACTGCAGCTTTGGCTTTACCTGCTGCAGCATCGCCAGCAGCCATAGCATTTGAAGAAACTAAACCAGCAGTTATAACTGCAACAGTTAATAATATTTTTTTCATGTAAGATACCTGTTTATATTAGAAAGTTTGAATATAACACCTATGAACCCTAAAAAAAAGGATGAAATGTAAAACATTGTGGTTTTTTGGCTTGATTATGAGATATGTCAAGATTTAAAAGTGAAAATTCAAGCCTGCAAACACACCCGACGCATTAAAGTCTAAATCGGTTCCATTAAATTGAGTTAACTTTATATTTTGTTTGCGTAATCCTGCCTCAACAGTAAATCCCAATGAAAGTTTGTACTGGATGGCTAATTCAATATCACTTACACTAACATGCGAAGCCGATCCAATATTAACCGTTAAGCTCGTGCTTAAATCAGTAATTGGCATTTCAAATAAGGCTTTTCCATAAACAGCAGGCACGAGTTTAGCGTAATTAACATCAGCATCTAAACCTGTATCAAAGTCAATATTGCCACCAAAATATAAGGCACTAATTCCTAAATCCAAATTAACCCAATTATCCAATAACTCATAATAAAGGGTTAAATCAGTATGACCTAAATCCAGTGATGTTTCGGGAAAGCATCTGTTAGGGAAGTCAAGTGTACAAAACAACTCTAAATTAACAAAGTTATCCACTTGCAAGTTGGTGCGGCGCAGTTTGATGTTTGGCAGTAATGGAATGCCGTGCTCAAGAGCAACAAAAATAGAGTGACTGTTTATCGAGTTTTTATCAATCGAACTAAAAGCTTGACTGTAATTTGAATTGTTTGCTCTTAAGTCTCCAGAACCATTGTAAAGTCCTGTTTGTGCCCCGGCATAAATGCCCAAAAGAGTATCTGCACAACTTAAATGGTTGATTAATAAAAAGGCAATAAGTAGGATTTTTTTCATGGTTAATACTCCGTTTTTTCAGTGTTTTTTTGCCACAATTCAAACGCCTGTATGGCCTCATCACCTAAAAATTGTTGCATTTTTAGTTTACGTTTATGTAAAGGTAAGTCTAGTTCATCATAAATAAACTGGTCATCAAAGTCAATTTTAGCGGCATCTGCTTTAGTGTTGCCATAATAAACGGCTTTGGGTCGCGCCCAGTAAATTGCGCCGAGACACATGGGACAAGGTTCGCAAGAAGTGTAAATTTCACAACCATCTAATTGGAATGAATTCAGTTCTTTGCACGCATTTCTAATCGCAGTGACTTCTGCATGGGCTGTTGGATCATTGTGGCTTGTGACGCAATTAGCGCCGGTTGCAATAATATGCCCATCTTTAACAACCACTGCACCAAAGGGGCCCCCAAGATTATTTTTTACATTGTCGATTGAAAGCGCTATGGCTTTACGCATAAATTCTTTTTTCATTATTTTTTTTTGGTTAGTTTATAAAAATTGAGTGGATAACTCATCTAATAAGGCTTTGTCATTTTCGGTAAGAAAAGGAGCAACCATGCGTATCACATGAAATATTCCATGCGATAACTTTTTCTCTTCGTCATAATCGTCATCGTAAATAGCAATGGAATAGTTGAGCCAAAAAGTGGCGGTCAAAGCTATTTGGTCAGCTAAAGAAGCAATGGTTTGCTGGTCAGCATTTAATAAGCCGTCCTCAGCCAGGCGCGACATTATAGATAAGGCTCTTTGAGATTTCAAAGCTAAAATGTGCCTAAAGTGTCTTTTTAAGAACTCTATGCGCCTCATTAACCCAATGAGGTTTCGGTAAAGGAAGCGGTATTCAGAGATGACATCAAAAACAGCATGGAGGTAATTCCACATGTCTTGCATGGAGGCATAATTTAAGTCTTTTTGCTCCAATACTAAACGAATTTTCTTTTCATAATTAAGGAAAATTTGCCAAATAATATCGTCTTTAGAGCGGTAATGATAATATAAATTACCTGGCGAAATATCCATTTCGTCGGCAATGTGATTGGTGGTCACATTGGATTCGCCTTCTTCATTAAAAAGCATTAATGCCGTTTGGATAATTCTATCCTTGGTTTTCATTAGTTAGATTTCAGCCGAGTAAGTCATTAACTTTATCAATGTATTTTTGCATGGCATCATCTTGACTCATGCCCTTAAGTTTCTCGCGAGCATCAAATTTAGCGCCACCAACGAAATCAAAAAAACCAGGGCGTTCGCCAGTCACATCTCCTTGAGAACCTTGTTTGTAAAGAGAGTAGAGCTCTAACATGGTGTCATCATCGGGTTTTTTACTTAAGGTTTTAATATTCTCTTGCGCTTGGGCAAATAATTCAGATAAATCACTCATAAAGTTTTTCCAAAATTGTTATTTTTAAATTGTGTCATTTATTATACAATACAAGGAAATAACATCAACATAAAAATAAAGGGTATTGAATATGGCGTATTTTGTCACAGGTGCAACGGGTTTTATTGGCTCAAATCTTCTTCCAAAACTGTTTAAACGTAAAGGTAAGATATATGTTTTGGTGCGATCAGGTTCGAAAAAGAAACTCAATACTTTATTAGAAAAACTCAATGCTCCCAAAAATCGCGTGGTTGCCATTACAGGGGACTTAACTAAAAACAACCTTGGTGTCAGCAAAAAGAATCGTGATGAACTCAAAGGGAAAATTAACCACATGTTTCATTTGGCAGCCATTTATGACATGAAAGCCTCATTCGAAGAACAAGAAGCTGCCAATGTGGGCGGCTCTCGAAGTGCTATTGGCTTTGCCGAACAAGTAAATGCCAAATGTTTTCATCATGTTTCTTCTATTGCCGCTGCGGGTCTTTATAACGGCGTCTTCCGAGAAGACATGTTTGACGAAGCCGAAGGATTGGATAATCCCTATTTCAAAACGAAACACGAATCCGAGGGTGTAGTACGCAGAGAATGTAAAGTCCCCTTTCAAATTTATCGTCCAGCGATGGTGCTTGGACACTCTAAAACAGGTGAAATTGATAAAATTGATGGCCCTTATTATTTTTTCAAGCTTATTCAGAAGATGCGTAAAATGTTGCCTTCATGGATGCCAACATTGGGTTTAGAAGGCGGTCGATTAAACATGGTTCCAGTTGATTATGTGGTCGATGCCATGGATCACATTGCTCACACCAAAGGTCAACACGGTAAATGTTTTCACCTAACCGATCCAAAGCCACGTAAAATTGGTGAAGTGCTCAATATATTTGCCAAAGCAGGTCACGCACCACAAATGACGATGCGCATAGATGCACGAATCTTTAACTTTATACCAAATACCTTAAAGCAAGGCTTGATGATGCTATCGCCAGTGCGTCGCATTCGTTCGCAAGTGATGAATGAATTAGGCATTCCTCCAGGCGTGCTAAGTTTTATTAATTACCCAACTCGATTTGATAACCGTGAAACAGCAAAGTTGCTTAAAGGCACCGACATAAAAGTGCCGGATTTGAAAAAATATGCGTGGCGTTTGTGGGATTATTGGGAGCGACACTTGGATCCTGATTTGTTTATTGATCACAGTCTAAGAGGTCGTGTTGGAGGCAAAAAAGTCTTAGTCACGGGAGCATCCTCTGGGATTGGACAAGCCACAGCCATCATGCTAGGAAGAGCTGGTGCGCATGTAATACTTGTTGCACGTGGCATGGAAAAACTATTAGAAACCCAAAAAGTGATGAAAAAAGAAGGTTCAAAAACTTCGCTTTACACTTGTGATTTATCCGACATGAAATCAGCAGATAAGTTGATAAAAGACGTCACTAATGATTTGGGTTCAATTGACATACTGGTCAATAATGCCGGTCGCTCCATACGCCGTTCCATCGCCTTAAGTTATGACCGATTTCATGATTTTGAACGAACCATGCAACTGAACTACTTTGGCTGTTTGCGCTTAATACTTGGATTCTTACCAGGAATGACCGAAAAACGTTACGGGCAAGTGGTTAATATTTCATCAATAGGTGTGTTAACCAATGCACCACGGTTTTCAGCCTACGTCGCCTCAAAAGCAGCACTCGATGCCTTTTCTCGATGTGCAGCAGCCGAGTTTAATGATACCAATATAGCCTTTACTACAATCAACATGCCCTTGGTTCGCACACCAATGATAGCCCCTACCAAAATGTACGACAATGTGCCAACCATCTCACCAGAACAAGCAGCCGACATGGTTAAAGATGCAATAATCCGCAGGCCACAACGCATAGCCACAAGGCTTGGCATATTCGCCCAAGTCACTCATGCACTGGCTCCAAAATCCATGGAAGTCATTATGAACTCAGCGTTTAATATGTTCCCCGATTCGGCAGCGGCAAAGGGTAAGACCTCGGGCGGGCACCGCTCGTCGCCTGAGCAAGTGGCGTTTGCCTCTCTAATGCGAGGTGTCCACTGGTAATTTTGGGTGATAATGAATATCTTT
>CAMZLQ010000046.1 GCA_947311585.1 uncultured Alcanivoracaceae bacterium | reverse complement strand
TTAACTCAAAACTTCCAACCCACCAAAATACGGTTGCAAGACTTTTGGCACTCGGATTGTGCCGTCTTGGTTTTGGTAGTTTTCCATTACGGCGATTAAACAACGCCCAACAGCGAGGCCTGAGCCGTTTAATGTGTGAACCAGTTGCGGTTTCTTTTCGTTTTCATCGCGGTAACGGGTTTTCATGCGGCGGGCTTGGAAATCAGTACAATTTGAGCAGGATGATATTTCGCGGTATTGGTCCTCACCAGGCAACCACACTTCGATGTCGTAAGTTTTTGCTGCGCCAAATCCCATATCACCTGTACATAGCACAATGGTTCTAAAAGGAATTTCTAAGGCTTTAAGAATACCCTCCGCACAAGCAGTCATGTCTTCTAGTGCTTGGTTTGAATCCTGTGGGTGAACAATTTGCACCATTTCTACTTTTTCAAATTGGTGTTGACGAATCATTCCACGCGTGTCTTTGCCGTAACTGCCTGCTTCTTTGCGAAAACACGGCGTGTGTGCCGTCATTTTTACTGGTAAATCGCTTTTGGCTATAATGGTGTTGGCATAAAGGTTGGTTAATGGCACTTCAGCCGTTGGAATAAGGTATTTTTCATCGGTGGTGATGAAAGCATCATCGGCAAATTTAGGTAACTGTCCACTGCCTGTCATGGTCGCTTCATTGACCAAAAATGGTACATAATGTTCGGTGTAGCCATTTTGACTGGTGTGGGTATCGAGCATAAATTGTGCCAACACTCGTTGTAATTTTGCAATGGTTCCTGATAATACGGTAAAACGAGAACCGGATAATTTTGCCGCACTTTCAGCGTTTAACCAGCCATTTTTCACCCCTAAATCCACATGATCTTTAGGTTCAAAATCAAATGTGGTTGGTGCTCCCCATTTGCGTACTTCGACATTATCCTCTTCGTCTTTTCCAAGCGGCACAACATCCATGGCAAGGTTTGGCATGTACATGGTGAGTTTTTGCACCTCTTTTTGAATTTCTTCAAACTTGGCTTTTGCTTCGTCCAATTGCGCTCCAATGGCTTTAACTTCATCCATTAATGGAGCAATGTCCTCGCCTTTGGCTTTGGCTTGTCCGATGGATTTGGACTTAACGCTTCTTTGGTTTTGTAATTGTTCTTGTAAAACTTGGTAGTGTTTGCGGTTTTTTTCCAAGTCATTCCATGCTTCCACATCTAATTGGTAGCCACGTGTGGCAAGTTTTTGGGCGGTTGCTTCGATATCGTTTCTGAGTATTTGAGGATCTAACATTTTTAATCTTTCACTTGAGTTTAATTACAATCGCTTATTGTAACTTTTTGTGAAAGATTTGTTGAGTTGTTTAGTGGGTTTCTTCTTTATTTTTTTGATAAATAAATGGATTCTCACCTTTGTTTGATAATTTATCGATTAATTGTTTGTGTGCTTGCAATTCTTCATCACAGGCTTTAACCACACGTAGAGGCGGTAAGTTGCTTAAGTCTAAGGATAAACCCGCTGCAGAATTATCATTGCCAGCATCCAAATTTAATTTTGTTTGACCTCCTGTCATCATTAGGTAAACTTCTGCTAAAATTTCCGAATCCAATAATGCGCCATGCAAGGTTCGGTGATCATTAATAATGCCATAACGTCGGCACAGAGCATCGAGGTTATTTTTTGCTCCAGGGTGTTTATTGCGGGCATAGTCTAACGAGTCGGTAATAGTGCAGAGCTCTTCTATTTTGATTTTTTTACCGCATAAAGCAAATTCGTGATTGATAAAGCCAACATCAAATGGCGCATTATGAATCACCAATTCAGCACCTTTTACGTAATTGATAAATTCATCAACAATGCGTTCAAAAGGAGGTTTATCGGCAAGAAACTCGGTGGTGATGCCATGAACTTCTAAAGCACCCGGTTCACTGTCTCGTTTGGGGTTAATGTATTGTTGGTAAGTTGAACCCGTTATTTCACGGTTAATAACTTCCACCGCGCCAATTTCCAAGATGCGGTTTCCTTGAGCGACTGAGATACCAGTGGTCTCGGTATCGAGCATAATAAGTCTGTCTGAATTGTGTTTCATTTAGGCAATAAACTCTTCATTCTTTCTGCTTCCATTCGTGCTAGTTGATCGACTCGTTCATTTTCATCGTGTCCACTGTGTCCTTTGACCCAATGCCAATTAATTGTATGAATTTCTGCTTCTTTATCTAACTCTTGCCACAGTTCTTTGTTTAACACTGGTTTTTTGTCTGATTTTTTCCAACCACGTTTTTTCCAACCATCCAACCATTTGGTATATCCATCCAACACATATTTGGAATCGGTATAAAGCTCAACTGGGCACGCTTTTGTTAAGGCTTTTAACCCTTCAATAACTGCCATCAATTCCATTTGGTTGTTGGTTGTATCAAATTGTCCACCGCTGAACATTTTTTCCGTGCCTTTATAACGCAACAAAGCAGCCCAACCGCCAGGACCTGGATTTTGTAGACATGAACCATCAGTAAACATTTGGATTGGAACTTTTGACATAGACGAAACAGTAATAAAAATGACATTATACGTTTTTAAAAAAACATAACCATATTTTACACAATAAAAAAACCTGATAGGTTAAACGCCTATCAGGTTTTGTTTTTCAAGGTTAACTAATTTTAACCAAATATTCCATTTGGATTAGCCGCCAACAAAGGAGCAATCACTAATGAAACAATTGCCATAACATTAATCAAAATATTCATGGCAGGACCTGAGGTATCTTTGAATGGATCACCAACAGTATCACCAACAACAACCGCTGCATGTGTGTCTGTGCCTTTACCGCCAAAGTTGCCTTTTTCGACATACTTTTTAGCGTTATCCCAAGCACCACCAGCATTTGCCATCATCAATGCCATCAATACACAGGTAATTAATGCGCCACCTAACATGCCACCAAGAGCAGCTGCCCCCAATACAAAACCGATAACAACTGGAGAAACAATCGCTAATAAACCTGGTGCAATCATACGTTTTAAGGCTGCTGTTGTAGCAATATCGACACACTTGTTACTATCAGGTTTTGCTGTGCCTTCCATAAGACCAGGGATTTCTTTAAACTGCCTGCGGATTTCTTTAATTAAATCAAAGGCTGCATCACCCACTGCGCGCATAGTCATGGCACTGACTAGGAAAGGAAAAATACCACCCAAAAACATACCCATCAAGACTTTTGGGTTACCAATGTCCAAAGAAAATCCTGGGTTACTTGCGGATATGGTTTCAATAAATGCGGCAATAATTGCTAAAGCGGCAAGACCAGCAGCGCCAATAGCAAAACCTTTGCCAATTGCTGCTGTGGTATTACCCACTTCATCTAAGCCATCGGTAATTGCGCGTGTTTCTGCACCAAGGCCTGCCATTTCAGCAATGCCACCAGCATTATCCGCCACAGGACCATAGGCATCAATTGCCATTGTGATTCCAACCGTTGCTAACATACCAACAGCGGCTATTCCAACACCATAGATGCCAGCACCTTCGGGTAATAACAATGAAGTAATTAAAATAATACTTGCCAAGGTGATTACGGGAATAACCACAGACTCCATGCCAATTGCTAAACCTGAAATCATTACTGTAGCAGGGCCTGTTTCTCCGCTTTTAGCCAGTGTTCGAACAGGCTTACCACCTGTGTAATATTCGGTTACTAAGCCAATAATAATACCACCAACTGCACCGGCAACAACACTCCACCAAACATTGGCATTAATACCTAATTTATGCATAACAACGTAAGCGGCTAAGATAAACAAAATAGCAGCACCAATTGTGCCTGCTCTTAATGCCACATCAGCAGGTTTGTTTGAAAACATTTTAACAATGAAAATACCAAGAATTGAACAAATCAAACCAACAGAGGCTAAACCCAAAGGTAAAAACATGAGATTGCTTTGACTGCCGCCAAGGGTTGTTATGGTTTCGGCTGTCATGGCCTCAGCAATGGCAATACAAGCAATCATCGCACCACAGTAAGATTCAAAAATATCCGAACCCATACCAGCAACATCACCGACATTATCACCGACATTATCAGCAATTACGCCAGGATTGCGTGGATCATCTTCTGGAATGCCTGCTTCAATTTTTCCAACCAAATCTGCACCAACATCAGCAGACTTAGTAAAAATACCACCGCCAACGCGAGAAAATAAAGCCACAGAGGATGCTCCCATACCAAATCCATGAATCGCATGAACGTGTGCAGGATCACTGCCAAACATATAATATAAAGTTCCCAATCCAACAAGTCCCATAGCCGCAACCGTTAGACCCATGATTGAACCACCGTAAAAGGCAACCGACAAGGCCGCTGCTGCCCCTTTTTCATTGGCAGCTACCGTTGTGCGGACATTGGCTTTGGTAGCAGAAAACATGCCAAAATAACCTGCAATTCCTGAACAAACCGCTCCTAGCAAGAATGAAAATGGTGTCTGCCATGTTCCAAATCCTGCATATAGTGCAATAAATAAAATAACAACAAAACCAACTAAAATCGTGTATTCACGTTTCATAAAGACCATGGCACCGTTGTGAATATCATCGGCAATTTCTTTAACTTTACCAGAACCTGACGGCATTTTTGACAACATAGCGAAAATCAAAACCGCAATGACAAGACCAATAACTCCTAGAATTATAGGAATAAGCTCTAAACTCATATGTAACTCCTCTTTTTTGTTTAACTAAACTGGAATATTTGGGCAACAACTCTCATACCCAAAAAATTGCCAATTATTGTAAGCTTTTTCATATCATTTATCAATGCTTAACTTTTGTCTTTTATCGCAAGAGAATTGACAATCATCAAGTCACAATCACGTACTTTTTGTTCTAATGACTGTCATTGATAAAACACGGTAAAAAAGTAATGGAAAAATTTGATGTTGCCATCGTTGGCGCAGGTCCGGCAGGACTGAGCTTTGCTAACACCCTATCCCAATCTGAGTTGTCCATCGCAGTGATTGAATCGCAATCATTCGAATCTATCCAGAATCCTGCACCTGACGGTAGAGAGATTGCTTTGACGCATTTATCCCTTAAATTGATGAAACAATTGGGAATTTGGCAAAAAATCCCTGAACAAAACATCTCATTTATCAAAAAAGCCGATGTTTTTGATGGAGATTCTGATTATTCACTTGAGTTTGACA
>CAMZLQ010000045.1 GCA_947311585.1 uncultured Alcanivoracaceae bacterium | reverse complement strand
TGGTTCAATTTCGTTTCTTAAATATTTAATTATCTCTTCACTATTCATTTTTTTCGCATTAAGCACAACGTCGTAATATACGCACAATTGCATATACTACGGCTATATGTTATATTATTTTGTATATACTACGTAAAATATACTTTATTTGATGAAAAAGCAAGAAATTATCAGCAGGTTTATAAAACAGGCTCGAATTGAGAACTATTCTGAGGCAACGGTTAAAAACTATGCTTCGGCTTTAAAGTTGTTTTTGCAGTGGCTGTCTGAACTCAAGGTCAATAAAATATCAGATGATGTTATTCAAAATTATTTGTATTACTGCAAGCAAGACAAAGCCTACTCATTTTCTTCGATGAAGCAGGTCTTGGCGACTATTCGTTTCTTATATGGCAAAGTGTTTCATCAGTCAATTCCTAAGGTTTTGGATATCAAGTTACGCAAACCTGTTTATTTACCAACGGTTTTATCTGCCAAGGATATTTCTAGGCTTATCTGTGTGACTAACAATTTAAAACATAAGATTATTTTATTGTTAATCTATTCGGGCGGCTTGCGATTGGGTGAGTTGTTAGATTTGAGAATTGGTGATATTGATTCTGAGTCCATGAAAATTCATATACGACAAGCTAAAGGCAAAAAAGATAGGTATATCATGTTATCTGAAAAGACTTTGTCTATGCTACGTGACTATTATAAAAAGTATCAACCACATGATTTTTTAATTGAAGGTCAAAAGGGTGGAAAATACAGCCCAACTAGCGTGCAAAGCGTGTTTAAAACTGCTCTAAAAAAATCTGGCATTAAAAAGAATGTGACGGTGCATTCTTTACGCCATAGTTTTGCTACGCATTTGTTGGATGAAGGCACGGATATTCGGTATATTCAAGAATTGTTGGGGCATAAGCGTTTGGAAACCACGCAGATTTATACCCATGTGTCTTCGCATTCAATTAATAAGATTAAATCTCCTGCGGATAAGTTAGATATTTGAATGTTTTTATAGGTACAATACATTTTTGCTTTTATTGTAATTTTTTATGAATGAAATCTTCACTAAAATCATCACTGCTTTTAATGCACAATCTGGTTTAGAAATTGTGGCTGTGGTTTGTGCTGTTTTGTATCTTGTGTTGGTCGTTCGGGAAAATATTTGGTGTTGGTTTTTTGCTTTTGTTAGCACGGCTCTTTTCATCTATCTTTTTCACGAAGGGGCTTTGTTTTCTGAGTCTTTATTGAATGTTTACTACTTGGTTATGGCGGTGTATGGCTGGAGGCAATGGCTCAATAAGACCGATAAAGAAGAGGTCAAAATTCACTTTTGGTCAATTAAAGTGCATTTTTCTATTGCGATAGCAGCGGCAGTCTTGACTCCTGTTGTTGGGTTTTGCATGGCATCAATTGGTGCGGCTTTTCCTTATCTGGATGCATTTGTTGCAATTTTATCGGTTATCGCCACAGTGATGGTGACAAAAAAGGTATTTGAAAACTGGTATTATTGGTTGTTGATTGATTCACTTTCTATTTATATATTCTGGCAAAAACAGTATTATTTTGTGGCAGCTTTGTATGTGGCGTATATTGTGTTGATTTTTGTTGGGATAAAGGCATGGAATAATGCATTAAATAATCAAAAAAGTTAAATAATTGCATTATGGTATATATCGATATATACTCAAATGATGTTTTTAATTAATTTAGTCAAAAAACTCAATCAAAATAAGCTACCTTATGCCTTAGTTGGTGGTCATGCAGTTGCTTTTCATGGTGCTGTTCGCGGTACGATGGATGTTGATTTGGTTTTAAAATGGTCACTTAAGACTCTGGAAGATACCGAGGCCTTATTGAAATCCATGAACTTGATACCGCGATTACCAATATCTGCGAAAGATGTATTTCATTTTAAAGAGGAATACATAAACAACCGCAATTTGATTGCGTGGAATTTTTATAATCCAATTAAGCCAAGCCAGCAAGTGGATATAATCATTACCCATGATTTATCAACGCTTGATTTTGTTACTGTTAATTACCAACAAACACCAATCAGAATTATTGCTAAAAAAGATTTGATTCAAATGAAAAAACAAAGCGGTCGCCAACAAGATTTACTCGATATTGAGGCATTAGAAAAACTATGAAGGCATTGCAAATGTTTTCCGATGAATATTTAGAACGTTGTAAGGACTTAAGCGTTGAGGAAAAATTTGATTTTATTGAAAACTTTAGACTCATGCATTCACAAGTTAAATCGCCGTCTAAACTTATTAGTCTCAAAGTCCAAGAAAACCTTTTAGGTGTCTTTAAACAAAAAGCTAAACTAGAAGGTCTCGCTTATCAAACTCAGATCAAGAAACTGATGAGCGAATGGGTAAAAAGTGACTTAGGGTAGTCTCACTTCACAAGAGCTAACCTTTTGTGCACTTTTAACAAAACTTTTATCAAAGCTGTATAAACAATTGGCCTTGCCACTGTTGCTTAAATGCATAGCATCTGAAAAATCTAATCCTTGCTTGTGCCACTTAATGACGTTTGAGATATGTTCTGGATTATTAATCTTAATGTTCTCAAGGCCAAAAAGTGCAGTAAAAGCATGACAAATTTCAGCAACTTCAAACTTATAGGCAAATCTTAATACCCACTCTGTTTCTTGAATTACAGTATCAGGAATAAAAATTTTATATTTTTTAATGAGATTAAGTGCTTTTTTATATTGCTTATTGTCATCTTGTGTGAGGAAGCGAATAAGTATATTGGTATCCACCGCAATCATAGAAACTTTTCTTTTAACCCTTGGGCAATGGCTTCGTTCATTTCTTCGATTGTCTTTGTTTTGCCAGAAAAATTTAAACAGCCTGCTACATCTTGAATAGTTGTTTTAGCAAAAACTCTCTTTGGTTTTAATAGAATCCCATCACCACAATCAATTACAAGCAGTTCTTGACCTTCTTCCCAATTGTGGGCTGTCCGCAGTGGTTTTGGAATAATAACTTGTCCTTTACTGGATAATTTTGTGGCACTCATAGCATCATAAGGTAAGAAACAAGTAAGATTTTATCATATTCAAATTACAATGTCAAAAAAACTACTGCCCACGCAAAAACAGTCTATCCAATTGTTTCATGTCCATTTGCACCCAAGTGGGTCTACCGTGATTGCATTGGTCGGCACGTTCGGTTTTTTCCATTTCACGTAGCAGGGCATTCATTTCGACTATGGTCATCTGTCGGTTAGCACGAACCGAGCCATGACACGCCATGGATGATAACAGCTCGTTCATGCTGGCTTCGATTTTGGTACTCGACCCGAGCATGACGATTTCGGATAAAACGTCTTTAATGAGGCTTTCGATATCAGTTTTGGCAAGAAGTGTTGGTACTTTTCGCACAATAACCGATTCTTTTGAGCCGACTTGAATACCAATGCCAAGTTTTTCAAACCACGCCTTGTGTTGTTCCACCGCATGGGTTTCGCGTTCGCTAACAGAGATGGCAAGCGGCACTAATAAGGTTTGTGAACGAATGCCTTGGTTTTCTATATTGGCTTTAAAGTATTCGTAAGTAATGCGCTCGTGGGCGGCGTGCATATCCACCACAATCATGCCTTGGGCATTTTCGGCAATAATAAAAACACCATGAATTTGTGCTTTAGCGTAGCCCAAAGGTGGCATTTCTTCTTGGTCATGCGAGGTGTTTGTGCTTTCTTGAAACGAGGGCAGTCCTTGACTGGCTTGAGCGATGGATTGCAAATAATTGTTGGGTGTTTCGGCAACATAGTTTGATGCTGCTGGTCTGCCAAATTGCAATGAAGATTGCATTTTAGAATAATCAATTGGTGTAATATTGGCTGTATTTAAACCTTGCTCCCCAGTGGCTTGTAAGTCTGATCCAGGTTTTGTTTGGGATAAAGCGTGATTGAGAGAGCCAAAGATAAAACCGTGGACTTGTTGAGATTCACGAAAACGCACTTCGTGTTTAGTTGGATGAACATTAACATCAACCCACGTTGGATCCAGCTCAAAATACAAAACAAAGGCAGGAAATCTTCCGTGGAACAGTACATCTTGATAAGCTTGTCGAACTGCGTGCCCGATAAGCTTATCTTTTATCATTCTTCCGTTGATGTAAAAAAATTGTCTATCGGCCGAAGCGCGATTCCATGACGGCTTGGCGACCCAGCCATAAAGACGCATGCCGTGGCGTTGTTCATCTATAAAAAAAGCATTCTCAAAAAAATCCTTACCGCATAATTGCACGATGCGCATTTTTTTATTGGCATCTTGCTCGCCACCTTGGGAGCTACGAACTGTTTTACCGTTATGAATCAAGGTAAATCCCACATCAAAACGCGATAAAGACACCCGTTTAATTAAATCATCAATGCGCAAAAATTCGGTGCGGTCAGTTTTTAAAAATCGTCGGCGTGCGGGTGTGTTGTAAAATAAATCACGCACTTCTATTGTTGTTCCTTGCGGATGTTGGGCTGGTTTGACCGGTTCACAGATACCGCCCAAACAATTAAGTTGGAAAGCATAATCGCTATCGAGGGTTTTAGAAATTAAACTAAAGCGACTAATCGAAACAATGCTGGGCAAAGCTTCACCACGAAATCCCAAAGAGTTTAGGCTTTCTAAATCTTCAAGCGAATTGATTTTACTGGTGGCATGGCGCTGAATTGCCAGCGTCATGTCGTCTTTTGCTAAACCGACACCGTTATCGGTAATGCGAATCAGTTTTTTACCACCATTTTCGACTTCAATTGTGATACGCGTTGCCTTGGCATCAAGAGCGTTTTCCACTAACTCCTTAACCACCGAAGCGGGGCGTTCAATCACTTCACCTGCAGCAATTTGATCGACCAACAAACTCGGTAACTTGTGTATTTTTTGATTCATCTGGCTATTATATGCTATCATTAAAATTATGATAACCATTTACCAAGCCAATTCATCAATTGATGCCAAACTCATTCAGGACCAATTAGCCTTTGCTGACATCCAAAGCCATATCATGGGTGATTTATTGCAAGGTGGTGTTGGGGAATTACAGCCACAAGGCTTGGTGAAAGTGATGATTGATGAGGCGGATTTTGCTAAGGCAAAGACAGTTGTTGAAAACTGGGAAAACAAACCATTAACTCAAGAAAAAATAAAACCAAGAATGGAGTCATTTGTTTTTCCAAAACAAAAATCTAAAAAGCTTGTTTTTATTCAACTATTTACCACTCTGGTTGTAATTTCATTACTTATGAAGTTTTTTTAAAGGATACATAATGACTGTTACAACACTTTTAGTTGAATTGAATCCACCCGTTTTCCGACTTTTTTGAGATAAAAATACAGGGTTGTGATTATTCCGATAAAGCTTGCTAACCACAGACTTGCACTTATTGGGTTGCGTGAAAAATGGCTGAGTTGGTAAAAGTTGGTGGCAATAAAGAACGCCAGTCCTGTGCTCCAAGTGCCTGAGAATATCGCCCATTTGATTCCTGCCTCGCGTGCAATAGCAGCCGTTGCAGCAACACAAGGGAAATAGAGCAATATAAATAACAAGTAAGCAAAAGCGGCATATTTATCGGCAAAACGATCACGGATTATGCCAAAGAGTGAATCATTGACGCCTTGGTCTTTGGTTTTGATGGTTGCAAAACCTAATGGGTCAAGAATCAAGTCTTTTAATCCGATGGCATTGATTTTGATGGAAACAACGGCATTGATTAAGCCTTGTTTGATGCTTTCGGGTCGTTGGTTTTTGTTGTCTTTTTTATCTAATGAAGTGTAAATGGCATCCAGCGCACCAACCACTACTTCTTTGGCAAGAACACCGGTTAATATTCCCACAATGGCAGGCCAATTCCGTTCGTCAATTCCCATCGGTTTAAAGATTGGCACAACGGCTTTTGCCGTCACCGATAACATGGAGTTTTCTGAGTCTTGGTTGCCAAAGGAAAAATCTTTCCCAATCGAATTAAAAACCTGAATCAACATGACCATAATGATGATGATTTTACCTGCGTCCAATAAGAATCCCTTTAAACGTGTCCATGTACCATAAATGAGGTTTTTGAAGGTTGGCAATCGCCAGGGTGGCAACTCGATTAAGAAGGGTTCGGCTTTACCCGGAAGAATGGTTTTTTGTAACATTAATCCTGTCAAAACTGCGATGAGTATGCCTAAAAAATACAGCGCAAAAACAACCAAGGCTGCATTTTGACTAAAAAAAGCAGCTACAAATAAAGCATAAACCGATAAGCGAGCACCACAGGACATAAAAGGTGCCATCATAATGGTTACCAAACGTTCCCGGCGTGATGGCAGGGCGCGAGTTGCCATGATAGCAGGAACATTGCAGCCAAAACTGACAATCAAGGGAACAAAAGCTTGCCCTGATAAGCCAATTTTTTGCATGACGCCATTCATCACAAAGGCTGCACGCACCATGTAACCCGAATCTTCTAGCCAGGTTAACACTAAATACAAGAAGCCGATTACAGGAATAAAGGTGGCAACGGTTTGTATGCCTCCACCAATGCCATCCGCTAAGATTACGGTGAGCCACGGTGGAAACTCTAAGGAGTCAAGCAATTGATGTCCGCCATTGATTAACACTGCTCCTGTGGCTAAGTCAAAAAAATCAATAAAAACGGCTGAGACATTAATGGCAAAAAAGAACATAACGTACATGGCAAAGAAAAAGGACAACATGCCCCACACTGGATGAGTGGTGAGTGTATCGAGTTTGCTTGCTTGTTTGGGTTGACTTTGCGGTTGAGTGATTACTGTTGCGCTGATGTTTTTTGCTTTGCTCAGTGTCTCCTCAAAACTGGGTTCTTTAATTGTGTTATTTGTTACTTTGTTGGCAGGTCTATTGTTTCGAGTGGTTTGCTCAATTTTGGTTTTTAATGCTTCAATGCCAATACCCGATGATGCTACCATGGTAATCACTGAGCACTCGAGGACTTGGGCAAGTTTTTCGGTATCAATTAACAGGTTTTGTTGTTGTGCTTCGTCCCACATATTTAAAACGGTGATAATTGGAACATTGAATTCGAGTAATTCTAAAGTTAAAAACAAGCCACGTTCGAGAGAAGTGGCATTAATAACATTAATAATTAAATCAGGCTTTTGTTGCGCCAGAAAATCATGAACATGCGACTCGTCTTGCCCTTGAGATTCGACTGACAAACCGTAAATGCCAGGTAAATCAACCAAATTATAGTCCAATTCATTAAAGTTGATTGAGCAATAAGATGAATCAACGGTTACCCCTGACCAATTTCCTGTTTTTTTGTTTAGCCCTGTGAGTTGATTAAAGAGAGTGGTTTTTCCGCAATTCGGGTTGCCAACAAGAGCAACAAGAGGTTTGTCCGTAGTCATCTTGGTAACTTACACCAATGTCACTAGAATAGAATCGAGCAAATCAGCACCCAAGGCAATATTTCCAAAAGGTGTTTTAATTACAGCACCGTGTTTATACAGTGCCACCAATTCTATCAACACACCTGTATTTAACCCAAGGACGGCAAGTCTTTTGGAGAGAGGCTTAAGTGATTTAAGGCTTTCAACTTTATATTGTTTGCCTGTTTGTGCTTGAATTAATGGTAACAATGGTTTGCTCTAAATAGTAATCATTCTCATTATCAGTTAAATAATTTAGAAAATCAAGCGCTTTTCTATTTTTGAAGAATAATCTTGATAATAGTCACAATTTGGTTATGATTCTCCTTTTACAAGCCTTTTTAATTGCCATGAAAACACTTCGATATATTGTATTAGCCCTTTTCTTTTTAATCTTAGTTGCGGTTGTTGTTGGTTTGTTTTTGCCATCAAAAGTTCACCTTGAGCGCAGCATCGAAATAAATCGCGATAAAGCCACTGTTTTTAAAGTCATTAATGCCCTTGAAAATTTTAATAAATGGTCGCCGTGGTATGAATTAGATATTAATGCTGAGTATATTGTTTCAGGACCAAAGTCAGGTGTGGGTTCAAGACTGGAATGGCACGGCAACGAAAGTGTTGGTGATGGAGTTAATGAGATTATTGAATCGGTTGAGAATGATCACACCAAAACAAAAATGTTTTTTGGGAAATCAGAAGCGCCCGCATACTCCATAATGTCACTCGAACAAAATGGCGATAAGACCAAGGTCACGTGGGCGTTTGAAAATGATTTTGGCATGAATGTGTTTTACCGTTATTTTGGTTTAGTGATTGAGGACATGATTGCCCCTGATTATGAAAAAGGCTTACAAAAACTAAAAACCTATGTAGAGTCATTGCCCAAAAATGATTTTTCAGCACTTTCTATCGTCACAACACCAGCACAAGCGGTATATACTTTTGAGTCATCTGCAAAAGTTGGAGAGGATGATGTTTCAAAAATTATTGGTGAAGCTTACCAAAAGATAATCCGCTTTCTGGTGGCAAACAATATTGAGATGAATGGCACTCCAAAGATAATTAATTTAAATTTTGATGAAAAGAATTTTGAGTTTTTAGCCGCCATTCCTGTTAACAAAAATGATAAGAAGGATGAATCTACAGCAATAAAACCTAAGCAAATGTATGCTGGAAAAGCCGTTAAACTTATTCACAAAGGCTCCTATAAAAACTTTAAAAAATCCTATGAAGTGTTAAATGAATATCTTACTTATAATAAGCTGCAAAGAAATGGTCAACCCTGGGAAGACTACGTGACTGATCCCACCAAGGTTGCAGAAACTGATTTAATAACCTATATCTACCAACCCATCAAGTAATGTTTTCACACAAAAGTGAACGATTAATGTTTCAACCCATTGTTGCCTTAATGGATTCATTATTACCAAGATTTAATGACAAAAATGAAAAGTTTTTGCCTTCTGTAGAGCAGTTAAACCAATACATTCATGCAGTAAATTTAAATAATAAAACTTTACAGTTTATTGCCCAAGACGAGTCGCTGCCTTTTTTGGAGCTTGGCTACGAACAACGCATCTATTTGCATGGTTTGATTGCCACTCGGAATCATAATTGGCATGATTTTTTTAATGCCTTGGCGTGGTTAAGTTTTCCGAAAATTAAAGCCGCCATAAATGCCGTGCATTATCTAGAACAATCCCAACAGAAAAACTCTCTGCGTTCTGCTCGTCGTGACTTGTTAACCTTATTTGATGAATGTGGCGTGATTATACAAGCGGATGAAAAAATTCATCACTTGATTAGGAACCATAAATGGAATGAGTTATTTATTAACCATAAAAACGCATGGGAAAATGGTCAAATACGAATAAGCACTTTTGGGCACGCCATGTATGAAAAATACCTAACGCCTTATATTGGCATGACGGCAAAGGCGTTATTATTGGCGAGTGATGATGTTGTGTGCGATGAGTCTATCGCATCAAAAATTGTAAACAATGAGTTGTTGGTTAAAAAGGGAGAACTTTTTGCCCTGCCTGTCTTAGGTATTCCTGGTTGGCATAAAAATCAAGATAAGAAATTTTACTCCAACCAGAATTACTTTAGACCTTAGCGTTATTCTTTGATTTTAACGTGTGCTTTTGCTTTTGCCAACTGAGTAAATTTGGAGACCTTTTTAGCCTCTAATGTTTTAACAATGCCTTGGCGGACATCTTCAAGTTTTGGCGGAAGCAAATCTCTGGTGTCTTCAAGATAAATAATGTGAGCTCCGTATTTGCTGTTTAAAACTTTCTTATACAAAGTTTGTGGTTTTAGTTGTGGCAAGACATCACGAAAACTTTTTGGTAACTGTGGCAATTTCACCCAACCCAAATCGCCAACGCCCCGAATGTTAGGGTTTGTTTTTTTAAAAGAACTTTCAAGCGCTAAATAGTCCTCTTTTGTTTGCAGTTTTTCTAGCTCTTTAATGGCTTGCACTTCGTCTTGGTACATCAATAAATGCAAGTGGTATTCTTTATTTCCTGATTGCTTTGCACCACTTTTATATTCTTCATTTATTTCTGCTTCGGTTATCTGATTTTTGCTTAAATAGTCTTTTTTTGCCGCATCGGCTAGTGCTCGAATTTTCAAGTATTCAATGGTGTTTAATTGATCTGCTGTCAGAGTTAAATTATTCTTGCGTGCAATATTGGCAACCGCCACTTCATTGATTAAATTTTCCATTGCTTGTTTTGTGGTGGAATTATCTGCTTTTTTGATGCCATTTGCTAACAAATAAGCTTTTAATAAATCAGCAGTTATCACAGAATCTCCAACAATAGCAACCGCAGGGGAATCGGGCAATTTTGAATTGTTTTGTTTGTCGCAAGCAAACAAAGTGAGTGCTAAAAGTAAAAGTATAAGATTTTTAGTCATAATTAGATAAGCGTAAAAATCATGTATTATACTATTATCTGGCAGAGTGTTAGCATAAAATAGCCTTTTAATTTTGTTTAACCCAATATGAAAGCAGTTACTATTTACCATAACCCGCGTTGTTCTAAGTCACGCCAAACACTGGAACTTTTACAACAAAAGAATCTATCGCTAACCGTTGTCAAATACCTGGAAACGCCACCACCACATGCGGAGTTGGAAAAAATTCTGACTAAGCTTGGAAAAGAACCCAGGCAAGTGATGCGAAAAAATGAAAAGGAATACAAAGAGAACAACATGAATAATGAAAGCCTTTCAAGAAAAGACTTAATTGCCTTAATGCACGAATTTCCAAAAGTCATTGAAAGACCTATTGTGGTTTGTGGCAATAAAGCAGCCATAGGGCGTCCTCCTGAATCTGTGCTTGATATTCTCTAATGGCGACGATTAACGTATTGGTTCTTTATTACAGCAAACACGGTAACACCAGTAAAATGGCAAAACTAATTGCTCGTGGTATAGAATCTCAAGAAAACACCAATGCAATTATTCGCACAGTTTCATGCAGTGGAGATGAAGACTTTCAACCCAAAGACGCATTGGTAAGTCAAGAGGATTTAACGCTGTGTGATGGGCTGATTTTAGGTTCTCCTGCTCGTTTTGGCAATATGGCAGCACCGCTCAAAACATTTATCGATGATACAGGGCTTGCGTGGTTTTCAGGAACGCTTAGCAACAAACCCGGTGCTGTTTTCACTTCGAGTTCAAGCCTTCACGGAGGACAAGAGGCAACTTTATTATCCATGATTGTGCCACTATTGCATCATGGAATGTTGATTGTTGGGTTGCCTTATACGGAGAAGTCCTTGTTATTAACGCAAAGCGGTGGCACGCCCTATGGAGCAAGCCACTGGTCAGGCAATGAATCAGAAAGAACCATTGATAAGCATGAAAAAAATCTTTGTATTGCTTTAGGAAAACGTGTAGCAGTGATTGCAAGAAAGCAAAAAACCGCCTAAATGGCGGTTTTTTTAAATCGAAACTTTGGTTTAAACCCTTGCTTCTATTTTCTGTATTTGTCGACTTGTTTTTGGTAGTCCAAAGTTTCTTGTTCATTGTAGTGTTTTGCTGAGCTAATCACATACACATCGTCCCAACGTTGCCCCCTCAATAAACCACCGTATTTATTGGTTTTTGCTAATTGTGAGTTGGCTATGTAAAAGATTCCTCCATCAAAAACCGTGCCCGAAGAGGGGTTGTTGAATTTGGGGTGTGCCGATTCTATTGGAAAGACATTACTTACTACCAGTTTGGTTTTATTCAACTGTAAACGCATGACTCGCTCGGGTTTATTACCTGCTTGAATAATAATTAAGCCATTGTCATCATAAATAATTTCACTAATCCCTGCCAATAAAAGAGCCGGCGTGTTTTCAATAAGGTAAGTTTTCTCTTTAGGCAAGTCTATAACCAGTATGCCTTTTTCCTCATCCGTAACATACAAAAATCTTCCGGTGTCATCAGAAGTCATTTTTCGCAACCCTTCAAACCCTTGTGCTTTGAGCACTAACAAAAATTCACCTGTTTTTTGGTTAAGTTCTAGTATGCTGTTTCGTATGGACTCTAAGACATATAGCTTGCCATTTTTTGCTAGATGAATAGTGGCAAGCAAGTAAGGCTTTGACTTTTCAGGCAAGAGAAAAGATTTGATGAGCTCGCCTGTTGTGAGGTTGTATTTAAAAATTCCTGCAAGCCCTGCAGACTCTTTAGAAAGTTTTGTGTATTGAGAAATTGCTGCACTTGCTACCCAAAGCACATTGTTTTTAGTATCAACTTCTAAATCTATCACTGACCATGGGCCGCTTAAACCCCCTTGGGTTGGCTCAATAAGGTTGCTAATGTCGCCATTGTTTTCAACTTTAATCACTCGTCCATCTCGCAATGAACCCATTAAGAATCGGTTGTTTTTTGAATCAACCACCAAGGTTTCAAACAATAAACCGCTAAACGATTTATCTATTTTGAAAACCTCTAAACCTTCTCCAAAGTGGGTATTGTTGGCTTCTAAATTTTCTTTAATATACTTAAAAACAGGAAAGGACTTGATGTTATCAAAGTTTTTGTTATTCGCAACATCGTAATAAAGTCCTTGTTTTTGTAGAGCGACCAAGGCATTAAATGCTGCGCTTTTATTGTTTGCTAACGAGTAAGCTTGTGCTAGTTTGTATTGAAAAAAGGGAACGTTTGGTTTGATTTTACTTAGTTTTTCTAAAGCTTTTACTTGGTTTTTAAAATCACTTTCTTTAAAGGCAACAGCCGAAATCTTTAAAAGCTCTGGAGCTGATTTTGCATTATTTATTTTTAATTCAACATCTGTTGGAGCGGCTTTCTCTATAAATTGAGCTTGACAATTTAATGTCAGTACCATGAGGCTCATTATCATTAATTTTTTCATAATTTATCACTGTGTTTTTAAGTTGTTTCGTATTTCGGATGTTAAGACCAATGTTCGTTAAGAAGGTTCATCTTAATAAGTGTTTAATTCTTTGGCATTAAATGCGACGCCTAAACTCATGGCAATTCTATTCACAAAATTAAAATATGCAACGATTAAAGTTATATCTAATAATATAAATGTTAAGTATACACCTCCCTGAACAGTAACTAATCGTCAAATTTACTGTATTATTATGTGCTTTAAGAATAAAATGAAGCAACATTTTTTATTAGACAACTATGAAAATTAAAAACGACCTATTGCTTCGAACTCTGCGCCTTGAAAAAACCGAGAGAACACCCGTATGGATAATGCGCCAAGCTGGACGCTATTTGCCAGAATACCGAGAAGTGCGCGCGCTAGCAGGTGATTTTATGACGATGGCACGAAACCCTGAAATGGTGTGTGAAGTGACATTGCAACCACTCAGGCGTTTTCCTTTAGATGCCGTTATTATTTTCTCCGATATTTTGACCATTCCAGATGCGATGGGGTTGGGGCTGTATTTTATTACTGGGGAAGGTCCTAAGTTTAAAAAATCAATAGTAACCGAAGCCGATGTTGATGCGTTGCCTGAAATTGATGCTAAAACGGATTTAAAATACGTCATGGATGGATTAAAGCTTACCTCTAAGACTTTAGATGGCGAGGTTCCATTATTAGGATTTTGTGGTTCACCTTGGACGTTGTTGACTTATATGGTTGAAGGAGGAAGCTCTAAGACATTTGCAAAAGCCAAAGCTTTTTTGCTTAATCAATCAAAAGCAGCGCATAAGCTATTACAAAAACTCACCGATGCCAGCGTTGATTACCTTAACCAGCAAATTGCCAGTGGAGCCAATGCGGTACAGGTTTTTGATTCTTGGGGCGGGTCTTTATCACCTGCGATGTATGAAGAGTTTTCTTTAGCTTATATGAAACGAATTGTCGATGGAGTAAAAGCAGTCAATCCAGAGATACCCGTTATACTGTTTTCAAAAGGTGTTCAGCATAATTTATCCAAAATGGCAGAAACCAGAGCCGATTGTCTGGGGGTTGATTGGACAACCGACTTGTCCCTGGCAAGAGAATTAACAAAAGGAAAAGTAGCTCTTCAAGGAAATCTTGACCCTTGTGTGTTGTATGCGCAGGATGAGGTAATCGAAAAAGAAGTTAAGCGAGTGCTGGATTCTTACGGCGATGGAGCTGGTCATGTTTTTAACTTAGGTCATGGAATGCACCCCGATATGAAACCTGAAAAATTGGGCATTCTTATTAATGCGGTAAAAAAATATTCACAACAATGATTTGTAAACTAGATGAAATAGCTAACATTAGCCCTGATACATGGCATGAGTTTTCATTGCAATTGGATTCTGGCTTGACATCCATAATGCTCATTTACACAAAAGGTAAGTGCCACGCATTTAAAAACTCTTGTCCTCATCAAGGGCGCCGAATGGACTATTCATTGGGTAAGTTTTTAACGACACCGCAAGGCAATCTTGTTTGCCCTGCACATGGTGCAGAGTTTAAACCCGATTCAGGTTTATGTGTTAATGGACCGTGCTTAGGCGAGTCCTTGCAAGAAGTTCACCTTGAGATTAATGATGGGTTGGTTTTTGCCATTATTGAATAACTCATTTTTTTTATTGCTGATTCGATACGGCATAGTTGGCGTTGTCGCTAGTCTTGTTCATGGAATCATCTCTTATTCGTTAGTTGAGTTTTTGCACATTGGTTTTATGATAGCCCACTTTGTGGGTTTTATTTTTGGTACCATAACAGCCTATTTAGGGCATTATTTCTATTCTTTTAAAGATCAGCGAAACCATAAGCTGTTGTTTTTTAAGTTTTTACTTATTTCTGTTATTGCTTTTTTTATCCATGAGTTTGGTGCCTACTTTTTAGTAACACAAGCACACTTTAACTATAAATCTCAAGTTCTGCCCTTTTTATTGGTTGTTGTTCCGGTCTTTACCTTTGTGCTTAATCGTTTTTGGGTTTTTTCTAAGTCTCCCACATTTAAGTGATAAAGATAAGCCTCAATGACAAGAGGTTTAAAGTGGTAACCATTATTTTGATAGGAGCAATTAAATTCATTGCTTGGAATAAATATTTTCATTGTTCTGTTTTAATTGAAAACATGAATGATAAAGCGTAAATGTGTCACAATTATGTCTTTTTCATGCTCTTTTATTTAGCAGAAACTAAATTAACATTTACTATATTAGCAAATATTAATATAATAGTGAGGATTGAAAATAGATGATATTATGGAAACAACACAATCTGAACACCGTTCTTTTGCTGATTTAAAGGAGCACGCGTCAAAAGCAGCACGAATGCTTAAAACGTTATCGAGTGAGTCTCGGCTGATGATTCTATGCGCATTGGAAGAACGCGAATATTCAGTAACAGAGTTACACCAACAAATTGGTTTAAGTCAGTCGGCATTAAGCCAGCACTTAGCCACGCTTCGTCGTGAAGGCATGGTTAAAACGCGCAGGGAATCGCAAGTCATTTTTTATTCCCTTGCACAGCACAACACCACCCGCATAATAGAAGTGCTCAGCGACTTGTATTGCCCAACCTCTTATTAATTATCATGATAGATTATCCACAACTTGTTATTAATGCGCTTACAAAAGTTGAAGAAATTTCGGTTAATCAACTCTCATTAAAAAAGCAACAAGGCAAAGTAAACCTTATTGATGTCAGAGAAGAAAACGAAGTATTAGAAGGCGTTATACCCGGTTCTGTTTGGATTCCGCGAGGGCTACTTGAGTTTCAAATTGTGGCTATTAGCAAACAACTCGGATGGAATTTTGATGATGAGGTTTTTATTTGTTGTCGATCAGGCAACCGTTCTGCCTTAGCGGCATTATCTCTATTGGAAATGGGATTTAAAAAACCAATATCGGTTGCGGGCGGTTATACTGCGTGGCGAGATACGGGTTATGCCTCGACTAAAGAAATGCTTCATTTTTGACCTCTACCCAAACCCTGATAGAGAAATCTTATCACCTTTTTAACTTATGGAACATTTGCCTTCGAGTTTGTAATTTTTCCAATGAGCAATAGTTAATAAAAAACCACCCGTTGCAAAAATGATAGACTCACTGATAATGGTGAGGTATTGCTCGAAAATTGTTCCGCCCAATAAAAGTAAAATGCCAACAGAAGCAAGAAATAAAATCGACTTGTTTTTGTGTTTTGTATACCCTCTGCCAATACTCCAAGCAGCGATAAATAAAATAAAGCTTATCCAGACCCAACCATGTCCAAAGTGCGCCCACTTAGGAATAATAGGTGCAATGCTCAATAATAGGGGTGCAATAGCGCATTGAATCGCACAAACCAATGAAGCAATTATTCCGATAATGTCTGAAATTGAGCGTGACTTTCTAATGATAAAACCTAACTAAAATTAAGGAGTTGGTATTATTGGGGTTGTCTGCTTACTTTACAAGAAAGAAGGTATACTTAAAACAATATAAATTCAAATTATGGTGTTTATAAAAAGTTCACTTATGACTAAAATTCAACACGTTAAAAAACTGAATATCAATCATTGCCTTCAATAACTTGAATAAAAGTCTCTCCAGATTTAATCATACCCATTTCTGAGCGTGCCCGTTCTTCAATGGCTTCTAAACCATTTTGTAAATCTTCAACTTCTGCTTTTAGCTTATCATTACGTGCTTGTAATTTTTTGTTCTTTTCAAGTTGTTCTTGATAGAGCTGTTGCTTTTCTTTTAAATCTTTTGAGCCGCCATCGCCAAAAAAGTGTAACCATGACATGATGACAAGCAATACCAGCAATATTCCATTAACTGTTTTCATTAGGTTTATATATTTAAATAATAGTCTTAATTTTAAGCCAAACAGTTAAAAATTGTAAGACTTTGCTACCAATACTTTGCCTCTTTGATGAATCATGAATGTTGCAATGAAGAACGTTTGTAGTTTTACGTTTAAAAAAGACAGTGACTAATAGCACATTTAATATAATTTGATTAATGTTATTATACTTGTAACAAAACAACAAACCAATCGTTTTTAGCACAGCTAAATCCAAAATTTTTAGGAAAAAACATGATAGAGATAAAAAACTTAAGTAAAACTTTTGGCACATTTGAAGCCGTAAAAGACATTTCATTTACTGCCAGCACGGGGCAAATATTTGGTTTATTGGGTCCAAATGGAGCGGGAAAGTCAACCACGATAAACTGCATCAGTGGTTTGGTTAATGCCACCAGTGGTTCGGTGTCAATTAACAACTTTAATATTGCCACACAAGCAGTCAAAGCCAAACAATCTTTAGGAATCGTGCCACAAGAGTTGGCACTCTATGATGATTTATCTGCGCATGAAAATTTATCTTTTTGGGGTTCTGCCTACGGCTTGTCAGGAAAAACACTGGAAAACCGTATTCAAGAAGTGTTGCTTGATGTGGGATTGGAATCACGCCAAAAAGAACCAGTCAAACAGTTTAGTGGTGGCATGAAAAGACGACTTAATTTTGCCTGTGCGATCTTACATAAACCTTCTGCCTTGTTGTTGGATGAACCAACAGTAGGTGTCGATCCGCAATCGCGCGAGCATTTATTGCAAGCAACGATAAAACTAAAAGAAGCCGGAACGGCGGTTATATACACGACACATTATATGGAAGAAGCCGAAAGGCTGTGTGACCAGTTGCTTATCATGGATAAAGGGCAAGTGATTGCTGCAGGGACTGTAGAAGCCTTGCGCCAACAGATGGGAGAGCGTGACTTAATTACACTTAAAGGGCGTTATCAAGAAGGAGCAAATATGCAATTACTTGAAGACATTGGAGCACAAGTGCTTGAGCTTTCACATCAAGAAGTGCGTATTTTGATTCCTGAAGCATCAAAATGCTTAACTCAAGTTCTAAAGAGTGTTGCACAAATAGGAAAAGTTCATCAGGTTAACATTCAACAAGCCAATTTGGAAAGCTTGTTTATTAAACTTACGGGACGAGCATTGCGAGATGCCGCATGATAAATGCATTAACAAGAACTGTTTTGAAAGGCACCTTGTCCAAATTGTTGAAAGAAAAATGGCAATTGGCTATGTGGTTGGTAATTCCTATGATGATGGCCGCTCTTTTTTCTTTGATGTCAGGATCAGATGGCAATGCTAAACCCAGTGGTATTTTGTTGATAACCGACAATGATGACAGCTTTTTGTCACAAATGTTTGTCCGCACCTTTAGCCAGGGACCACTTGATGATATGTTTACTCTTAAGAAAGTGAAGAAAGATGAAGGGCAAACCATTATGTCGGCAGGTGATGCCAGTGTGTGGTTAACGATAGAAAAAGGCTTCACGCAAAACTTTGTTGATAACAAACCCACGACTTTAAGGCTAGTTAAGAACCCTAGCCAAAATATATTGCCTAAAATTGCTGAAACAATGGTGACAGCTTTGGCAGATAGCGGGCATTATATTCAACTGTTGTTTTCGAAAGAACTAAAGCAGTTTGATAACCTCATAACGGGTAAAGATATTTCGGATACGCAAATGGCAGTGATGAGTGTGCAAATAAAACACACGGTAGACTTGTTAGAGAAACAGCTATTTCCGCCACAAATTCAGGCAAAGAAAAAGGTTAAAACCGATGAAAGTAAAAAGACAGAATCAAAACATTCATTTATGTATATGATGTTTCCAGGCATTCTTTTTATGTCTTTGTTGTTTTCTGCCCAAGGTATGGCGCAAGATTTTTGGAAAGACAAGTCTCAAGGCATTTTGTCCCGTTTACTTTCTTCTCCTACAGGTCTTAAACACTACTTCACCGGCAAGTTATTATCGGCAATAATAATTTTTACTCTTATTGCTGTCTTATTGTCGTTTCTTGGTGTGTGGATGTTTAATATTAACAACCAAAAACTACTCATTATCATTCCTTGGGTCGTGCTTTCAGGGATTGCTATCTGGAGTTTTTTGTTATTTTTCACCCTGAAGCTACCAACAAAAAAATCAGCTAACCTTGTGACCGAAGGCATGGTTTTTCCATTAATGATGTTAGGTGGAAGTTTCTTCCCCTTTGATTCCATGCCCAAAGCAATGGTAGCAATTGGTGAAAAATTGCCTAATGGTTATTTATTGCAGAGTTTTAATTCGTGGTTTATTAAGGAGCAAGCTCTTTGGGTCTTATTGACTCCAGCGTTGATGGCATTGGGTTTTATTCTTGTGTTTTTCTTTGTTAATCAAAAAACAACTCAACAATTTGCGAGGAATAAATAATGTTAAAGAATATATTTTTCATTGCAAAAAAAGACTATAGCTATTCACTAAAAGATAAGACTTTACTGGTGTGGATGTTTGTTATGCCCTTGGTGTTTTTTGGATTTATTGGTTCAACAACAAAAGGTTTGGGTGGGCAATCAGGGTCGCTAAATATTGCTATCTGGGAAAGTGTTGAAAACATGACGCAAACCAATCCATTGGCAAAACAATTAATTCACAACTTAGAAAGTGAAGATTACAATATAAAAATATTTAATAAAACCACAGCTACACAAGAACTGAAGTATCATTTTGGCAATTATACTAGGCAATTATGGTTGCCAAGTGATATGCAAAAAAAGTTAGATGAGGGTAAAAAGATAGAAATAGAATATTTGTCTACGGCCAGTGGATTGGGGCAAGATAAAGATAAATTTGCCATAGAAAAAGCCATTTATAAAACCTTAGGAGATGTTTTGGTCTTTAAAAAACATCATGGCAATACGCAAAATATTAACTTTGATGATATTAATGCACTACCAAAAAACATTGCCGTAGATATAAGTTTGGCAGGAGAAAAAAGAGTTATCCCATCAGGCTTTAACCAAGCGGTTCCGGGTATTTTAGTGATGTTTATTATGATGATTGCTTTGAGTTCGGGCAGTGTTTCTTTGTTTTTAGAGCGTCAATCTGGCGTGCTAAAACGATTAGCATCAACGCCCTTAACTCGCAGTGAAATTGTCTTGGGGAAATGGCTTGGAAAGTGGTTTGTAACACTTTTACAATTAGCTTATGGTATGCTGACTGGTTGGTTAATCTTTAAAATTCATTGGGGAAATCATCTGATTGCCATTGTGGTTGTATTGGCAATTTGGGCAGCTTTTAATGCGGCATTAGCCGTTTTGCTTGGAAGTTTTGCACAATCTGAAGGACAGGTCAGTCTTATTGCTACGGTTTCTTCTTTGTTACTCGCGGCACTTGGTGGTTGCTGGTGGCCAATAGAAATAACGCCTCAATGGATGCAAAGCTTATCGCACTTCTTGCCAACTGGTTGGATAATGGATGTTTTGCATCAATTGATGTATTTTAGCGGTGGCATTGCGGATGTTTCGTGGCAAATAATGGCGTTAATTATTATTTCAATTGTATCCTTATCAATTGCATTTAAACGATTTAAGTTTTTCTAATCGGTGTTTTTTAAAAATTTAATTTTCATGATATACTAAAAGCAATTCATTCATAGAGTAAAAAATGCGTTGGAAAGGACAAAGACAAAGTAGCAATGTTGAAGACAGGCGTGGTCGCGGTGGTATGGCTCGTCGTGGTGGAAAGATGAGCCTATGGATGATAATTGGTGTTATTATTGTTTCTGTTATTACAGGAAAAAACCCAATAACTTTATTTCAAATGGTCGGTGGTGGACAGCAGCAAGTGAGTAATCAGCAAACAACAGCACCTGTGCAACGTTCAAAAGCAGAACAAGAGTTATATGCCTTTGCAGGAACAATTTTAGCCTCTACAGAAGATGCATGGAAAAAAGAATTTAACCGAAGAGGCTCATCCTATCCAGCTCCTGGCATGGTTGTTTTTGATGGTAATGTTAGCACTGCTTGTGGTGTCAACAATGAAAGAACAGGCCCTTTTTATTGTCCAGGCGACCAAAAAGTGTATTTAGCCTTAAGCTTTTTTAACCAATTAAAACGCATGGGTGCTCCTGGTGATTTTGCTCAGGCTTATGTTATTGCTCATGAAGTCGGACACCATATTCAAAATGTCACGGGAACAGAAAAAAAAATGCGCCAAATGCAACGTCGTGACCCACGTAATAAAAATCAATATTCCGTATTGCTAGAACTACAAGCCGATTGTTATGCAGGGGTTTGGGCAGCATTATCACAACAACAGAAAAACTGGCTGGACTCGGGAGATGTTGAAGAAGGTTTGCAAGCGGCAGCTTCTATTGGCGATGATACCCTGCAACGTAATGCAGGACGTAGAGTTGATGTAGAATCCTTTACTCACGGTTCTTCTGCACAACGCATAAAATGGTTGCGCAAAGGCATGAGTACAGGCGATATTGGTCAATGCGATACGTTTAGCCGTTAATAATATTCCACAACGCTTGAAATGCGTCGTAGAATGCTATCTGCAAAAAAGATTGATTTTTGTTGAGTGTAACAAATGGGTAAAAAATTTACCTTAGTTACTGACTCTTATTGAGAAAATATTAAAAGCCTGCAATCTTTTCATCCTGTTAAAATACCTATTTATGGGTTATCTTAATTAGATAACTTTGCATAAAAAATATCCATAATGCTCATTGTGGAACAACAAAACACTCCAAAATGCTCATTTCGGAAGTTTCTACCCAACCAAATTCATAAACTGGGCTCACTTAATTAATACACGAGAACAATTATGAACACATTTACACTTTTTAGTTTAGAAATTTTTATCAGTCTTTCCATGAGTTTTATCACCCTTTGGATTTTGTCCAAACCATTAGTTAATGTCCTTCAAGACTTATGCCCGACAAAAACCCAAGCGAATTTTTGGTTGGCTTATACGCACATTATGTTGTTAATTTCGCCGTTGTTGTTGGTTTTGATGGTCAGTTTAAACAGCCGCCACAGCTCTGATATAAACAGCATTAAATTTTCTTTAGTTTCTGCTTTGGCGGGTTTATTATTGGGTATGTTGATTGTTGGTAAAAAGATTTTTGAACCTGCCAGTAAAACGTGCGAACTTGCAGAAATGGCTGCCAAAGGAGAATAATCATGAACAACACCTCCCCACAACGCTATGATGACAGAGATTATGATACTTCTTTTGGTGATGGT
>CAMZLQ010000044.1 GCA_947311585.1 uncultured Alcanivoracaceae bacterium | reverse complement strand
TTTAAAAGTGACATAAGTGCTGTTCTCAATATCCATAATGTTTTGGTTAGCATTGGGTCGATTGACATGCGGAGTATGACCCGCTTTTGCACGATTGATACAAGGTAAAGCTGCTGTGCAGTTTAGCGTAACGCCAAAACGTGAAGTGACGGAATAAAGACCTGTGGTTAATTCTAAAATATCACCTGGTTGCAATGCATTAGTGGCAGTTATAATATTATCGGTTGGATTAATTTCAAAGATAGTAGCCAAGCTTTTATTTGGGTTAATGCTAAACAATAAAGTCGTCAGTAACAGTATTTTTTTCATAAAAACATCTTAAATCTAAAGGTTGTTGATTAATCTTAAGCGTATACACGCAAAAAATTGTGATGACTTTAGCAAACTAAGGTAAAAATATTGACAAAGTTGCAATTATGCTTAAGATGCTGACAAATTAAATCACCAATGATTTAAATCACACCACATTAATTTAGGAGGTAACACATGAAACACATACAATTGAGAACAAACACTTAAGCCTCCCAGTAAACATATCTGGAAGGCTTGAAAAGAATCGTGCCTTTCGGGAAAACTTTAAAACTCAAAGCCTGAAATGCACTTGTATTTCAGGCTTTTTTTATGCCTGAAGCTTTTCCTTTTTGTCATTCCCATGGAAATGGGAATCCAGTCTCTTTGAGCAATCTGGATCGCCGCATTCGCGAGGATGACAATCTGGATCAAATTTAAAGGAAAGCAGATATGCCCATTTTAAAACAAATAAACAAGGCACGCGTGCCTATTAAGATTTACACCAATGACATCAATTCAAAAGCGATTGATCAGTTGGTTAATATTGCCAATTTACCGATTGTGCATCATCATGTGGCAGCGATGCCCGATGTGCATGTGGGAATTGGTGCAACCGTTGGTTCGGTTATTCCGACACTCAATGCCGTCATTCCAGCCGCCGTTGGCGTGGATATAGGTTGTGGCATGAATGCCGTTCGCACCAGCTTAAAAGCAACTGATTTACCTGATAATTTATACAGTATCAGGCGAAATATCGAGCGATTGATTCCTGTGGGTTTTAATTGGCACAGCCGCGCGGTGGTGAAATCATCAACCGTGAAGGCGCTTGATAAACCACTTGATGAAATTTTGTATAAGCATCCAAGCATTGCTAAGATGTTTCGCACTTTTCATCAAACATGGCACCGACAACTCGGCACTTTGGGTGGCGGCAACCACTTCGTTGAAATCTGTTTGGATGAAAACGATGAGGTGTGGATTATGCTTCACTCAGGTTCTCGTGGGGTTGGTAACGCCATTGGTCGTTATTTTATCAATTTGGCTCAAAAAGATATGCAAAAACATCAGATTCATTTACCTGATAAAAATTTGGCTTATCTGAATGAGGGCACGCAGTATTTTGCTGACTACGTGCAAGCGGTTAACTGGGCACAAGAATACGCATGGATAAACCGCCGTGAGATGATGAAATTAGTGGTTAATGCCTTAGGAGCATCAAAACTACCAAAGTTCACCTTAACCAAAAAGGCGATAAACTGCCACCATAATTATATTTCTTATGAAAGCCATTATGGTCAAAAAGTTTATGTTACGCGTAAAGGTGCAATCAGTGCTCAAGTCGATGAGTTGGGAATAATCCCTGGTTCAATGGGAGCTAAATCATTTATTGTCAGAGGCAAGGGTTCAAAAGCCTCGTTTTGTTCGTGTTCGCACGGTGCTGGACGGGCAATGAGCCGAACCCAAGCCAAAAAGCAATTTAACACCCTTGATTTGCAAATGCAAACCAGTGGTGTTGAATGCCGCAAGGACAAAGGTGTAGTGGATGAAATCCCAGGGGCTTACAAAGACATTGATGCGGTAATGAACAACCAACACGATTTGGTGTCTATAGAACACACGCTTAAACAAGTGGTGTGTGTAAAAGGCTAAATCATTTAACGATTAAACAGGAGAAAACCATGAAAAAGGTAAGAAACGTGGTCGCACGATTAGCCATTATGAAAAAAGGTGGCGTGCATGATAAGACCAACAAAGCCAAAAGATGCAAGCAAAAACAAAAGCTGCAAAAACAAATAAGGACCAATAATTTTGGTCCTTATTCTTTTGTATCCTGATATTGTTAAGGTCCACTAAATATTAAACTTTATGCGTTGTTGAATTGTTGTCTTTTTCGCTATAGGCTTAAATTTATACAGTTTAACGCTCGAGACTGCTTGCTTATCAAATACTTTTGCAGGTTCTGAATTAATCACTTTAATGTTATCGACATTTCCTTGTGGATTTATTTCGTACTGCACATCAACATAGCCTGAAATCTTCGCTAATGCCGCTTTTCTAGGGTAATGTGGTTTGGGTTGGCTTAATGGAATAATTGCCATCATTTTGTTTGGTGGAGACATGGGAGGATTAGGAACAGTGTTTGGCATTGGTGTTTTTGGATTAGTAATCATTTGCGGAGTACTGGGTTTGGGTGGTGATTTAACAGCGTTATTTTCCTGAATTATCCTTATGTTGGCTTCAGGTTTTTTTATTTCACCATTGTTAACTGTTTTAACTTTATTGGCTAAAGATGATGTTGTAATTAGTAATCCACAAGCGGTACTTATAATAATTAAATGCGATAAAAAATTATTGATAATACTGTGATTATTAAGGTTTTTGATTTTCATAATACGTTCCTTTAAAAGTGAGGTTGATGAACAATACAGTTCAGTTTTGGGTAGATTAATTGGACTTTGGTTAAGTGTTAATAATAGTTTTGAATATTCGAGTCTTTTATTGTGTTTTATTAATACGCTTTCATCGCATGATAACTCTTGGTCTTTTTTCATTCGTTTATTTAACAGGTAAATAACCGGGTGGAACCAAAATAGGCGTGTGAGTATTTCAAAAAGGATTAAAATCAATGGATCTTTTCGGTCACAATGTGTTTGTTCATGTGCAATTAATAGTTTTTGTTGTGATTGAGTGAAAGCTTGTTCAAAACTTATTGGAATATAGATTTTAGGTTTGATAGTTCCAAAGGCTAATGGTGCACTAATTAATGGACTGATAAATAGTTGATTGTTTTTCTGTTCGCTGTTTTGTCTTAATTTATGACGAAAAGAAAAATACTTTACTAGTAAAACTAAAAATAAATAGACAGAAATTAATCCCAAAAAGTTTACAATAATTTCACTATACGATAAATAGGGTGCGGTTTGTGACCTAAAGACTGCGATTGTTGGTAAAGTCATTAAGTTGGTTTTTAAGTTAATTAGCGGGTTTTCTGGCAAGTAAAGAAGTGGGGAAATGAATATAACAATAAACCCTACTATAAAAATAAACCATAATTTGTAGATAATCACTTGTGAGTTTTTCAATTGATTCATCAGCTGTCGAATTAAAAGAATAAATCCACCTGCAATTGCTATATAGAGGCTTCCTAGCATTAAAAATTTGTATAGAAAGTTCATGTGTTATCTTCAATCTGTTGAATAATGAGTTTTATTTTATCTAATTCTTCGCGACTTATTTTTTCGTGTTCACTAAAAGAGGCAAATAGGCCACTAAGACTGCCGTTATATAGCCGTTTGATAAAATTGTTGTTTTCTATTTTTAAATAATTCTCTTTTGTAATTTTTGAATGGTAGAGGTATTGTCTGCCTTTCTTTTCATACGATAAATACCCTTTTTTTAAAAGGCGATTAATCAATGTTTTTGTTGTGACTAAGGACCAGGATTCATTAATTAATTGTTCGGCAATTTGTTTACTGCTGACTGGTTGTTTTTGCCATAATACATGCAATATTTTTGCTTCAGATGGGCTAATCTTTTTATTTGATTTTTTACTCATTATTAATTACAGTTGTAAACGAATTTTAATTATTACACTTGTAATCATTAAATGCAAGTATTAAATTTAACGAATTAAGTAAATGTGGCTAAAAATGTCTCCGATAAAAAGATTAGCCCATCTGAAGAAAAAATATTGCATGTATTATGGCAAAAACAACCAGTCAGCAGTAAACAAATTGCCGAACAATTAATTAATGAATCC
>CAMZLQ010000043.1 GCA_947311585.1 uncultured Alcanivoracaceae bacterium | reverse complement strand
TCCAGAGGCTGGGACTTATCGCATTAAGCAGCAGCTAATTGATGATGGCACCATACCCGATGATGGGGGATAACCTCAAGCATTTGAGATGTGTTTTTCACTACACAAGAAAACCTGCTATTGCAGGTTTTTTTGTGGGTAATGCAAAGGTGGGGGTTGCAAACAAAATCATATAATGTACAATATGTCGTACAGTACAAGTATGTGTACTGTGAAAATAAACGAGCTGATTAAGGCAATTAAAAGAGAGCCTTTTGAGGGGATAGGCAAGCCTGAGAAGTTAAAATATGAGGAAGGTCTTTGGTCTAGAAGAATTAATATTGAACATAGGCTCACCTATCAAATATTTGATGATACTGTCTATATAGTGACTTGCAGATACCATTACTAGAATTGACATCCTCATCGCCCCAATGTAAATGTATATGATGATACTATTAACCCCGCGACATAACGAGCAATCGTTAGTTGCCTAGTTAATTCTAGGAATCACCGTCTCTTTAGGGCGGTGAGGATGTCAATTAATTAATGCTTTGTTTGTCAAAGTTCCCATTGGCATCCACATCTTATTATCTGTGTCTGATAATAATATAAACCCGAATTTTTTATAGTAAGTTATTAGCTCAAGATTTTTTGCATCTAAAAACAAACCCTGACACCCCATTTTGTTATTAACAATTATCGTCTTTTCAAGAGCATCAATTATCAAGAGACTCGAAAGTGAATTATTTTGAAATTCAGTATCAATACCCATACGTGCTAAATTTACACCGAATAAATCAAATGGATATTTAATGTTGATTTGGTGCTGCATTGGTTTATCAATTAAAATAGAAGTAAGAGTATAAAACCCTATAATACGTTCAGGGTGTTTATTATTAATAAGAACGTGTGTTTGAGAATAATGTTTTTTTGCGCTTTGATTAGCTTGCTGTTTTAAAAAATCATTAATTTTAGGTTGCCCACAGTCAAAAGATTTGCGTTCATGTTCTTTATTCAGTTGTTGTATTATGTACATTCAATATTAGCCTTTCATATTTGGCTTTTGCCTTTAATAAATATTCGTTTGGCTTCGGTGGATTATCTAACAACCTCATCATTTCGGATGACGCTTTATTAGTTAACTTAATAACCTCAACATCATTTATTACCGACCTAGCTTTATCCAGAGCAGAATCAATTAAAAACTGAGTTACAGTTGCACCAGAATAGGTCGCTGCTTTTTTAATGGTCTCCTGAATATCAACAGATACCCTAGCAACCAAACGCGCTTGTGATTGTTTTACCTTCATTTTTAGAACTCCTAATTTGATACATTTATAAATATACCTTGTGTGTCATTATGTCATACGAATCAATTAAAGACAACAAATGTGTGACGTATTGGCACACATAATTAATTTTGAAAGCCTAACCCCCCCAATGCAAATATTTTTTGATGATACTATATTGCCTGACGATAGCGCAGCTTAGGCTTGCTTCAAAATACAATACAACAACCCTTTGACAATAGTGTGTGTAGTGTGTTTGACATCCTCACCGCCTCTTTAGGGCGGTGAGGATGTCAAGTTCTGTTGCCAAAGCACTAAATTTAAATCACTTTTAGATTTCTTTGCATACTTTAAAGTAAGTAACTGATTTTTCACCTGAACCGTTTCCAGTTACTGCTGTGATACCAGTACCATCACCAGTTACTGCTGTGATACCTGAGCCATTGCCAGTTACTGCTGTGATACCTGAGCCATCACCAGTTACTGCTGTGATCATGCACTGCATAGACCCTGCATTTGCTGATAATGAAGTTGCTATAAGAAGAGTTGTTATTGCGTTTCTAATGTTTTTTTTAAGGTTTTTCATGGTTTTAGTCCTAGATTTTATTGATAAATATATATTGGGCACAGCCAATTTCGATTTCTTGCTTTTTAGCAAAAAATCACTCCTGTCATTAAAGCATAAAACTAATTGGTTAAAATCGCAAATAAAATATAGAAGATTCGATAAAATCTAAACTTACAGTTCTGCAAATGGTCAGTTGGATTTATCCCACTCAATCCATTAGAGTGTTGTACATTTGCGTTTGGTTTGACCTAAAACACATTTGTATTTATAATTGTTGTTATTTTTTAAGGAAATCTGTTCATGTACCACTATACTTCAGTTAGAAAAACTAAATTTATCCTTTTATTGCTTTGCGTGAGTTTTATTGCCTATGGGCAAGAAGAACAGGCAGGAATTGATCTTGATGCCTCTTTTCCTGCAATCACCCCGGGAACCATTGAGCATGATTTGCCAGCTAATGGCAATTATTGGGATCCTGATGACCCGGGTTGGGGTGTTACCGTTGAGGTGCAATCGCGTCCTGGGGTTGCTGGGGGTTATTTCTTGTTTATGACCGCGTTTTTTTACGATGATAACAACGAGCCTTTTTGGTGTGCGGTATCATCGCCCTTTGATCCGCAAGTTGACCCCAACCAATGGCGCGATGCCGAGGTTTTTTCAAATATTCCTTGGGGAACCACAGACCCTCAAGTCTTGGTTGAAATGGACGTGGATTGCCACAGTAAAACAGGGGGAACCGCTTTGGGCTCTGCGGTTAAAAAACAAAACCACACCAGCATGATTACCCCATTGCATCTAGTATGGCGAACACCCTCACGCCTTGAGATAACACCACAAGGGGGAATAACCCATTACACCCAACGCCTTGCGTTCCACGATGATTTATTTAACCCTTCGATGGACTGGTTAATGGATGCTTATTGGTTGATAACCTCTTCGG
>CAMZLQ010000042.1 GCA_947311585.1 uncultured Alcanivoracaceae bacterium | reverse complement strand
GTTGGGCAAACTGGCGTGCAAATGGGCGGCTGGTTTAACAAAGAAATTAATAGCATGGCGGATATTCAAGGGTTAGTCATGCGAATACCCGGGCTTGGTGGCGAGGTTTTTAAGCGAGCTGGTGGTTCACCAAAATTATTGCCGGGTTCGGAATTGTTCACCTCTTTGCAAACAGGCAATATTGATGCCACCGAATGGGTCGGACCCTACAATGATTTAGCCTTTGGCTTTTATCAAGCGGCAAAATATTATTATTACCCGGGTTGGCACGAACCAACGGCTTGTTTGGAAGGCATAGTCAATAAAGAAGCTTATGATGCGTTAGAAGATGATTTAAAAGAAATCATCAAAACCGCTTGCATGTCAGCCAATCAAAACATGCTCTCAGACTTTACCGCAAAAAATAAAACCGCACTGGACACACTTATTAATAAACATAACGTACAACTGCGTCAATACCCAAAAGAAGTCCTAGAAGAATTTAAAAAACACGCACAAATAGTCTTTGATGAAGTGGGTAATACCTCAAAAATGGGCAAACGCATCTACAACTCCTACAAAACTTTTGCCACGCAAACCAAGAGTTGGTTAGATATTTCCGAAAAAGCTTATTTTGAAGCGCGTTAGTTAGTGTATAATTGACACACTATTATTAAACATGAATTATGAGTTTACAAAAAGCACAATACGTTAAGAATATCTATAAAGCTTTAAGGCAAGAGCCTCTTGAAATAAATGATATAGATGAATTTTATCAAGACACCTATCCTGCACGTGGAGGAAATGCTCGTTTAGTATTGACCAATTTATTAAACAACAGTATTGGCGATAACAAACAAATCTTGTTTGTTGCAAATGGTGGCTGTGGTAAAAGCACAGAGTTAGTCCATTTAGAAAAAGACATAAATAAAGATTTTTTAGTTTTTAAGTATTCAGCCCTTAAGGATTTAGATCCAATGGCAATAAATTATATAGAACTAATTATTATCACAATGCAACGTCTTTTTGAATACATTCAAGAAAAGCAAATGGAGATACCGCAGGATTTACTTAAAGAAATCACTGACTTTGTCAAAATTCAAGAAATTCAAGAAGTCAACAACCAATACATGAGCATGGCAAGTGACGTTGGAGTTGATGGCAATCTAGGCATTCCATTATTAGCCAAATTTTTTGCGAAGTTCAGCTTATCTGCCAAAAGCTCACGAAGCATGAAGAATGTATTAACTCAGAAAGTAGAACCCCATTTCTCAACGCTTGTATCAAACTGTAATTTATTATTAAAAGAAGTAAAAACACAAATAAAATCCCAAGGGAAAAAAGATTTATTAATCATCATTGAAGATTTAGATAAAATTAAATTGGATGTCGCAGAGGATTTGTTCTTGAATTATGCTCAACAAATCACCTCCTTGTCATCCAATGTTATATTCACCTACCCAATTTCTCTGTATTACCACATTCGCTTTAACCAAATTCGCCCCTTATTTCCTGATATATTGGAGCTGCCGATGATAAAAGTCACATCAAAGGAAGGAAAAGAAGAAGAAAAAGGTTACCATACAATGGAAAACATCATTAAAGCCAGAATGGACTTAAACCTCTTTGCAGACAACTCTATTTTAAAAGACTTTATTCGATTATCTGGCGGAGTGATTCGTGACTTATTTGCCATGATACTCAGTGCCTCAGACTCTTGTCTTATCGATGGAAGAGAAATAATAAGTCATAAAGACAAAGACTCAGCGATTAATAAATTAAAAAATGAATACCGCAATACTATCGCTGATAACGACCAAGCAAAGATAAAAGCAAGTGAATATTACGAAGCATTAGTCTCTTTGGTAAATAGCACAACCAAAATACCACCCAATGAAACCCGAATCATGCACCTAAGGCAAAACTTAACCATCCTTAACTACAATGGCACCAACTGGAGCGATGTCCATCCTATCGTCAAAGAAAACATAAAAGACATGGCTACGAATTAAGGCAATAAAATGCTTAGTGCATCCAATCAAAGAAACCTAAAAAGATTGATACGTTTTTTATCCCGAGAGGACGAAAACGGTTATATTTTTGCTTATGCGGACAAAACCGCACAAATAAAAGGCATCAATCAAAAGCTACAACAGCATTTTGAACAAAACAAACAAAAAATAGGTATTTTTTTTTACAACAAACACCAAAATGTCACGCTCATAGAACAACTCACAATCTTTAATCGAGAGCAAAAATACCAAGGCATAATTGTTGCCAACCTGTACGAACACATCAGCGATACCAAATTCGCACAAAGAAACCTAACAGAAATCAATTTTGCGCGCGAACAATTTCATGCCTTAAATACGCCAATAATATTTTGGATAACCCAAGAAATTTATCCACAACTGATAAACAATGCCACCGACCTCTACACCCAACGCCGCTTGCCAAGCATTGTCTTTGAATCCGAACAAAAAGCACCAAAACCACTAACAGAGATAAAAACACCACAAGAACAAACTGCCAAAACCTCAACGCAGTTAAAAATTGCACAACAACAATTCGAAAAAGCACTATCACTAAAGTTAAGCAAAAGAGAACTGGTCAACGATTATTTGATTCACTACTTGCTCGAACTCTCAAAACACCACCAAAAACAAAAAGTACATGAAATTTACCGCAAATACCAAAACACCATAAAACCCTTTGTTGAAAAAAACAGCCAACAGTTAGGTACAATATTCGACACTATTCATAATTACAGCAAGGCACTGGAATTTTACAGCATTTACATCAAGGCACAAAACGCCAAACACCAGCAACTGGCACTGACCCTCATCACTCGCTGCGATGTCTACCAAACCACTGGCGAATTTAAAAACGCCTTAAAAGATGCCGAATATGCCAAAGAAATTATGCTAGAGTTATGCCTGCAATTACCAAAAAACAAAGACTACAGCTACACTCTGGGGATGGCACAATCACGTTTAGGAGACTTGCATAAATCGCATGGCAACCTAAGCCAAGCATTGGAGTATTTTGAAGACAACTTAAAACTCACAAAAGAGCTTTTTGATGACAACCCAAATAATGCCAACTTTAAAAATAGCTTGGCTGTTAGCTATAAAAGACTCGGAGATATCCATAAAGACCTTGGTAACTTAGATCAAGGTTTAAAATTCTTTAATAATGCCCTAAAGACATCTAAAGAACTTTATAAGGACTATCCCAACCATATCATTATTAAAAATGGCTTGGCAATTAGTTATGAAAGACTTGGAGATGTCTACACCGACCTAGGTAACCTTGTTAAAGCTTTAGAGTTCTTTGATGAAGAAACTATGTTGCTAAAAGAGCTTTTTAAGGATAACCCTAACAATCAAGATTTTAAAAATGGTTTAGCAATAAGCTATAAAAGACTAGGAGTAACAAATCAACACCTTGGTAATTTAAACCGCGCCTTACAATATTTTTACGCAGCATTAGAACTAACCAAAGAACTCTTAAATGACAACCCTAATAATGTCAAATTCAAACAAGGCTTGGCAATTAGCTATGATACACTTGGCAACATCAATATAGAAATTGGCAATTTAAGCGAAGCATTGCACTATTTGAAAGATGGATTAAACCTAACAAAAGAACTTTATAAGGATTACCCATATGTCACTTCCATTAAAAGTAGTTTAGCTTTTGAATATTTAATTTTGGGAAAAGCTTACCAAAAATTAAATAAAGAGGATTCTTCTATTTTTTTAAACTATTTTCAAAAAGGGAAAAAGTTGTTTGAGGAACTTAGCAATCTATATCCAGAACATATTGAATTCAAAAAAAATCGAGATAAGGTAAATGAAATTTTGCAAAAGCTTAAATGAAAATTTTCAATCTCAGTCCATTTGTAAAAAATCAGTTTACTCAAAACCCGCATCTGTATGATTTGTGTGATAAACCGTTAAATTCACCAAGTGATTGGATTGATTTTCAAAATAAAAATTCGCATCTGGATATATTCGCCTTAGCGCGAAAATATCGCCAATCACGATTGGCGTTAATTGCGGCTCAAGATTCATTAACTCTTAATCCACAAGACCACATTCACACACTCAAGCAAACAAGTGCATTAGCCAAGTTATTAATCACTTATGCTTATCAACAAGCACAGGCAGAAATGCAAATAAAATACGGTGAGGTATTAAATGCGACTAATGATAAACAAAGCTTTATCATCTTTGCATTAGGTAAACTTGGCGGCAATGAACTGAACTATTCATCGGATGTAGATTTAGTTTTTTGTTATTCTGGTGCGGGTCAATCCAATGGCAACAAATGCCTTGATTCTCAAACTTATTTCAACCGTTTGGGGCGACGCATTATTCAACTATTGGATAGCATCACGGCTGATGGAATTGTTTACCGTGTCGATATGCGTCTTCGTCCTTTTGGTTCAGCGGCTCCTTTGACCTGTTCAACCCACAATTTGTTGACCTATTTAGAAAGTGAAGGACGCGATTGGGAACGGTACGCGTGGTTACGTGCCAGTTTTATCGCAGGTGATAAAGAGTTGGCAAGTAATACACTAGAACAAATCCAGCCCTTTATTTACCGCAAGTATTTGGATTATTCCATCTTTGAATCCTTGCGACAAATTAAGGCACAAATCCAACGCCAACAACTCGATGACCAAGATAATCTTAAACTTGGGGTTGGTGGCATTCGAGAAATTGAGTTTATCATTCAAACCCTGCAAATGACTTTTGGTGGGCGTAATAAACTCCTGCGTGGCAACGATTTATGGCAACAAATGCATAAATTGTGCGAGTTTAAACACATCAGTGTAAAGGATTTGCAACAGCTTACAGGTGCATGGTTATTTTTACGGCGACTTGAAAACCTCTGCCAAATAATTCACGACAGAGACTCGCATCACTTGCCGAAAGAAACAAAACACCTCGCCTTGTGTATGGGTTTGAAAAACACAGAGGAATTAAATCAAAGTTTAAAAACACATAGAGACAATATTCACGCTATCTTTCAACAACTGTTTTTAAGTAATAAAGTTGAAAATAAAAATGAACGACCACACCCACAAATCCAACAGATAAAAGATGAAATTTCAGTACGAAATTATCCCAAAACTATCAAACATAAAATTTATTCTGCCTTAGATGCCATTAATGATTTATTGTCCGAATTTGAAAACCAAGAAGAAATTATTAAGCGTTACGCGCAAGTCATCCAGTCCGTCAGTAAAAGACAAAGCTACCTATCAATGCTGGTGGAATCCCCTTTAATTTTACAAAAATTAATTGCCCAAATATCTCACAGTAGTTATTTTTCAACTTGTATCGCTAAGACACCCTCGTTATTGGAAGTTTTATTTGATGAATTTGATGAACATGATTTTGATGTAAAACAACAATGGCAAATATTTTCTAAAATGCATGATGCAGCTGATACTGAAGAACAATTGGAGTTGTTAGCTCAATTTAAACAACGCATCCAATTTAAAGCCATCATGGCATATATTGATGAATTACACAATACACTACAGACCTGTGAAATTTTAACTTTATTAGCAGAGTTTATCTTATCGCAAGTCATTAGAATTTCATGGCAAGAAACACAGTCAAAAATACCAAATACCATTCAAGCTGATGACTTAATTGTAATTGCCTATGGTTCACTAGCAATGAAAAGCATGCACCTTAAATCGGATTTTGATTTAGTCTTTGTGCTTGGAGTTGACATCACCGATGATAACCACAAGTTTGTTATGCGTTGGATTAAGCGTATCATTCACTTTTTATCTATCCAAAGTTACTCAGGCAGCTTGTACCAACTCGATACGCAACTTCGCCCAAATGGCAAATCAGGGGCAGCTATTGTCAGCCAAAGCAATTTTGAAAACTACCAAAAAAATGAGGCTTGGACATGGGAACACGCAGCATTAATCAAAACACGAGCGATTTATGCAACACCTGAACAACAAAAGTGGTTTAATTCCCTACGCGAAGAAATATTAACCCAAAAAAGAGATGCTTCAAAAGTTAATAATGACTTGACAGAAATGTCGAAAAAGATGAAACAATTGGATAAAAATCACCACGATGAATTTAAACAGTTGGCACAAATACTGATTAACGCTAATAAAACGCCTAATATCATCAATTCCATCAAACCAGATGTAGAAAAAATCACCAAAAAACTCAATCAATCAGCTAACATCATGGCTAGATGTAAAAAAAAACAGATCACTTGAAAATATTAAACGTTTTTAAAGATAATTCAAAACTGCCTTATTTGATTTTTCTTACTATTCCAAAGTATTAATTCTGCATTTATTCTAAAAGAAAAACAGAATGGAATTGACAAAAAGGGTTAATTATGTGACCATTCATCACATATTTGTTCCTTTAAACTCATCAACAATAACGAGGAAAAGACTCCATGAATCACTTAAATGATTTTGAGCTTTTAACAAAAGTTAACTCAATTTTTTCACAACAAGCAATAGCAGATAAAATAAACCGTCCTCGTGAAATAATTAATCGGTGGATAAAAGAACGCTCAAGACAGCAAGAAACAAATTGGCTTACTTATGCTGAGAGAATTGCACTTGAAAATATGCTTCCTAAGCCTTCCAAATCGCCAAAGCAATTTAAATTTATTGATTTATTTGCAGGTATTGGTGGGATCAGGCATGGCTTTGAAAAAATAGGTGGGGAATGTGTCTTTACCAGTGAATATGATAAGTATGCTGTTAAGACTTATTTGGCAAATTATCATTGTGAACATGAGGTTTATGGTGATATCAAAGGTATTACACAACCAGAGGGTTTCTCAAAACAAAAAACTTATAATCACATCCTAGAAATGATCCCAGAGCATGATGTTTTACTTGCAGGATTTCCATGTCAGCCATTTTCAATTGCAGGGGTTTCTAAAAAAAAATCGATGGGAAAAGCACATGGCTTTGAAGATGAGACTCAGGGAACACTATTTTTTGATGTGGCTCGAATTATCGATGCAAGAAAACCCTTAGCCATTATGCTTGAAAATGTTAAGAACCTTAAAAGTCACGATCGTGGTAAAACATTCAAGGTTATAATGAAAACATTGGATGAATTAGGATATGAAGTAGTTGACAAGAAATATGATCCTACTAAAGCAGACCCTAGAATTATAAATGGGAAAAATTTTGTCCCCCAGAATAGAGAGCGCATTGTTATCGTTGCATTCAGAAAAGACTTAAATGTAATTGAGGGCTTAACACTCAAAGACATATCAGATTTTTATCCTGAAGCCGAACCTAAAGTGAGTGACATTCTAGAACCAAAGAAACTTGTTGATAGTAAATATACACTATCCCCTAAACTTTGGCAGTACCTGAAAGCTTATGCCGCAAAACACAAAAAAGCAGGGAATGGGTTTGGGTTTGGTTTGGTAACTGATGCAGATCGTTCAACTCGTACTTTATCAGCAAGATATTACAAGGATGGTTCGGAGATACTCCTAAGTCAGGGATCAAGAAAAAGGCCTCGCAGGCTTACACCTCGTGAATGTGCAAGGTTGATGGGGTTCGATAAATCAGGTGAAAGTAAATTTGTTATACCTGTTTCAGATACTCAATCTTACAAACAATTTGGAAACAGTGTTGTAGTGCCAGTTTTTGATGCTGTGGCAACACTTATGAAGCCTTATATTTTAAAAGCAAAGAATGTTTTAAAGGAAAAAAATACAAAAGAAAATAGTACGAAGAAGAAAAAGGCTGCATAATAGTTGATAATATAGAATGTCAAAATTGAAAATTATGTGGGAGACATAAATGAGGTCAGATATTGAGACTTATGATTCTACAGCATCCAAAATAATAAGCTTGGATAATGTAATCCGTATGATGAAGCGCAATGGGGCTAGCGATTTTTATATAAAAAAATTAGCTCCTAATGATAATAGTAAAAATCAGCCTTATTTCGGGGGACATCTGACAGATTTACCCTTTATACCAACAGGTGATATGATCGCTTCTCAATCAAGCTCCCATAAAACAAAAGTTAATAACAATAAAAGGAAGATAAAATATACAACCTCATTAAAATTTACATGGGTAGATGCCGAGGGGCGAACATATCAAGCTCCAAACTCAAAGCTTATTTACTATCCGCAATACCCAGAAGTTCGTTTTTCTGGATTTTTACAAGGATCAAAGGTTAAATTAAGTAGGTGGATGTCTCCTGGTAAGCAAGGGAGAAGCGAAGGACGGTGGTTAATCTTGGGCGTAGCTCAAGACTATACGATTTATGGGTATCTTGTTACCCCTGAATGCAACCTTGCTTCCGAACTTGAAGAAACTAATTTTGTTGAAATCAGCAATGTTTTTAAGAAAGTAGATGTTAGTCATTCGTTTGTTAAGCGTTCGACAAGAGAAATACTTATCGAAAAGCTTTTGGAAATTCACGAAATGGGTTGGATTCCAGGACAAAAACTTGGAAAGAGTTCCGTCCCTGTGCCATACAAGGCATTAAATGGCGGAGGGTATACTCTTGAGGCATTGTTGGGTATCCACCCCAATGGGTTTGCTGAACCAGATTATTTGGGGTGGGAAGTTAAGCAATTTGGAGTGAAAGGTTTTCCCCGTAAATCACCAAGCATTACAACATTAATGACACCAGAACCTAATGGTGGTTTCTATGTGGATGCAGGTGTTATAGATTTTGTTAAAACCTATGGCTATCCAGATAAAAGAGGAATAATAGATCGTTTGAATTTTGGTGGTAAACATGTGGTGGATAACTGTCATAAATTAACAAATCTTACGATGAAATTGAATGGATTTGATCCTAAAAACAACTTGATTACTGATGCAACTGGTGCAGTAGAGCTAGTTGATATGGCTGATAATATAACAGCAAGTTGGAGCTTTGCAAAGCTCATGGATCATTGGAAAAGAAAACACGCTCAAGCAGTTTATATTCCGTGTCTTAGGCGTAAACAATCTGGAATTACTGAATATTGCTATGGTAAAGATATTGAGCTTGGAGTAGGAACTACCTTTGAGTTTATGCTTTCTGCTATGAATCTGGGAACGGTTTATTATGATCCAGGGATCAAAGTTGAGAATGCATCTACAACCAAGCCAAAGTCTAAACGTCGCAGTCAATTCAGAGTCAATCACAAACATCTTGATACACTGTACACGAATTATGAGTTTGTTGATCTTGAGCATTAATTAGTAATTGGTTCAAAAAAGAATAATTATTTATATCAATCATCCAATAACGAATCAATAATCGGGCAATTATCAATGGTGTATTGTTCGCCTTTGCATTTAACAACCATATCATTGAGTGCCGATTTCAGATTTTTTAGTTCGTCAATATAGTTTGCAATCACCTCATTACTGATAAGATGTTTTCTTAATTTGCTAGGCGTGTCAAGGGGTTGTGCTATAATTGTGTTTTACTATCAGGATTTGGGTAACACCTTAAATTTAAAAAGAAAGAAACATGACAGAAATTATTTTACAATCTAAATTGACTTGCCCTCATTGCCAACACAGCCAAGAACTCACCATGCCAACCGATGCCTGTCAGTGGTTTTATGAATGCCCGAGTTGCCATAAAATACTGGAGCCAAAAAAAGGCGATTGCTGTGTCTTTTGCTCTTATGCAACCGTGCCTTGTCCGCCGATTCAAGAAGGCGATGACTGCTGCAAAAAACAGAGTTGTTGTGAACCTGCGGCATAATACCGCAGGGTTGATATCTCATTCAAGAATTCCTCAAAAAACCTTCTCATCAATAATCTTTATTGAGCAAATTACAGATTCATGTTATTATTTTGCTTTAATCTGTGAGAGAGATTGTGAGCGAAGTAAAATGTAACATCAATGCAAAAGAAGGCATTGTCACTATTGATAATCAAGCAATGGTTTTTCATTGCAATCATTTTAATCGCAACTTGCAGGCAACTATAGAAAATTGCCGTCACATCGATAATAAAAAAATATTGATTAATTCAGCTGCTGAAGTGACCTTTTTGGGGCTCATGCAACATTTTGTTGATAACATGGATATGACCACTTCTCAAAGGCTAGAGTATGCTGAGTCAGTCTACAAATATTGTGGATTTGGATTACTGCCTTTGTCCCAAGTTGAAATGGAGAATTTTGATTTAACCATCAGTCATAGCCATTACGGCAGAGCCTTAGCATTAAATTTTGAAAAACGCCATCAAGCAGGGGAATATTTTGATTTAGGCTTTGCGATAGGTGCCTTAAGTGCTAGTTTTATGCAGCCTTTTAACGGTTCTTTATCAAAAAACTCTATCTCAAAAGGCAATTCAACCACGACTATTCACATCAAAAAAAGTGAAGACTTTCGTTATTTATTTGAATTGGATTTATACAATGAATACAAAGCGGAATCCAAAGGCATTACTGCAGAAATTCCAGCTCGTATAACTGGTGATAATATAGATGAAGACACCATAATATCAGCAGTGAGCCAAGCGCCTTTATTCGGCAATGAGCAAGGACTTATTCCAGCCTTTGGCGTAGAGTTGACTCGCCACTATGCCGATTATTACAATTTAATTTCATTCCATTTTGAACAACAATTAACAAAAAAACTCGAGCAACGCCCTGCTTTAACTGACTTAATTGTTTACGATTACCCTGCTCTGTTTTATTACCAACAATACATCAATATGGAAGGCATGGCGCTTTCTCGCACTTTACTCATTGAATCAGGTCATATTTGTGGCTTCAACACCATGGGAGGGATTATGAATTCCGATGTATGGGATAATTTAATTATGCCCATGATAAAAACCCACGAAGATTGGTTGCATGGGATTATCGCTGCCATTAACGCTTTGGGCTGGGGCATTTGGCGTGTTATTGAACTAGTTGCTGGTGAAAAACTGGTCTTAAGAGTCTATCGACCTTATGAGTCCTTGGGTTATTTACGCAAATTTGGTTTAGCCGATCACCCAGTTGATTATCTAGTTGCAGGTGTTGGTGCTTCACTGATGAATTTACTTTACGAAGGCGATATTACCAAAAAGCCAACGCTTGATTTGGATTATTACCACAAAGTCAACCGTTCAAAAACTTCTTTTTGGAGTGAACAAAGTGCCTGCGTTGCCATGGGAGATGACTATTCTGAAATTTGTGTCACACGAATGCAAAGAGGCTAATTATTGAGCCATCCATTTCCAATTAAACAAGCCAACACGCTTAAGCTTCAATTTGATGAGAGTTTAAATGCTTATTCAAATAACTATGCTGACATTTATTTTCAATCGGGTATTGGATTGGATGAAAAAAAACACGTTTTTTTGCAAGGAAATGATTTACCCGCCAACTGGCACGGTAAAGAAAGTTACACCATTGCCGAAACAGGTTTTGGTACTGGCTTAAATTTTTTGAACACCTTAAAACTCTGGGATGAGTCCACAACAATAAACCAACACTTACACTACATAAGTTGCGAGTTGCACCCATTGAATTTACAACAACTCAAAACAGCTTTGTCGCAATTCCCACAATTAAGCCAATAT